>DATBSG010000330.1:0-7450 GCA_036559945.1 Pyrinomonadaceae bacterium
GTATTTTCGCGGATACGGTATCTGGGCTGTGGAAGAAAAGAGTAGCGGGCGCGTCGTCGGCAGAATTGGCTTCATGAATCCGGTCGGCTGGCCCGGGTTCGAATTAGGCTGGACGCTTGCGCGCGACAGTTGGGGCAAAGGTTACGCGACCGAGGGGGCACGCCGCGCACTCGAATATGCTTTTACAGAGATGAATCGCGACCACGTCATCAGTTTGATCGCACCTGACAATTTAGCTTCGATTCGCGTGGCGGAACGTTTGGGCGAACGAGTCGAAGGAGAAACGACAGTGATGGATCGGGAAGTTTTGATCTGCGGAATTGACCGAGAGCAGTGGCTGACTACGCGTCAGACATCAACACATTAGATTGAAATTACGGCTCAATCGCCATTCGCGCGACTGACGACATCGGAATGCGTTCGATTCGTCCCGTTTTTAGCACGACGACAATCACGTTGCTTTCCACGATCACGCGACGGACAGTGGACATCGGTCGATCGATGCGCGTGCCGTCCGTTCGTTCAATAATCAAATGCGGGCCCACAGGCTGTTGAGCCGGCGGCTTTGCGGTGGTGGTTGTCTCGTCCGGCTTCTTTTCGCTTTCAATCGGTTTCGTCTCGACAGGCTGCGTCTCCGGCGGTTCAGTTTTGGGTAACTCGGTTTTGCCCGACTCGGTCTTTGCCTTTTCGGTTGGCTTATGTTTCGGCCGAGGAGTTTTCGGTGGGCGATTGCGAGCAGTTCCGCGCGATGTCGATCTGGTTGACCGCGGCTTCGATTTACCTTCTTTTGCCGCTTCCTCTTTCGTTGGTTCAGCGACTGTCTCCGGAGCTTTGACTTCTTCTGCTTTTGCTTCCGCCGGTTGTTCGATGGTGGCGCCGACAGACGAGAGTCGCTTTGTCTTGCGTTCACTTGCTGTCGTTTCCGAGGTCGATTCCGTGTTTTCGGCGACTGGAATTCCGCCACTGAACGGTTGGAACGATCCGCCAAACGTAATTCGATACGTGCCGGGATCGTCGTTCGGCGTGCGTGCTTCAACGCGCAGAATCAGAATTTGCCGCGAACGGAAGTACAGACCCTTCGTCACTTCAGGCGGAAAGGTGTTCGCGTAAATACTGATCTTGAGCAGCGGGCGAAACGTTACGGCGGTGAAAACGTCGACGTCCCCGTTTAGGTTCCGGCTGTTGACGATCACGCTCAGATCACCCGGCGTCGCTTCAAACGCATAGAAGTGCCGCGTCAAACGCGGGTCGCCAATATCCAATGCAGCGATCGTTCCGTTAATTTCATTGGAGAAGACAGGAGTGGGCAGGCTCTGATCGGTAGATTGCGCAAGAACCACAGTCGCGCTCGCGAACGCAACCACGGCAGTTATTGCCAAAAAAAATGAGCCCAGTAGTTTCAAAGCCGCAGTTGCTCGATTCTTCACTCTTAGACGAAGAAGCTAGCCACAATTAGCAGTCAGATTCTACAGGCGACGACTCACTCTCGCAAAAACTGACGGCTAACAGCGGCATCAGCGGTCACGGAGTTTTCAAGCTAGAAGCCTTGCAATTGAGCTTGTGGGCGATTATTATTCGCGCCCCAGACAGCAACCTCGCTCACGCGCGCCAATCAGCGAGTTTTTGCGCAGAACTCCGGGAATTCCGCAGGCATACGATATTTCTGCCCAATGATGGCAGCGAGACAACGTACCTCAATCGCGTCGCACGGCTCGTCCGCCGATTGGTGGATCGACACCCGAATGATCTCGCCAATGCGGCTCGTGCTGGCGGCGGCCGCGCTCCTTATTATTTATATCGATCCTTCACAGCCTGACCGCCTGGTTGGGCTGACGTATTCGCTCCTTATCGGATACACAGTCTACAGCGCAGTGGTGCTTCTGCTGTCGTTGATTGCGCCGAGACGGCTTCCGCTGGGCGTCCTTCACTGGATCGACATGATCTGGTACGTCGCGCTAATTGCTGCCAGCAGCGGTACCAGCAGTATTTTCTTTCTTTTCTTTTTCTTTCCAATTCTAGTCGCTTCGTTTCGTTGGGGATTTGCCTCCGGACTGAGAACGACGATCGTTTCAGCGATCCTTTTTATAACTGTCGGGTACTTGACGGCCCCGGAACCCAACTTTGAGCTTAACCGCTTCCTATTGCGGGCTGTGACGCTGCTCGTGCTGGGCTACATGATTTCTCATTGGGGTGGGTCGGAAATAAGACTCAAGCACCGGCTGCGGCTTCTGAAAGATGTCACCAATCTTTCGAACCCCCGCTTTGGAATCAGCCGCACAATCAGTTTGGGTCTCGAGGCGCTGCGATCATTCTATAACGCGCGCGCCTGCATCTTAATCTACCGCGCACCCAACCGCGCCATTGAGCTGATGCGCGTTGATCGTGGCAAGTCCGATCCGCCTCTTCCCAAGCCAATTAACCGCGAGCTGGCCGACTTGTTTTTATCGCCCCCTACAAACGTCGCCGTTAATTATCGTAAGCATTCGTCGAATGTCCGTGTTTATGAGTTGGAAAGCGGCGAGACACGGACAGAACTGTTGCCGAACGCTGCTGCGCTCGCGAATGCTTTGGGTGCTAGTAATTTCGTCTCAATTCCGGTGACATACCGGGGCCAATTTACAGGGCGCCTATACGTGGTCGATGGTCAGTTACGCATCGATGAGGCTGAGGTTGAATTCGTACTCCAGTCCATTCAGCATGTTATTCCGTTGCTGGACAACATCGGTCTTCTGGATCGGCTCGCCTCTGAGGCTGCCGCGCAGGAACGCAAGAAGCTTGCACGCGATATTCACGATACTGTCATTCAGCCCTACGTCGGGCTGCAACTGGGCCTAATGGCTATCCGACAGAAACTCATCGGCGAAAACAGTTCGGCCTTCAACGAAGTGAGCGAGCTTTGTGAAGTCGCCAATCACGAAGTTCGTCAACTGCGCACCTATCTGGACGAGTTGAAGGCCCAGGAGGCCCGTTACGGGGTCCTATTCCCGGCGGTGCGTCGGTTCGCAGAAAAATATTCGGTGGCGACCGGCATCGCTGTCGAGATCTTCGGCGAAGAGAACTTACAACTGAACGATCGCCTGGCGGCACAAGTCTTTCAGATGATCGCCGAAGCTTTGAGCAATGTGAGGCGTCATAGCACCGCGCATAGGGCCGAGGTTGAAATTACTTGCGATGCGACAGACCTAATACTGAATATTAGAAACGAGAATTCAAACGGTGCACCGCCGGCTTCTTTCCGGCCACGCTCTATTGCGGAACGCGCCGATGCGTTGGGCGGCACGGCCACGATTAATATTGACGAAGCTAATCGAACTGTGGTGGCGATCCGTATCCCCCTATAACCGAGATGAGTAAGGATTCCGCGATTAAGATCCTGATCGTTGACGATCACCTGCTGGTGCGGACGGGTTTGCGCATGCTGATTGAGAGCGAGCCCGACTTGAAGGTCGTTGGCCAGGCCTCAAATCGTTCGGAGGCTTTAGCGCTCGCCAAAAGTGAACAGCCCGATCTAATCCTGCTGGACATCGATCTAGGCAGCGAAAATGGTTTGGATTTTCTCCCCGAGTTAACCGATACGGTTGCCGGCGTCCACGTGCTGGTCTTAACAGGACTGCGCGAAATCGAAAGCCATCGCCGCGCCGCGCGCCTTGGCGCCGCGGGCGTGGTGTTGAAGGAACATGCCGCCGACGTGCTCCTCAAGGCGATCAAAAAAGTCCAGGCCGGCGAGCTGTGGCTTGATCGATCGATGATGGGCAGCCTGCTGCGCGAGATGACGCAGCCTCCGAAGATCGATGCGGAAGCCGCAAAGATTGCCACCCTGACCCGGCGCGAACGCGAAGTGCTGACCCTCGTGGCCGAAGGATTGAAGAACCGCGACATCGCGGCGCGGCTGTTTATTAGCGAAACGACCGTGACTCATCACCTCAGCTCAGTGTTTGCAAAGCTAGGCGTTTCGGATCGACTGGAGCTGGTCATTTACGCGTTTGCTAACAACTTGGCGAAGACTCCCTGAATCGCAGCATCGAGTTGATTGGCAGAATCCTGCAACTCTTGATTGATTTAAAACTGCAAGATACTGCTACACAAAAACGGCAGCTTACCTCGTTGTCGCGAAACCTCGAACCGACTAACATTTCCGCGAAATCTTACGGCGAGTGCGCCACACGCGAACGGATGCACTGCGCTGTTTTCATCTGACGCTGACTTCCATCAAGGCGTTGACTTTCCGAACAACGGGTTGAACTAAACGGCAAGAACTGGCCGTCATTCAAACCACCTATAAACCGTCTTTGCTGGAGTCGGCAGCAAATAAGGAGGGAAGACATGATTCCTTTTTCCCGCTTCACTTCGCTGCATACCAGCGCTGGTTCTGTTTCCCTGCATCGGAAAACGGCGCGAGTGAGTTTGCTCGTACTGTTTGTGTTTGTAGCTTCTTTGGGCTCCATTGTCTTTTCGGCGTCCTCAGTTGGCTCAGTCAGAGAATTCTTTTCCGCGAAGAGTGCCAATGCAACGGGTCGAGTATTAAGCGCATCCGTCTCGCTTTGCCGAGCGAGGGTGATCGCGCCGCCTGTCCAGTCTTTAACGGACGCCTCTTTGAACCTGGCCCGGAGAGGCCACACGGCGACGTTGCTCACCGATGGGAAAGTGCTGATCGCTGGTGGTGAAAATCAAAGCGGCTTTGTTACTGAAGCTGAGATCTTCGATCCGGCTACGGGAAACTTCTCAGTCTCCGGAAACCTGAATACGCCGCGCGCCGATCATTCGGCCACACGACTGTCTGACGGTCGCGTCCTGATTGCCGGTGGCCGCGGCGACACGGGCGCGCTTAACACGACTGAGGTTTTCGATCCTTCTTCGGGTGCTTTCACCACGGGCGCAAATCTAAATAGTGCGCGCGCAGGGCAGACTGCGACTGCGCTCACTGATGGGCGAATTGTCTTCGCCGGCGGCGATGCAGCGGGAAGCATCGAGGTGTACGACAGCTCGACAAATAGTTTTCGCGCGTTGCCGGCGACCATGTCCGAACCGCGTGCATTTCACGGCGCGGCGCTCTTGAACAACGGCCGAATTCTTCTTGCCGGCGGAACTGCCGCCGACGGTACCAGTGTGATGTCCGGCGAGCTTCTGGATCTAAATGATGGCTCGTGCATGGGCGCCGGCAGCACCGCTGATGAGCACGTGCGCCCAACAATGCGCGCGCTGCCGGACGGCAAAGTGCAGGTGATCGGTGGTTCAGCTCACGAAACTATGGAGATTTACGATCCGGCGATTAATTCATTTGGTGCGCACGCGCATGTCTTTCCGATCGGCGATGCGCATCCCGAGCTTCTGCAGCAAATCATGCATTCGCCGACGCGGACGGCGATGTTTCGGCTGGGTGCTGCTTCCGCGCTTTTGAATCGCCGTGGCCAGACGATCACCGAGCTGCCGGGTTCTAATCAGGCACTCGTCACCGGCGGCGCCGACGGGAGCGGAGCATTCCTCAATTCAGTTTCCATTCTGAACAGTTCGTCCGCTGCGATCACGACAGACAGACTCGACTACGCGCCGGGTACGCCAGTCATTGTCACTGGCGCCGGCTTCCAACCGAACGAAGTCGTGACGCTCACTTTTCACGAAGACCCGCACGTCAACACTGAAGACCCACACGCGTTCACCGTGCAAGCAGATGGGAACGGAAACTTCTCTTGTCAGGACTACGTGCCGCAGGACGCGGACCGGGGCATAAGCTACATTCTGGCGGCGATCGGCGCGACGTCACATTTGACAGCCCAAACGTCCGTGACGGATGGCGGGCCTACGCAACCCACGCCGCAGCCATTGCCGTATGCGCAGAACTTCTCTGCCCTGGGGCACAACTCAACGACATATCCAGCCGGTTGGCAGGGATGGCGGTTGGGCGGTGGCGCCGGCCTCGGCTTCAAGACAGTCGCTCCAGTGGAAGATGAAGACCTGGCCGCCAGCGGCTCAGCCAGCAGTACGACTGGCGACGTATACAATTTCAACGGAAAGATTGGCTTTCTCGCCACAGGCACCACAGACCCCTCTGTAGTGTTGGCAATTGACACTTCGGGCAAAAGCAATGTTCAGCTTTCAGTGGACGTTGCCACGATTCGAAATCCCTATAATGGCACTACAAACACGAGAGTAAATCAGGTCGATCTCCAATATAGAATTGGGATAAACGGCGCCTTCACCTCCGCTAGCGGCAACGCGAGCGGGATCTACCAAAGCACTCAAGGTCCCACAAAGACGGCATCCGGCGATACTTCGGAACAGAGTCGTCAGACCGTCTCGCTCACGCTACCAGGTACCTGTAATAACCAGGCACAGGTTCAGCTTCGCTGGGTCCAGCGAGATGTGATTGGGAGTGGAGCGAGGCCGAGTTTTGCGGTCGACAACGTCACGATCAACAGCGATACCGACAGTGACGGCGATCCGGATGATACGGACTGCGAGGCTAATAACGCAGCGGTCCACCATGGCGCGGCCGAGGTGTGCGACGGCGTCGATAACGATTGCGATGGCTCGATTGACGAGGACGTCACTGCGACATTCTATTCCGATGCTGACAACGACGCTTACGGCAATCCGAATGTAAGCATCCACGCTTGCAGCCCGCCGGCAGGCTACGTTTCAGACAATACCGATTGCGACGATAACGACCCCCGTATTAGTCCGGCGGCGGCGGAAATCTGCGACGGCATCGATAATAATTGCAATAACCAGACCGATGAGGGTTTTCCGGACACTGATGGCGATGGCCAGGTGGACTGTCTTGATAGCGACGACGACAACGATGGGACAAGCGACGAGGACGAACTCGCCTGCGGCAGCAACCCACAGAATGCCGCGTCAACATGTGAAGCATGCGATGGTGTCGACAACGACCTCGACGGCTCGATTGATGAAGGCTTTGCCGACACCGACACTGATGGTCAGGCCGATTGCGTGGACACCGATGACGACAACGACGGCACGAGCGACACGGCGGAGATAGCCTGCGGCAGCAACCCACAGAATGCCACGTCGACGTGTGAAGTCTGCGACGGTGTCGACAACGACCTCGACGGCTCGATTGATGAAGGCTTTACCGATACCGACAGCGATGGTCAGGCCGATTGCGTGGACACCGATGATGACAACGACGGCCAACTAGATTCTGACGAGATAGCTTGTGGCTCAAATCCGCTCCTCGGATCAAGCAAATCGCCTGACAATGACAACGACAACCGTGCGGATTGCATTGACGGCGATGACGACAATGATGGGGTCAATGACGCGCAGGACAATTGTCCGTTCAAATCGAATTCCGATCAAACAGATACAAATCACGACGGCGTGGGCGACGCTTGCAGTCTCACCTATCTCTTACAGGGCTTCTTCGCGCCGATTGATAATACGAACCAGCCGATCTGGAATGCCTCGACCGCCGGGCAATCAGTTCCCG
>DATBSG010000331.1:0-1756 GCA_036559945.1 Pyrinomonadaceae bacterium
GCCGCGATCAGGACATCGAATGGGCCTACATGAAAGGCCAAATTTACATCGTGCAAGCGCGGCCCTTTATTTCGGGCGGGTAGCGCAAGTTGGTAACTTGCGAACTGATTCACGCAATCCCGAATCATCGGGATTGCACTACAGATGAAAATCTTCGCAGACGGAATCCTGAAAGGCCGCGTCGCTTTCATCACCGGCGGTGGCACGGGCATCACTGGAGGTGTTGCGCGTGCGCTGGCTGAAGCCGGCGCGAACGTCGCACTGGTGAGCCGCCGTCTGGAGCATCTCGAACCGGCGGCGAAAGCAATCAACGATAAGCGGGCGGGGACGCCCGCGCTCCCGGCAAGCGGGGAAGCATTTCCCGTCGCCGCCGACGTGCGCAATCCTGACGAAGTTCAGCAAGCCATCGCCGCCACGATCGAACGCTTCGGCCGTGTCGACATCGTCGTCAACGGCGCCGCGGGAAATTTTCTCTGCAAAGCCGAAGAGCTTTCGCCAAACGGCTTTGGCACGGTCGTCGACATAGATCTGAAAGGCACATTCAACGTCTGCCGCGCTGCATTCGACCAACTTAAACAGCATCGCGGACAGATTCTGAACATCAGCGCGACGCTGCACTATCTCGGCACACCGATGCAGCTCCACGTTTCAGCGGCAAAGGCGGGCGTTGATGCGCTGACGCGCAACCTCGCAGTCGAATGGGGACGTTACGGAATTCGCGTGAATGCGATTGCGCCGGGCCCGATTGAGGATACTGAAGGAATGAAGCGCCTCGTCCCGGAACCGATCAAACAAAAACTTCGCCAACGCGTTCCGCTCGGCCGCTTCGGCCTGATCAAAGACATCGAAGCCGCCGCAGTGTTTCTCTGTTCAGACGCCTCCAGCTACATCAATGGCGCTGTCCTGGTTGTTGACGGCGGGCACTGGCTGGCCGCGAACAGGCTTTTGTAGACCCACCGCGTATTGTTTCTCGCAACTCCAGACATGTTATAAAACGTGAGCAGATGACCATTCTTTCCCTGACTCCAGCGACATTCGAGGATTTCGAACGGGAAGCCGAGCGCGGCAATGTCGTGCCCATCACGCGCGCGGTGCTGGCAGATTTGCAGACGCCGCTGGGCGCGTTTCTGCGAATCGCGGGCGATGCGTCGCACGCCTTTCTGCTCGAATCAATCGAAGGTGGCGAGCGTCTGGCGCGCTATTCATTCATCGGCGCGAATCCCTGGATGATCGTCCGCGGCCGTGACAGCAAAACCTTTGTCCAGAAAGATGGCGAGCAGCAAGTTCTCGATCAGGATGCGATCGCATTTCTCCGCGACTACTTTCGCGGTAAGAAGTTAGCGCGACGACCCGGCCTGACTCCGTTTTGCGGTGGCGCGGTCGGATATCTTGGCTACGATGCGGCGCGTTGGTTCGAGCCGGCGCTTGCGCGCAACGGATCACACGCTCCCGACAGTGACGATGCCGCCTGGATGTTCTTTCGCACTGTGCTCGCGTTCGACCGTGTGCAACAGCAAATCGAGATCACATCCGTGGTTTTTGTGGATGAGGCAGCCGGTGATCGGCAGCTCCTGCACGGGCTTTACGATCAAGCCGTTCAGGAGATTAGACTAATCGAGAAACGTCTCGGTGAATTGGCTCAAGCCCCTTCGAGTCCCGCCACGCTCGGTCAAACGACAGTTCACTTTCAATCGAATTGGCCGCGCGCGAAATTTGAAGGCGCGGTCGAAAAGGTTAAGGAACACATCGCGGCGGG
>DATBSG010000332.1:0-10481 GCA_036559945.1 Pyrinomonadaceae bacterium
TCTCGTTCGCGTAACTCGCGGGCGGTTCGATTTGCGGATTAAGTGAAGCGTCCGGATAGATTGCGTGCAGTTGATTCAAACGTTCGGCAGCGATCCAAAGATTAACCGCGGAGGATGCGGAGGTTCGCGCAGAGGTCGCAAGGTCGGACGTCTTCTCTGCGTTGCTCTGCGAAATGCTCTGCCGCCTCTGCGGTTCGGATTCCTGAGTCAACAAAGTGGCCCGCCGGTCACGCACCAACTCGTCAAACAATCCCTGCCAATCATTTTTCCGCCCTTCTTCCGCTGTGATGAATCCAAGCTGCATCAGCGCATCGTGCAACTCATCTGCATTCTCCGCATAAGGCCAAGCCTCTTCGCGCACGCGATCGATTGCTGCCTGATCCAATCGGCCAAGATCAGCCGCGGTCTCCGCGTCGAGAAAACGTCGATTCATCACGGCCAGCGTACGGCGCTCTTCCGCCGGCGCGTCATCGAGAAACGCATACGGCTTCGCTGTCAGAATCTCCTGCGCCAGCGGTGACGGTTCGTTCATCTCGCGCGCAATCAAAGTGCGCTCGCCGCGCTCGATTGATTCCAGCAGCCGCTCGAGGCCGTGGATGTCCATAGCCTCTTCCAGACAGTCACGGACAGTTTGCTCGACCAGCGGGTGAGCCGGCACTTCAATCGGTCCCGAAAGATTTTCCGCGCAGGCAAGTTGGTCCGGAAAAACCAACGCGAGCAAATCTTCGGCGGCCATCCGCTGAAGCTGCGGCGCAACCTTGCCGCCGTTACGCCAACGAGGGATTGCAAGAGCGCGTGTCGCATTCCAGCGCCAACGAATATTGAACATCGGCGCGTTCAAAAGCGCCTGCGTCAGCACATCGCACACACCCTTCGAATTCAGGTAGTTGAAGATTGTCTCGAGCGGAAAACTGTGCGTTGGCCCAAGCGAGAGAACGATCGAATCTTCAGTCGCTGCCGCTTGTAGTTCAAAATTGAAAGCGCGGCAGAAACGCTTGCGCAGCGCCAGTCCCCAGGCGCGATTCAGACGGCTGCCAAACGGCGCGTGAATCACGACATGGGTGCTGCCATTTTCGTCAAAAAATCGCTCGACAACGATCTGTTCCTGCGTCGGCATCGCGCCCAGCGCGATCTTGGTCATCGCGAGATATTCGACAATTTGCTCGGCTGCGCTCTGGCTGATGCCGACCGTGTTTTCGAGCCAGTCGAGACTGGGACCGCGGGCGGCCTCGCCCGCATCATCGTTTTCATCAAGTCTTCTCGCGATTTCTGCGCGCAACCTCGACACTGACTGCGATAATTCTTCTGACCTCCCCGGCGCTTCGCCTAACCAAAAGGGAATCGAGGGCGGCTGTCCATGCGCATCCAGCACTCGGACTTCGCCTGCGCCGACACGTTTGATTTCGTACGAGCTGTTGCCAAGTTGAAAGATGTCACCCGCCAAACTTTCGATGGCGAAGTCTTCATTCAGCGTGCCGACGAAAGTTTCCGACGGTTCGAGAATTACTCGATAGTCCCCTGTGTCGGGAATCGCGCCGCCATTTGTGATGGACATCAGTCGCGCGCCGCGCCGTCCGCGGATTCGATGATTGACGGCATCGTGATACAGATAAGCCGCACGGCGCCCGCGTCGCGTAGTGAAGCCTTCGGAAAGCATCCGAATGATTTCATCGAACTTTTCGCGTTTCAGATTTCGAAACGGATAAGCACGGCGAACCATTTCGAACAGTGCGTCCTCCCTCCATTCTTCGGGCGCGGACGCGGCGACTATTTGCTGCGCGAGAATGTCCAGCGGCTGTTCGGGTATCTCCAAATGATCGAGTTCGCCGCGACGCACCGCGTCGATCAGCGCCGCGCACTCCACCAGTTCATCGCGCGATAACGGAAAGACGCGGCCTTTTGGAAAGCCGCTGACTGTGTGATTCGACCGGCCAATGCGTTGGAGCAAAGTTGAGATCGCTCGTGTCGATCCGATTTGAATCACAAGATCGACGGCGCCGATATCGATGCCGAGTTCCAGTGAAGCCGTCGCGACGAGCGCGCTTAGCTCTCCGGATTTCAGACGTTGTTCGGCAGCGAGACGGATTTCGCGCGCCAGGCTGCCATGATGTGAAGTTACATTTTCATCACCGAGCCGCTCCCCCAAGTGGCGCGCGACGCGCTCAGCCATGCGACGCGTGTTCACGAAGACGAGCGTGGTTTTGTGCTGTCTGATGAGTTGCGTGATGCGATCGTAGATCTCTTCCCAGACTTCGTTCGACATCAATGATTCGAGTGGCGAGTTGGGAATCTCGATCGCGAGATCGAGCTTTCGTACGTGGCCAGTGTCGATGATTGCGCATCGTGGCGTGCCGTCTGATTCGATGTTCGCCGTGCCCACCAGAAAGCGCGCGATCTCTTCAATTGGCTTTTGCGTGGCTGATAAGCCAATGCGAACCAGTCCATGGTACGCAGCCCTCCGGGCTGCTGTTATTTGTTCCTCAGCAGGCCGGAGGCCTGCGTACCCAGATGCGACCAGCGCCTGCAATCGTTCGACTGATAACGACAGATGCGAGCCGCGCTTGTCGTCAACCATCGCGTGAATCTCATCGACAATCAGCGTGCGTGTCGTGCTCAGCATCTTCCGGCCCCCTTCACTGGTTAGGAGGATGTAGAGCGACTCAGGCGTCGTCACGATTATGTGCGGTGGCTTCTTCGTCATCGCCACGCGATCCTTGGCGGGCGTGTCACCGGTGCGCACCAGCGTCCGAATCTCGACACCTTTTATCCCGGCTCTCTCAAGATTCTGCTGAATGCCGTTGAGCGGCTCCTGCAAATTGATCTTGATGTCGTTGCTGAGCGCTTTGAGCGGCGAGACGTAAACGACTTGGGTTTCGTCAGCGAGTATGCCGTTAACTGCTTTCCAAACCAGATCGTCAATGGCCGAAAGAAATGCGGCGAGCGTTTTTCCCGATCCGGTGGGCGCGGCAATAAGCGTGTGGTTGCCCGACTTGATTGCCGGCCAGCTTGCAGCCTGCGGTTCAGTCGGAGCAGCGAACTCCTTCAGGAACCATTCGCGAACGGCCGGGTGGAAAGATTCAAGCGCTTTCATAAAAGGGCCGCCAGTGTACCATGAATGAAACAGCGTGTTAAGGAGAAAATCCCTCACTAGGTTAAGCCGAAAATCTTCTCATTCACACCTCGCTTCAGCGAGGTGGCTTGAAACATTCAATCAATAGGTTAGCCGTTTCAACGGGTTATCGTAAACCGTTAAAACGGTAATCAGGAACTAAGGAATCCGATCAGCTCGCTGAAGCGAGGTGTGAATGAGAGGTCACATCAGCGATGCTTTTGTTACGACAAAACGCTAAACTCTGAGAAATGCCCAAAGCTCATCGCGATTATCATCCGGCAAAGCACACGCGGGTCAGTAGCGCGAAGGCTGTGCGCCGCCGCGTTGAGATTCCGAAAAATATCGAGCAGTTTGAAGTCACGCTTTCTGGCCGCAGCGTCAAACTTACGAATCTCAAGAAACTGTTCTGGCCGGAACTGAGAATTACGAAGCGAGAACTAATCCAGTACTACGCTGACGTGGCGCATGTTTTGTTGCCGCATCTTCAGGATCGCGCGATGGTCATGAAGCGTTATCCGAATGGCGCCGCCGGTGACTTCTTTTTCATGAAGCGCGCGCCGTCGCCCAGGCCTGATTGGATCGAGTTGTGTTCCATCGAGCATGGCTCAGGCAACATCATCGACTTTCCCATCATTCAGGATTTGCCGGCGCTGCTTTGGGTAATCAATCTCGGCTGCATCGATCTGAATCAATGGTATGCGCGGTGTGACGACGTCGATCGGCCGGACTATCTGCACTTCGATCTCGATCCCGTCCCTGGGGCGAGCTTTGAAAATGTCCTGGAGACGGCGCTGAAAGTGCGCGAAGCGCTGGACTCTTTGAAGATGCCGTCGTATCCAAAGACAACCGGTTCCAAAGGCATTCACATTTACGTCCCGATCGTGCGCGGACCGACGCAGAAGCAGGTTTGGACGATCGCGAAAGAGATCGCGCAGGTGCTGGCATCTGCAAATCCAGAAATGATTACGGCGATCTACAAGGTCGCGAAGCGTCCGAAGGGTCGCGTGCTCGTCGATTACAACCAAAACGCGTGGGGGCGCACGCTGGCATCGATTTATTCAGTTCGGCCCACGCCGAAAGCCTGCGTGTCAACGCCGGTGACCTGGAAAGAGATTGAGAAGGGAATTCACATTGAAGACTTCCGCATCGACAACGTGCGCAAGAGAATTGAAAAGCTGGGCGACCTGTGGAAACCCTTGTTGGATAAGCGGAAGCGATTTGATTTGAAGCCGTACTTGAAGTAGCGAATCAATCCGCAGATTACGCAGATTACGCAGACAATCTAGAAAGCTGAAAGGGCGCACTTCGCGAACGCTCTTGTTCGCTTGATGCTTATCTGTGTAATCTGTGTAATCTGCGGATGAGCCTCCCTCTCAAACAACCCTACCTGCCGATGGAAGCGAAGTCTGTCGCACAGCTTCCTTCCGGCGAGCCGTGGCAATACGAGCCGAAGTGGGACGGCTTTCGCTGCATCGCGTTCCACGATGGCGGCAAAGTCGATCTGCAATCGAAGAGCGGACAACCACTCGGACGTTACTTTCCTGAATTAGTTGAAGCGCTCCTCAAGCTGAAACCAAAACAGTTCGTGCTCGACGGCGAAATTGTTGTGCCTGTTAAAGGAAAGTTCTCGTTCGACGATCTGTTGATGCGGATTCATCCCGCGGCAAGCCGCATCAAGAAGCTGTCGCTGGAAACTCCAGCCAAACTAATTGTCTTCGATCTGCTGGTTGACGATCGCGGGAAATCGCTGGTCGATCTTCCGTTGAAGGAAAGAAGAAAGAAGCTTGATGCGTTCGCGAAGAAATACTTCGCAAAAAACAGATCGATCGAACTGTCGCCGTGCACCTCTGATATCAAAATCGCGAAAGACTGGTTGCGCGGCGCGGGCGTCGATCTCGACGGTGTGATCGCCAAGCAGATCGACATGCCTTATCAAAGCGGCAATCGCCAAGGCATGGTCAAGGTCAAGCGGCTGCGCACCGCGGACTGTGTGGTTGGCGGATTCCGTTACGCGTCGGAAGGAAGAGTTGTCGGCTCGATGTTGCTCGGTCTGTACGACACCAAAGGCTTGTTGCATCACGTCGGCTTCACATCCAGTTTCAAATCAGACGAGAAGGCAGCGCTGACAAAGAAACTCGAGAAGCTGATCAAACCACCGGGCTTTACCGGCAACGCTCCCGGTGGCCCAAGTCGCTGGGCCACAGAACGATCCGCCGAATGGCAACCGCTCGCGCCGAAACTGGTGGCCGAAGTTCAATACGATCACTTCACCGGTGGGCGCTTCCGGCACGGCACAAAGTTTCTCCGCTGGCGGCCTGACAAGAAGCCGCAGCAGTGCAGGTTCGATCAGGTGAAGCGCTGATTGGAGCGCGGCGGCTTGACGCCGCTTTGTTACGTGTCATCGTCTCTGGAAACGCAATCCAAAGCGCCGTCAAGCCGGCGCACTGCATAATCACTGCAAGACAAAGTTGTAGGTAATCACGCCCTGTACTTTCACCGGCTGATTGTTCAAGAGCGTCGGTGTGAAGCGCGCGCGTTTGGCAGCGTCTTCGGCGGCGTGAATCAACGTGGGATGACCGTTCACGGCATGAGCCGAAATTACATTGCCGCTCTCATCCACCAGAATCTGGACGTTCACTGGCCCTTGCGCCCCCATCTGTTTGGCGAAGATGGGATAGGCCGGCTTCGGAAGATTGACTATTTTCGAAATCAGAACGGTTGAGGGTAATCGTTGCGGTCCCGCCGGCTTAACGGGCGTCGGTTCCGGCGTGGGTTGCGGCGTTACAACTTGTGGTGTGGTTGGCCCTGAACAGGTTGGGCATCCGTCCCTTTCAGTGGGCGACTCCGGCGGGTTTGCGTTCCGGCCGGTTATATTTACCTGCCCCTCGACTGGCGGACTTGTTGGGCCAGTTACGCCAATCTCTTGCGGCGTAACTCTTAGATCATCGACGGGTGGAACTTGCGCGATCCTCTCCGGTATGTCGATGTGCTGATCGACCGGCGCTTTCGATGCGACATGTCTATGTACCGGTTGAGATGGTCGCGGGCCTTCGGGTGTAACCGGTTTCACCGGCGGAATCCAATAATCCAGAAGCAAGTCGCGATTTTGCGCTTCGACGCGCGCGTCATAGGTCAGCACGCCAACCACGCCCGCAGCCGACAAAACGAGGGCATACGCAGCCACCGTGGCAAAGAAAAACGAAGTGCGGCGCTTGAATGCCGATCTATCGGCATTCGACTCGACGAGGTTGGTAAACATCTTAGCTCCTCCTGTTTGGTGCCGTTCGGGTCGAGAAGCTGGATGGTTAGACAAATCTCACACGGCGTTGTTCCCAAATTTGTTTTCGAATCACTTATTTTGATTTATGATTTGGGGTTCTCAAAAGGCGCAAACAAAGCCAGGAACACTGCTCGCTCAGGAGGACCAAATGCTCAAATCGATGTTCAGCTCTCGATTTTTTCTTGGAATGGTTTTTGTCCTGATAGTTTCATCCGCGGGTCGGGCTCAAGCAGCTCGGACCTGGATATCAGGGGTCGGCGACGACGTAAACCCATGCAGCCGCACAGCGCCATGCAAGACCTTCGCTGGAGCCTTGGCACACACTAACACCGGCGGAGAGATAGATTGCCTCGACTCAGGCGGTTTCGGCAGCGCGACCATCAGTAAGTCAGTGACGCTGGATGGGACAGGTTGCCAGGCGGGAATCATTGCTTCAGGCGTGAACGGAATCAACATCAACATAACGTCGGCAGCGGACACGGCCAAATCGGTGCGTATTCGTCATATTTCGATCAACGGCACAGGCAGCGGCAAGAGCGGCATTAGAGTAACCAGCGCGCGCAGTGTCTTTTTGGATCACGTGCTGATCGATGGGTTTGACGATCATGGCGTGCGCGTCGAAACGGATCGAACGGAGGTGTTTGTCAGCGACACGACTATCAGGAACATCGGCAAAAGCGGAATCAATATTGTGCCAACTGGCATTAATCCGCGCATCACGTTGTTTGTCGAGCGAACATCTCTGATGGCTACATTCACGGGGTTATCGGTGAGTAAAGGAGGTCGGGCGACGATTCGCGATTCATCGCTTTCCCAGAACCGAAACGGATTGGTCTCCGAAACCGCCGAGCTCAACGTGATCAACTGCGTGCTAACCGAGAACGAGACTGCGGTAACGGCGCGTGATGGTGCCACCATACGGCTTGCCGAAGTCGTCATCGTTAATAATCGAACAGGCCTGCTCAATGTCGGCGGTAAGATCCTGGCCTTTAATCATGTTCTGATTAGCGGCAACGACACTGATGGCGTACCGTCGGCAACGATTCCGACGCCCTAAACTCTCAGTGCCGAGTGCGCGACGACTGGCGACAGCAATCACATCCATCCCAGGGAACCATCAGCGGACCCTGCCCCTCGGCGGCAAAGTTCTGCCGTTTTGAACTTTTGTGTATTTCCTTTACGATAGCGCCGCTTTATAACCCTTAATCAGCAAGGAGGGAGAAATCATGTCAGCCCCCCAACCCGCCCAGGAGCAACTCAATCCATTTGAGATCGCCAAGCAGCAATTCGATCGCGCCGCCGACTATCTGGAATTGGAAGAGTCGATGCGCAACGTTTTGCGCAGCGCCAAACGCCAATTGATCGTTTCGATTCCAGTGAGGATGGACGGCGGCGAGACGAAAGTCTTCGAAGGCTATCGTGTGCAGCACAACATCGCGCGCGGCCCGGCCAAAGGCGGCATTCGTTATCACCCGAATGTCACACTCGACGAAGTTAAGGCGCTCGCCTCGTGGATGACCTGGAAGTGCGCTACGGTGGGCATTCCTTACGGTGGCGGGAAAGGCGGCGTAGTTTGTGATCCGAAAAGCATGTCAAAGAATGAACTTGAGCGACTGACACGAAGATATGCTTTTGAAATCGCGCCGATCATCGGCCCTGATCGGGACATTCCCGCGCCGGATGTTTACACGGACTCGCAGACCATGGCGTGGATCATGGACACGATTTCCATGGTGCACGGGCATACTGAACTGGGCGTGGTAACGGGCAAGCCGCTGTCACTGGGCGGTTCACAAGGTCGACACGAAGCTACTGCGCGCGGTGCGTTGTACGCGCTGCGCGAGGCGTGCAAGGTGAAGGGAATCAGTCTCAAGAACTCGCGAGTCGCGGTTCAGGGCTTTGGCAACGCGGGCTCGATTATTGCCCGGCTGGTCGCTGAAGATGGAGCGAAAGTGGTCGCGGCGTGCGATTCAAAGAGCGGAGTTTACTCAGCGACCGGTCTCGATGTGCCAACGGCGCTGAAGCACAAAGATGCAACTGGCGCGTTGCGCGGACTGGCCGGAGCGAAAGAGATCGCGCCCGACGACGTGCTTGAAGTTGATTGCGACATTCTTTGCCCGTCGGCGTTGGAGAACAGCATCACGCTGAGTAACGTCGGTCGCGTGAAAGCAAAAATCATCGCTGAGTTGGCGAACGGGCCAACCACGCCCGGCGCGGATCGCGTGCTGGAAGACAACGACGTCATGTTGATCCCTGACATTCTGGCGAATGCGGGCGGCGTGACGGTTAGTTACTACGAATGGGTGCAGGATCAGTATTCGTTCTTCTGGAGCGAGAAGCGAATTAATCAAACGCTCGAGGACACGATGGGCGATGCCTTCCAGAAGGTGCACGAAAAGGCGAAGCATTACGGCGTCGACATGCGAACCGGTGCGTACATCCTGGCGATCGATCGCGTGGCCGAAGCGACGCGAGTGCGCGGAATATTCCCGTAAATCCATTCTCTGTGTCCTCTGTGGTTAGTAATCGTCGGTTCACCACAGAGGACACAGGGAAAACAGCGGACGAAACCGAGCTTGCCCAAACAATCCAACACAACCTTCATCTGCCAAAACTGCGCCTACGAGTCGCGCAAGTGGCTGGGCAAGTGTCCCGAATGCGGCGAGTGGAATTCGCTGGTCGAAGAACGCGTGGTCACCACCAGGAAAGGCCGCAGCGGCAACGGCTTTCGTTTGCGCGAAGCAAAAGCCGTTGCTTACGCCGAAATCGAATCGCAGGATGACACGCGCATCTCATCCGGCGTAACGGAATTTGACCGAGTACTTGGTGGCGGGATCGTTCCGGGAACGCTGGTCTTGCTCGGCGGCGATCCGGGAATCGGCAAAAGCACTCTGCTTTTGCAGGTCGCAGACAAACTCAGTACGACTGGCGCGACTGTCCTTTACGTCTCAGGCGAGGAATCTGAGCGACAAATCAAATTGCGCGGCGAGCGTCTGCGCATTGCCGCGCCAAATCTGCTGTTGCTGCCGGAAACGAATCTCGAGAATATTCTGCGAGAGATCGATCGGGTAAAGCCCACCGCGATCATCGTCGATTCGATTCAAACGACTTTTTCCACTGAGATAGAATCGGCGCCTGGCTCTGTGTCGCAGATACGCGAGGTCGCGGCGCAGTTTCTCTTGCTCGCAAAGAACCAGGGCATTCCGGTTTTTCTCATCGGCCATGTAACTAAGGAAGGCTCGATTGCCGGGCCGCGCGCCTTGGAGCACATCGTCGACACGGTGCTGTACTTCGAAGGCGAGCGCCATCACAACCATCGCATCGTGCGCGCAACCAAGAATCGTTTTGGCGCGGCGAATGAAGTAGGTGTTTTTGAGATGACGAATTCGGGTCTGACACCGGTCGCGAACCCTTCGCAGATGTTTCTTGCCGAGCGCCCGGCTGATGCGGCAGGCTCTGTGGTGACTGCGTGCATGGAAGGAACCCGGCCGGTGCTGGTTGAGATCCAGGCGTTGGTTTCAAGTTCCAAGTACGGCACAGGCCGGCGCATGACGCAGGGTGTCGATCAAAATCGCGTCGCTTTGATGATCGCAATGCTGGAAAAACGCGCAGGCATGCAACTGCTTGGCGACGACGTATTCGTGAACATCGCCGGAGGATTGGATGTCGACGAGCCGGCGGTGGATCTCGGATTAGTCACAGCGATCGCTTCAAGCTTTCGCAACAAGGCGATCGATGCGCACACCGCCGTCTTTGGTGAAGTCGGCCTGACCGGGGAAGTGCGCGGCGCGTCACAGGCTTCGGTACGCGCGCGCGAAGCGCAGGCGCTCGGCTTCAAACGAATTATTATGCCCACGTCGAATACGTCGGGACTCGAGAAGCTGCTGGGGCTGCGCGTCGTGGGTGTGCGCTCGGTTGATGAAGCACTTCAGGAATTGTTCTGACCGGTTCTCGCCGCGTAGCGGCGAAATGTTTATAGTTGTAATGTCGTTCTAAGAATGTGCGGCTGAGACGAAACGCTGTCGACGTTTCGTCTCAGCCGCACACGATTAAACATGCCTTCGCGATCTACAAATATTTCGTGCCGAC
>DATBSG010000333.1:0-5687 GCA_036559945.1 Pyrinomonadaceae bacterium
CCATTCACCGTAGCGTCAACTTCAACGTTCAGCGCCACAACCACTCCGGCTTTTGGCGATTTCATTTCGTTTTGCATCTTCATCGCTTCAACGACAATGACGCCGGCTCCGGCTTCGATTTGTGAGCCCAATTCGACGAGCACGCGCACAACTTTGCCCGGCATGGGCGCAATAATTCGCGCCACTCCATCGGCGCCTGCGGCTGCATCCGCCGCACCGCGCAAACCTCTCGGATCAATCAGAGTTATCGAGAAGCGTTGGGTGCCGACAAATACATCAACGGGCAGTCCTGATGTCGGTTCGCCTTCAACGCGGCAGTCGAAAACGGCGCCGTCGGCAGTTAACAACAAGCCTGAGGGCGAAGGGCGAGCGTCGAGTTCGTATGCGCGCCCGTCGACGCTTGCAAAAACACGAGTAGCTTCTCGCCGTATTTCGACGTCGGCTTGGGTGTCTCGAATGTGGGCGTGCAGCTTCATTTCAACTTCTTAACCATCAGCGCATTAGCTAACGCTGTCTGCCGTCCAGCGATCTTCCACTTGCTCTGCGATTCGCGATGATTCGTCACCCGGGTTCGTTGCGCCTGTGCGTAAGCGAGCGCGCCAGCGATGATGGCGATGTCCTGTTGCAGGCTGGAAGCCTGCTTACCGCCCGCAAGACGCGGGCGCTCCCGTCGACGCTCGTTGAACCGTGGAATGAAACCGGTATCGAGTCGCGCAGCGATGAACTCTTCGTCACGAACAATCTCGCGAAAGAATGGGAGCGTCGTCTTGATTCCGCCGACGGCATACTCGTCGAGCGCGCGTCGCAAACGATCGATGGCTTCGGCGCGCGTGCGGCCCCACGCGGCCAGTTTCGAAATCATCGGATCGTAATGGATCGAGACTTCCACGCCTTCGCTGACGCCGCTGTCATCACGAATTCCGGGCCCCGCCGGTACACGCAGAAAAGTGATCCTGCCCGGCGATGGAAAGAAATTGTTGTCCGGGTCTTCGGCGTAAACGCGACATTCAATCGCGTGCCCTACCCACCGAACGTCATCCTGTTGGAAAGATAGCACTGCGCCGGCAGCGACGCTGATCTGTTCGCGCACCAGATCGAATCCCGTGACGAGTTCCGTCACCGGATGCTCGACCTGCAAACGCGTGTTCATCTCAAGAAAGTAAAACTCGCGCGTTGCATCGGAAAAAAGAAATTCCACGGTGCCGGCGCCGACGTAGTTCACTGCTCTCGCGATGTTGATCGCAGCTTCGCCCATTTGTTGGCGCAGCGTCGAATCGTTGATAGGCGAAGGACATTCTTCGATCACTTTCTGATGCCGACGTTGAATCGAGCATTCGCGCTCGCCGAGATGAACGTAGTTGCCCTGAGTGTCGGCGAAGACCTGGATTTCGATGTGACGCGGCTTCTCGACAACTTTTTCCAGGTAGACGTCTGAATTGCCGAATGCCGACAGGCTTTCGGATTGCGCGGCTTCAAAAGCTGACCGCAATTCACTTTCTTCACTGACTTGTCTCATGCCCTTACCGCCACCGCCCGCGGCAGCTTTCAGCATGATCGGATAACCGAACTGTGCCGCAACCGCGCGCGCTTCATCAAGACTCTTCAAGGCTTCAGTTGTCCCGGGAACGACGGGCGCGCCCGCAGCGATGGCCGCGCGGCGTGCGCTCGTCTTCGAACCCATGACTTCCATCGCGTCCGGCGACGGCCCGATAAAGATCAAACCCGCCTCGGCAACCGCGCGCGCGAACTCGGCATTCTCGGCCAGAAATCCGTAGCCGGGATGAATCGCTTCCACGCCCGCGCGCCTTGCAACTTCAATGATTGCCGAAATGTTGAGGTAACTTTCGGTGGATGCGGCGAGACCAACGCAGTACGCCTGGTCAGACACGCGTACGTGCAGCGCACCGGCGTCAGCTTCCGAGAAAACTGCAACAGGCGAAATGTTGAGATCGCGACACGCGCGAATAATTCGCACGGCAATCTCACCACGATTGGCAATCAGGATTTTGCGAAACATTGAGAAACAGGTAGTTGCTACTTTGTACTTTGTGCTTTGTGCTTTGTACTTTGAAAATGGTCGACACCGCAACGAGTTTATGCGACAAGCTAGAGTACTAAGTACAAAGCACCAAGTACAAAGCACGTCTTTAGACTACAACTGAATTGGCGGGCCGCTGTGGATCGTATCGCAACGGAACTCTGGCGCCCGGCAGGTAGTCGTGCTTACGCAGAAGTTGTTGTTCGTCGAGGCGTTGAGATGTCTGGTAATCCACACCACCAATCGAGTAGCTGTACAAGAGCATCACACTTCCGGTCGCATCAAGCTCAGTGCCCAGAACGGTAGCATCCCCAAGCCGGCCTGACTCGAGCAGAATCCGACGACGCTCAACTTCGGGATCTTCTTTCTTACGACGGAGGCGAGCCAGAAAAGACATGACTCTATGGCGCGCTGGAACGGGGGGAACGATAGGCGGCAAATTCAGAAACAGTCATCACCAGGCCATCGCGGATGATCAGATCATCGTCCGTGTTCAGTTTCTTATCAGGCCCGGGAAGCCGAAGATTGTAATTCGTGAATGATATGGCCGGAGGATCAGGCGCAGTGGTAAGAGAAGCATCGCGCAAAGCTGCGCCGCGCGCGAGCCGTTTGGTCTTAGGCGCCGCCGCGGCCTGTACTGATTCCGCTTCATAACCGTTTGGATCGATAACGTTAAGCGCTTCAGCGATTGAGCCATCGGGATCGGGTAGCGTGCGCAGTTGGCGCACGAGGTCTTCCTGCGGAGGCAGCGTGCCGTGCAAATCTCGATATTCCAGCAAGGCACGGTGCAGAGCATAGGCTCGTGCGTTCTCGGCCGCTTCTAATGCCCATTGATGGCGACGCAATCGTTCGGGAACCGTGATGCCGATCAGCGTGCCGACGATTAGGGTTACGGCAATCGCCGCACAGTAGCCGGCCCTCGCAGTTCGCAGTCCGCCAAACTGATGTGGCACATTCCGAATGGCACGCAGCGATTTCGACCCTGTCCAAATGACCGCGACAGCAAACGGAAGGGCCACCCATTTCAATTGCCAGGCGGCTGTCTCGCCCGCGCTCACGATCATCGAAAGGCGCGGAACGGCTTTCATCTTCGTAATCCAGGCGATCAAGGTCAATGTCAAAAACCCAAACGACACGACACCACCGACCGCAGCCGTCAGTGCAGCCGGCCCGTAAGACACGAGTTGATGCTCAGGTTTTGCGAGCGGCGGTCCCACGGCACGTGCGCCACACGCCGGGCAACCAAAAGAAAGTTGTCTTTCGACAGAAGAGCCGCAAGCGGGGCAGATGATCAAGATTGCTTACCTCGTAAAAAAAAGTGCGCGGAATAAATTAGACTGACAGCAAACGTTCGTCAAGAGCTATCGCGCAGAAAACACAATGACGTGAACTTTATCCGGTTTTTGCCGCCAAAGTTGGTTCCGGACGTCGTTCCGCAACGGGTTGGAGTCCGGATGCGACTGCCGCATCTTTCTTGGCGGCTCCGGTTTTCGATCGATTCAACTCTACCCAGGTGTGGTACATGCGGTGCGCGAACGTCCAGTAGGATCCGACCGCCAGTACCCACAAAACGGCCGGCATCCGATTGAGAAAGAAATTGTGCGAGCCGGGATGCGTGGTCAACGCGCCGATGATAAAAAGCACGACGCGCTCGGGGCGCCGCAGAAAACCAACGTCACACTTAGGAATCAGGCTTTCGGCGCGCGCGCTCGCGTAACTCACCATCACCGACCCCATCAAACCCGCGCCGGCGAGAAAGACATTCAGCGTCGAGTGAAATTCCGTGTCGCGCGCGTAAAAGACCATCAACCCAACGAACACCACCATGTCCGACAGCCGATCGAGCGACGAATCAAGAAACCCGCCGAACCGAGTCACACGACCTGACAGGCGCGCGACCTGCCCGTCCAGCATGTCGAACAAATTGGCGACGATCAGGACGATGCCGGCCCAAAAAAAGTGGCCCAAACCAAATAACAAACCTGAGCCGACATTTATTCCTACGCCAACCGTGGTCAGAATGTTCGGATTGATGTGTCCGCGCGCCAGCCAACGCACCATCGCATCGATGATCCGTTGCCCTGCTCGCCCAATGCTTGCTCCAAACATGTCTACCTAGCGTGCTTTAACTGAGACCAACTGAATGATAGGAACGCAAATCAGAGGTGTCAATGAAGCGAAGCACGGCCGGCCGTGTGGAGCGTCACGAGACGTTCAAATGACTAAGAAAGTCAGCTTTCCGGTGCGTCGTGAAGCGTCTTGAGGCTTTTGATTTCAAACGTGCGCGAGCCGGCCGGAGTGGTGACGATGATTTCGTCGCCTTCTTCTTTGCCCATCAAACTGCGACCGACGGGGGACACAGTAGAAATCAAGCCGGCCGTCGGATCGGATTCTTCCGGCGTAACCAGCCGGTAAGTTACTTCTTCCTCGCGCTGGCCATCGTAAAGAACGACCACTGAGCCGTAGCCAACTTTGCCGCGCGGAACTTTCGAAAGATCGATTGAGGCGACTTCGCTGAGTCTTTGCCGCAACTCGCGAATGCGCGCTTTGACCATCGTCTGGCGTTGCAGCGCGGTTTGATATTCCGAGTTCTCGCGCAGATCGCCAAACTCGCGAGCGCGCTTTATTTCCTTCGGCAAGTGAACGCGCAGCTCACTTTCCAACCCGTCCAGTTCGGCCTGAAGTTTTTGTTTTACGTCGATGCTCAAGAAAGTTCTGAGTTCAAACTTTAGTTTGGTGTCTCCGTGTGCGGCAAGCTAAAGCTTGAACTCTAAACGGGAACTCTACGCTTTGCCTTTATCAGCCAAAGCGTCTTCGACGGCCTGCCGCATCAGCGCGGGCGTGGACATTGCGTTGAAGCCCTGAAAATGCTTGACGATTTTTCCGTCGCGCGAAATCACAAAACTTTGCGGGATGACGCCGCGGCCATTCACGCTCTGCACCAGCGGCTGTGCCAACGAACCGTCATCCCAAAGAATTTTGTAATCCACCTTCTGCGTTTTAATGAACTCTTTGACGCGACTAACATCATCCTGTTCATTGTAAGTCGTCGCCAAGCCGAGCACGACCAGCCCGCGTGATTTGTATTCCTTGTTCAGCTTAACCAGGTCCGGCATCTCCATCCGACAAGGTCCGCACCACGTGGCCCAGATATTGACCACCAGGACCTTGTTTTTGAAGTCAGCCAATTTCAGTGAGCCGCCGTCGATCGTTTTCACTTTCGTCTGTCGAATGTCCTCGGACAACGGCACGGCCGTGACTGCTGGAGGGACCACATTCGTCGCCACAGTATTCGGTGGTGCAGTCGTCGGAGGATTGACCGATCGATTTGGCGGATTGGACGACGCCACGCCCGTCTGGTTGGTTTGCGTGCCGGTGTTGCGCATTGACAACCAAATTGCAACCGCAACTCCGACGATTACGCAGATCGACACGATTCGCATCGGCGTCCAGAACGAGGGATGAGTCGAATTTGGTGGTTCAGCCATACCTTGAAACTTATTCAGTGCAGCGATTCTTCCGCGACTCGAAACGTCGCAATCCGCGCCAAGTCGTCGCCAATAATCGCATATTCACCGGGCACAAGCGAACCGCGCGGCCGCAGTTCGATGAATACCTCTTCGCCCGACTTTGCCAGCACTCGCACCGT
>DATBSG010000334.1:0-5942 GCA_036559945.1 Pyrinomonadaceae bacterium
CTGCTTCGTGTGGAAGGTTCCTTCTTTGCCGGTGATGCCTTGCACGACGAGGCGTGTGGATTTATCGACAAGTACACTCATTGAAAAAAGTAGAGATCAGATATCTGAGGTCAGAGATCAGAAACTTAAAAAACGAGCGCGAAGTATAGCAAGACGATTCGTAAGGGCACAAAGACAGCAAGAGGCTATTTAAGCAAGTTCAAATCGTTCTCCATATTGCGGCACTTCGATCTCCCACCCAAAGCGTTCGCGAATGTGCCGCGCCATCGCATCGGCGGCCTCCGGCTCACCGTGCGTGACGAAGACCTTCTTCGGTGGCGAGGCCATTCCTTCCAGCCAGCGCACAACTTCTTTCCAATCAGCATGTGCTGAGAAGCCGCCAATCTTTTCGATTTTGCAGCGCACCGGAATCCATTGACCGAGAACTTTGATTTGCTTTTCGCCATCGGCGACGCGCCGGCCCAGCGTTCCCGCTGCTTGATAGCCGACGAACACCACCGTCGCATTTTCGTCCGGCAACAGACGCAGCGCGTGATGCAGAATGCGCCCGCCATTCATCATTCCCGACGCGCTGATGATGATGCGTGCGCCTTCCATTTTGTTGATGCGCTTTGATTCGTCGCGCGTACTGCACGCCAGCATCGAGTGCGTCTGCATCGGAGTCGGCGTGTGTTTCAAAGCCAGCGCGTATTCCTCGTCCTGTTCCTCTTTGCCTCTAGCGTAAGCGCGGGTCGCCGCAGCCGCCATTGGGGAATCGACGCAGACAGGCAGCACCGGAATGCGTTTTTCATCTTCAAGTTCTCGCATCAGGTAAACGATTTCCTGCGCGCGACCCACCGCGAACGCTGGAATCAAAATCGCGCCACCATGTTGCGCGGCGTCGTTGACGATGCGCTCGAGCGCGTTCTTCGGCTCCTCAACGTCGTGCAGCCGATCGCCGTACGTAGATTCAATCAATAGATAGTCGCAAGACGGCGGCGCTACCGGATCGCGAATGATTGGCTGATCGTATTTTCCGAGATCACCGGAAAAGAGAACGCGCCGCGTTTCACCCGGGCCATCGATGTGCACGAGGACCTGGCTCGAACCGAGAATGTGACCGGCAATGCGAAACTCGGCCGTGATGCCTTTCGCGACTGATACGGCCGTTCCATCGTTCCTTACGACCTGAAGCAGCTTTAGTGCTTCTCGCGCATCCTGTTCCGTATAAAGGGGGAGGGCCGGCGTGTGTTTGGTGATTTTGTGACGATTGCGATAATCCGCTTCCTCTTCCTGAAGGCGCGCCGAATCGGGCAAGAGTATTTGCAGCAAGTCCGCAGTCCCGCGCGAACAATAAACCGGACCGCGAAACCCATGACGCACAAATCGCGGCAGGTATCCCGTGTGATCGATGTGCGCGTGAGTCAGCAGCACTGCGTCGACTGACGACGCGTCGAACGGCGGCTCCTGCCAATTGCGATCGCGCA
This sequence comes from Pyrinomonadaceae bacterium, assembly GCA_036559945.1. Lineage (GTDB taxonomy): Bacteria > Acidobacteriota > Blastocatellia > Pyrinomonadales > Pyrinomonadaceae > UBA11740. Next base: position 1,467 of record DATBSG010000334.1, read on the forward strand.
ACTCACGCTGTCCCTGAAACAAACCGCAGTCGATTAACACGCGCGCGCGATCCGACTCAATCAAGTATTTAGATCCCGTGACACTTCCAGCCGCACCCCAGAATGAAAGAGATGACATGGGCGAGATAGTAGCGGATAGAGTGTCAGAATCGCGAGCGGTAGCGACCGGATCATCATAGACTTGAGTTGAAACGAGCGGTGCCATTTCTGATTCACACCGGGGCTTTAGCCCGGTGACCTCCCGCGTCGACGATTCTCCAGAAACCGTTTCAAACGGTTTCGGTTTCCAAGCGCGATCGTCGGCCGCCGGGCTAAAGCCGCGGCGTGAATCAGAAAGGTCCAAGCACACTCCGGACTTTTCAGAAGCCGCTCTCTCGCTTATCATTCGCGTCCACGGAGAATCATCAATGAAAAACTTTGTCATTCGGCTGACGCTCTCTCTCTTGACCACCCTGGCGATCGGGTATCTGACGAATGCGCCAACAACCTCTGCACCAGTGCGTTCGTCAAACGCGGCCAAAACGTCTGCGGCGCAATTCGACGACCCGTACTCGGATTTCCGCAACGTCCGTTATTCGAACGCGGGGCTTCTGAGTGAGAAGGACGAAATCAAGCTCGGCATACAACTGCATCGGCAGGTAACGAAGAAGTACAACTTGACTGACGTCGGATTAGAGCGGACGGAACGCATTGGCCAACGTTGCGCGCGAGCTAGCCAGCGCCCGAACCTGCTCTACAAATTTCATGTCGTGCAGAGCCGCGAAATCAACGGCTTCTCGCTGCCGGGCGGGCACGTTTACGTGACGACTGCATTGCTGAAACTGGCGAACGACAATGAGTTGGCGTCGGTGTTGGCGCATGAAGTAGGCCACGTCGCGGCGCGCCACAGCTTGAAGACGCTCAAGAAGCGGCAGGATTACAACGACTTTGCGAAATCGATCGGTGAAATTACTGGAGTCGCCGGCGACATTGGCAGAGATTTGGGCGTGACACTTGGCCAGATTGTGGGCGAAGGATTTTTGACATTTCATTCGCGCGATGAAGAACGCGAAGCAGATTTTCTCGGTGTGCGCGGAATGGCCAAAGCCGGATTCGATCCGCAGGGCATGGTCACGATGTTTCAGAAGCTGCAGCGCGTCGAAGGCCAGAATCCCGATCTTCTCGGCAGCTTGTTCTCGGATCATCCGGACGCGCAGGAGCGCGTTGATAACACGAGATACGAGATTTCACGGATGAAAGGTCAGAACCGCCTGCGGTAGCGGGCGGTTGATCACGATTCACGAAAACCCTTCCGCGCAGATCAACGGCCCGCTACTGCAGGCCGTTCTGACCTACGCCTATATCCAAAGAAAACAATCACCGCCGGAATCAGCAACACCAGATTCCGCAGCGCGGTCGTTACTCCCAACTGGCTCGCGATAATTCCGCCAAAACAATTGCATTCCAGCGGCTCGCCATGCAAACCATAAGTGTAGTAAAGCGCGAACCCGCTGAAGCCAATCAGTAACGCCCCGGCCCAGATCGCGCCGAGACGGACAGTCTTTGGAATCAATAACAACAACGCGGCAATCACCTCGGCAACGATGACTGCGATCGTCGCCGGCCACTGCCAGCGTTCATAGTTGATATGCATCGAGCTGAGCAACTCAGCTACGTTGCCCACGAATTTTTTCAGGATGGTGAGCTTGGCTCCAGCGGCAAAAAGGAAAAGCGCGGCGAGCGCGAAGCGGCAGATATGGACGAGCCATTTTAAAACCGACGCGGCGACGCGGTGACGGGGAGAGGCGGAGACGCTTTGGCGCTCCGCGACATGCGAGTCAAACCCACTCTCCGCGTCACCGTGTCCCCGTATCTCCGCGTCCATACGCTACGCCGCCGCGGCGACAACCTTCTCAGCCGCGTCTTTCATTCCGGTGGCGACGGTGAAATTCAATCCCGAATCACGGATCACGCGCTGTCCTTCTTCGACATTCGTGCCCTCGAGCCGCACGACGACCGGAATCTTGATGCCGAGATGGTTCGCCGCGCCCACCACGCCACGCGCGACCATATCGCAGCGTACGATGCCACCAAAAATATTTATGAGAACCGCCCGCACATGTTCGTCGGCCAGCAGAATTTTGAACGCCGCTTCGACGCGTTCCTGCGAAGCGCCGCCGCCGACGTCGAGAAAGTTCGCCGGCTCGCCGCCCGCCAACTTGATGATGTCCATCGTGGCCATAGCTAGCCCTGCGCCGTTGACCATGCAACCAATCGTGCCATCGAGCTTGATGTAGTTCAGGTCGAATTTCGACGCTTCAATTTCCAGCGGATCTTCCTCGTTCAAATCACGCAGCTCCTTGTAATCAGGATGGCGGAACAGCGCGTTGTCGTCGAAATTCACCTTCGCATCCAACGCGATCAGACGATTGTCTTTCGTCAAAAGAAAAGGATTAATCTCGACGAGCGACGCGTCCATGGCTTCGAACGCGGTGTAAAGCGACTGCATGAATTTCGCCGCTTGCGAAACGAGTTCGCCCGGCAGTCCGAGCGCAAAAGCCAGCTTGCGCGCCTGAAACGACCGAAAGCCGACCGCTGGATCGATTGTCTCCTTGAAAATCTTCTCCGGCGACTCCGCCGCAACTTCTTCGATGTCCATGCCGCCCGCGGCTGACGCCATGAATACCGGACGGCCACTGGCGCGATCCAAAACAATGCCGAGATAAAACTCGCGATCGATGGGCAAGCCTTCTTCAATCAGGAGCACGCGCACTTCTCTTCCCTCGGGTCCAGTCTGATGCGTGACCAGTTTCATGCCGAGCATTTTTTGCGCAATGTCGCGCGCCTCTTCGGCAGACTTCGCCAGTTTGACGCCACCACCTTTGCCGCGGCCGCCGGCATGAATCTGCGCTTTCACCACTACCGGTGTGCTTCCTAATTCCTTCGCGGCGGCAAACGCTTCATCGGCGGTGTGCGCGACGATCCCGCGCGGCACTGGTACGCCAAATTTTTTCAGTAACTCTTTTCCCTGATATTCGTGTATCTTCATTCGCTTTGATTGTGCAGTAACTGTTAACGGATCTTTCCGATGATTCCGTTCTCGCTGAGGTTTTAAGACAGCGCTTGAGTGTACTGATCACGTAAACAAGCCGCAAGCGAATCGCCCGTTTCGGTCTGCTCTCATGTTCGCAGGCACCCAACTGAGTCGTCGCTCATTTATTAAAGCCGCGACGGTGGCGGGTGTGGCGCTGCCGATGATCAGCAGCGGGCAAGATCTGGTCGAGCGGGGACGATTTGAAGAAAAGGATGTTCCTTACGCTCGTGAGCAGTTGCTGAAGCTCGTTAACGCTGAACGCGTGAGTGGGGGCCTAAACGAGCTGAAGCTTGATGAATTGGCGTGCAGAGTCGCCGCCGAACACGCCCGCGACATGGCGCACAGCCACTTCCTAAGTCATTGGGGCAGTGACGGCCGCAAGCCCTACCACCGATATTCGTTTGCGGGCGGTACTGACGCGCTTCAGGAGAACGCGTCGTCGGCAGACAACGTAGCGTCATTGACGACCGACGGCATTTTGAAGGACCTGCATGATATGCACCTTTCGATGCTGGATGAACTTCCGCCAAATGATGGTCACCGCAAGACGATTCTCGATCCCTATCACACACACGTGGGTTTTGGCATAGCCCTACATCAGCGGAGCGTTAGACTCGACGAGCTGTACCTTGCACGGTACGTGCAACTGTCGCCGTCTGTGAATCTCGCAAAACCAAATTCCACAGTCACGCTCGATGGCCGCTTGCTGAATCCGCAACATTTTCTGAATCAGGTGGACGTTTTTTACGAGCCATTGCCCTCGCCGCCACCTTTTGATTGGCTAAATACACCGCGTTCGGTCTCGTTGCCGGAGGAACATCGCACATTACGTCCGAAGGTGCCGCCTGGCACGCGATACACTGACGGAAGTTCAGGCGATTTCGACTGGAACCGGCAAGGAGTTTTTCGCGTGAAGGTAAAGTTGTTCCGAAACGAGCCGGGTATTTACACTGCCCTATTCTGGATTCGGCGTGTGGCCGCGGATCGCGGATTTCCCGGCGCTGAGGTCTGCATTCTGAGTCAATGAGCCGAGGATTCTGAGATGAAGCAGTTGTTGACAATCATCTGTTTGCTGTTGCTCTTCACGAGCGCAGCCAATGGACAGCAAAAGCACCGGCGTGAACTGGCGGCACAAGTCCGCTCGGAATTTCTGCACGCGTGGAATGGCTACAAAAAATATTGCTGGACACACGACGACTTAAAGCCGCTCACTAGAACCTGTCACGACTGGTACAGCGAGCCTTTACTGATGACGCCGGTCGATGCCCTCGATACGATGATTCTGATGGGCTTTAAGGATGAGGCAAACACGACGCGTGAATACATCGCCACGCACCTCTCGTTCGACAAAGACATCTCCGTCCAGAATTTCGAGATCGCGATTCGGCTGCTCGGCGGACTGC
>DATBSG010000335.1:0-4928 GCA_036559945.1 Pyrinomonadaceae bacterium
CGTCGTGTATCCGCGACCGCGAAGATAATAAGTCGCGTTCGGACTCTTGAGATAAAACTCGTCATACATCCGCCGCATGACATCATCGAGCGAGGCTTTGCCGTGTGTCTTTCCGCGAACCAGCAGGTCGAGCACGACGCCAATGATTTCGCCTTTTGGGTAATAACTGATTGAAGTGTTCTCGAGATTCGTCTCCTGCGCGTGCGGCGCATCATCAATGAACGGCGCGGACAGCGAACTTTGTTCCGCGCTCATCAATTTGCTGCCAGGCGAATTATCGACGTCGCTAATCTGATCGGTGAGGGCCTTGAAAAATCTCAGGTCGTTCCACAACCCGGCGCGCCGCTGCATCAGATGACCGTAATAGTTGGTGATGCCTTCGGCGATCCAGAGCGCGCGCGTATTCGCCGGACGCGTGAAGTCCCACGGCCCAAGCTCAATCGGCCGCAGACGCTTCACGTTCCAGACGTGAAAAAATTCGTGCGCGGCAGTGCTGAGCGCTTCTTCCGGTTCGTCCGAATCGCCGAGCGCGCCCGGCAAAATAATTTGCGTCGATGTCAGGTGCTCCATGCCATCGCCGGAGTGGCCGTCGTTCGCGAAGTGAATCAGGAAAGTGTACGAATCAAATTCCGGCGGGCCCCACATCGCCGTTTCTGCCCGCACGATCTTTTCGATTCCCCGGACAAGTTCGGGGCGCTTCCCACCTTCTTTCCCGAATGAGTGGACGACGACGTGATACTGCTTGCCGTCAACCGTGAAACTGTCTTCCGTCCAATCCGGCGCGATCTCAGTCGGCGTATCGATCATGATGTCCCAGTTTGGGAAGTGCCATTCGCGCTGATCACGTTTTTCGGTGCGGCCGTTGACAACGCGCCAACCTTTCGGCGGATCGATGATGAGGTTCACCGGATCCGGTTTATGATTGACGACATACATGAACAAATTGCCGCCGTTGAAGTTCGCATGCCGCGAGTCGAGTTGCGAGAATGTTCCGGACAGGTCGTTGCCAAAGACTTTGTAAGTGATCGTGGCGCTGTGCATATTTCTCATCGATACGCGCCAGGTCTGATCGTCGACGCGCCGCACCGGAAAATCGGGCAGGGTGCAGGGTATGTTCACGCGTGGGCAAGTGCCGCCGAACGCATGGAATTCCTGAACATTCTTGGCGAAATCGAAAACTGCGTATCGCCCCGGCGCCCACTTCGGCATTTGAAAATCGAGCGATTCGGGAGTCCACGTTTGGGGAACCTCGACCTCGAGTTTGACTTCGTATAAGTGTGAACTCGGCTGAGACATTGCAAGGTAATAATCGAGTTTGAGCGCTTGCTGCTGCGCACGAACGACGAAGGATAGCGTCAGCAGCACAAGACCGATTGTCGTAGTGCGCTTAAATGAAAAATTGAATTTTTTCATGACTCTCTGCGGTTAACAGGAAGATATCATTAACACCTCGCTTCAGCGAGGTGGCCAAGACGCGGGCCGCAAGGATATCAAGCCGTTTCAACGGCTTCTTAATCGCGCAAACCGTTGAAACGGTTTCCAGTTGAAACGATGCCTTTTGGACACCTCGCTGAAGCGAGGCGTGAATGAGATCGAACCAAACAATTTGTTTGTGGTCATCCGAGTTATCTGGCAGAATCTGGCAGTCCAAAATCGCTCGAACATGCTTTCGAAGCAATTTCATCGCGTGGAGTTCTTGAGATGAAAAGATTGTTCGCAATCGCCGGCGTAGTCTGTCTGCTTTTACTTAATGTCGTGGCGCAAACGCGCGACGCGGCGCAAACAACTTTGATAAGGAACGCGACCGTGCTGACCGTGTCGCACGGCACGCTCACAAACACTGACGTGCTGCTGCGCAACGGAAAGATTGCCGCGGTTGGACAGAACCTGAAAGCGCCCGAGGGCGCGCGTGTGATCGACGCGACAGGCAAGTTCGTGCTGCCGGGAATTATTGACGCGCACTCGCACACGATGATGGATGGTTCAGTCAATGAGTGCACGAAGTCGGTGACGTCGATGGCGCGGACGCAGGACATTCTGAACCCGAACGCCATCAACATCTATCGCGAGTTGGCCGGTGGTACCACATCGGCGCTCTTGCTGCACGGATCGTGCAACGCGATTGGCGGACTCAGCACCACGGTGAAATTCAAGTGGGGACATCCGGCCGCTGATTTCGTCTTTCCCGGCGCGACACCCGGTATCAAGTTCGCGCTTGGCGAAAACCCGAAGCGCACGAACTTCAATATCCCTGGATTACAGCCGCGTTATCCCGCAACGCGCATGGGCGTCGAAGAAACGATTCGCGACGCGTTCACGCGCGCCAAGGATTACAAACGTGACTGGGACGATTACCGAACGGCGGTGTCGCGTGGCGAGAAGAACCTGATGCCGCCGCGTCGCGACTTGGAGCTCGAACCTCTCGTCGAAATTCTCGAAGGCAAACGGCTCGTGCACTCGCATTGCTATCGCGCTGACGAAATTCTCATGCTCATTAACATCGCGGACGAGTTCGGTTTCAAAGTGCGCACGTTTCAGCACGTGCTGGAGGGTTACAAAGTCGCGAGCGAAATCGCGCGGCACGGCGCGATGGCTTCCGCGTTCGCGGATTTCTGGGGCTACAAGATGGAAGCCTACGACGCGATTCCGTATGACGTGGCGATCCTGACGCGACATGGCGTCGTTTCTTCCGTGAACTCGGATTCAGACGAACGAGCACGGCGCTTGAACATCGAAGCCGCGAAGATGATTCGCTACGGAGGACTTACTGAAGAAGAAGCGCTGAAACTTGTGACGCTGAATCCGGCGATGCAGCTCGGCATCGATAACCGCGTCGGCTCGATCGATGTTGGCAAAGACGCAGACGTGGTTGTTTGGAACGCTCATCCGCTCAGTGTCTACGCGCATGTCGAACAGACGTTTGTCGACGGTGAACTGCTGTTTGATCGCCAACGCGACATTGCGCAACGCATACAGCTCGAAGCCGAGCGCAAAACTCTCGAGGCTTCTGATGTGAACAAACCGCCGGCGCAAGGTGGCTCGCCGCCGCGCGGCCCTTCGGCGATTCGCCGCGCGTACCTGCATGACGACGATATTCAGGATCGGGAGGACCACCAGCGATGATGAAAAAACCGCTTTTCGCCTGTGTTCTTTCGACCTTGGTTTGTGTCGGTGCATTGGCGCAAGACACCGATCGCGTCGATCCACAACTCACCAACACGCCGGCGCCGACTTACGTGATTCGCAATGCGCGCATCGTGACCGTCAGCGGCGCCGAGATCGAGAACGGCACGCTCGTAATCAGCGGCGGCCGTATTGCTGCCGTCGGCGCGAATGTTTCTGCTCCCACGGGTGCGCAGGAAATTGATGGCCGTGGTTTGACAATCTATCCGGGCATGATCGATCTCGGCACGAACATGGGTCTCGTGGAAGTCCCGACTGGCGCGCCCGGTACTGTCGATGCGCAGGAGCTTGGCGACATGAATCCAAACATCGCCGCGGTTTGGTCCGTGAATCCGCATAGCGCGCACATTGCAGTCACACGCGTCGGCGGAGTGACGAATGCGCTGTCGCTTCCGTCCGGCGGGATCATTTCGGGTCAGGGCGCGTTCCTGAACTTGTTTGGCAGCAGCCCGCGCGAGATGGCCCTCGTGCCTGAAGCTGTACTGATGATTGAATTTCCACGCATGGGTGGCGGCGGCTTTGGCGGCCCGCCAAACATTACCCCGGAAGCGATCACGCAGCGCGACCGGCGCATCGAGGAGCTGCGCAAAATCTTTCGCGATGCCGAAGCTTACGGTCGCTCGCAGGATGCCTATCGCAAGGATCCGAAGTCAATGCAAAGACCGGTAACGGATCCAAAACTCGCGGCGCTCGTTCCCTACGCGCGTGGCGAGCGGCCGGTAATTTTTCGCGCTGAACGCGAGCGGGAGATTCGCGCCGTTGTGCGCTTCGCTGAAGAGTTGAAGTTGAAGCCGATCATCATTGGCGCCAGCGAAGGTTGGAAAGCCGCATCGTTCTTGAAAGAGAAGAACGTGCCGGTGATTCTTGACAGTGTTTTGAATTTGCCGCTGCGCGAAGACGACGCGTATGACTCGATGTACGAGAACGCCGCGAAGCTGCAGGCGGCTGGTGTGCGCTTCTGCATTTCCACCGGCGACTCAGGCGCGCACGTTCGCGATTTGCCCTTCCAGGCAGGCATGGCCGCGGCGTTTGGATTGCCGAAAGCTGAGGCGCTGAAGTCCGTTACGTTATATCCGGCTGAGATTCTCGGCGTTGCGGATCGTCTCGGTTCGATTGAACCGGGCAAGCTGGCGAACATCGTGATTGCGGACGGCGACCTGCTCGAAGCGCGCACCAACATTCGCTATCTGTTCATCAACGGTCGCCAACTTCCACTCACCAGTCGGCATACGATGCTGAATGATCAGTTTAAGGACCGGAAGTAGTCTCGCGGGGCAGTAGCCCGACCGTGAGGGAGGGCGTTGTGAACCTAACGGCGCCCTCCCTCACGGTCGGGCTACCGCCCCATTTGCCTGAGTTGAAAGCGGCGCCATCTGTAGCTCGAACGTATTTGGATTCTCGCCGATAATCGCGGCGGCAAAAAACGCGGGCACGTAGTACGCGCTTTCCTGACGAAAGGTCTCATCCAGCTTGTCGCGGTTAGCAAACAACGTCCAGAAGTTTCTTTCGTAGTTGACGTCCGTCTCGCGCAACATCCGCAAAGCATCCAACACTGAGTCGGCACCACGATTGTAGCTAAGCAGCACCAGCGTCATGCTCTGCGAATCGTCGCCGAGTTCGGCCATGCGATCAGCGATGTAGTGCGCGGCCGCCGGCGCCATCTTGTTCACGTCGCACATGTCTTTGCGCGCGACGCCGTACTGCTGGGCTGTCTCCGGCACGAATTGAAACAAGCCTTTCGCACC
>DATBSG010000336.1:0-8911 GCA_036559945.1 Pyrinomonadaceae bacterium
TCAAGCTGACAGAGGAGAAGAGAATGAAAAGACATCTGGCGTTGGTGCTCATCGGGTCGCTTTTCTTGTTCTTTCCGGGCCATCTGGCGGCCCGTACGAAGAAGGACAATGCTTTAACTGTTGAAAAGATCAAAACGAAAATCACGAGGCTCGGCGTCGGTGAAAAGGCGCGCGCGCAGATCAAATTGCGAAACGGCCAGAAAATCAAGGGCTTTGTAAGCAATGCCGGCGACGATAATTTCAATTGTACGGACCGCAAATCGGGGCAGACTACCACCATCGCCTATGCCGACGTCGTTGATGTCCAGAAGCCCGGCATGTCTAAACGGACAAAGATAATTATCGGAGTCGCGATTGGAGTTGTGGCCACCGCCGCCATTCTCGCCTGGGCCGTCACGCATTCGCTGGGGAACTTTACGCTTAGCAATGCCAGATAGCGGCCAGTAGCCTCGCTTGAGTAAGTAACTGATTTTTGCTAGTTTGCGCTCGTTTCCCCAACCACAAACGCGGAAGAATCACGATCATGATAACAAGACTGTTCACGCTGTGGACTGCTCTGGCCGTTTGTCCTTTGATTGCAAGTTCGGTTTGTAACGCGCAGCCCGCTGGCAAAAACGACTGTCGAACGCTGCCGGTTCCCACGGCGGCTCGGACGATCAGAGCGAAGGTTCGCGGCGAGTTTCTCAAGAACAATCGCAAAACCCTCGTGCAGGATCTTTATCTGAAGTCAGACGATGGAACACAGACGCGTGCGTTTCTCATCAAGCCTTATAAGCCTGCGGCGCCCAAGGGTGGCGCTGTCTTGTTTGTTCATCTGCTTGGAGCACCGCCGGATAATGATCGCGAAGAGTTCTTCGAAGATGCGCTCGAGCTGGCCGACACGAACGTGACTTCGCTTCTGGTCGAAGCTCCTTGGGCAGACGCAGAATGGTTCTCCGAGCGAAAGCTCGAGCAGGACTTGACGAATGTTCTGCAATACATGGCGCTGCTGGAAGCGCAGTTGAAATTCCTTTTGGACGAGGCTAAACCCGATCCGGAGAAAGTTGCTCTGGTCGGACACGATTTTGGAGCGATGTACGGCGCGCTGCTGCTCCCGCGACAACCGGCGATAAAGCACGCCGTAATCATGGCCGCGGTCCCGGATTTTGCCGATTGGTTTTTGCTCGGCCGCAAATTGTCAAAGGAAGAAGAAGAGAAGTATCGCAATACTGTTTCGCCAATCGCGCCATCGCGCTATTTGCGCTGTGCGGGAAAGGTGAACATTCTGTTTCAGTTTGCCGAGACAGACAGATTCGTCAGCCGAAAACAGGCGGACGATTTTATTGCGAGCGCGCTCGGGGAAAAGCAAGCCTTGTGGTATGCCGGCGGTCACGAGCTCCAGGAGCCCTCGCGCAAAGATCGGATCGACTGGCTGAAGCAGCGAGTCGGTTCCGCGAGCGCAGCGGATCGCTGAACAACCGGAACGTAATTACGCTAACCCGCCATCGTCTTTACAGCGGCAGGCCTCTTGAGTAACTCTGCCGTTTTTGCTAGTTTCCTAATCGTTCCCCTAAAAAAAGCGAGTATCGAACCCAGGAACGCAATTTTTCCTGCGGGGCGAAACGAAGATGGCTCCGGTAAGCTCCAATGCGGATGGCGGTGCAGTGGCGAAGGTCGCTGAAGCCGGGCCGTGTTCTTCGTCCAGCGTTGAGTCTCTCGAAAAAGAGAATCAAGAACTCCGTCGCACGAGCAAATATCGTTCGCTGTTTCTGTCGCGCCTGGCGCACGAGCTGCGCACACCGCTGACTTCGATTCTTGGCTTTTCAGAAATAATGCTGAGTCAGGAGAAACTCACCGATGCGCAGCGTGGCTTCTGCGAAAGAATTCAGAGTTCCGCGCAACAACTTCAGGCGAGCCTCAATCAGTTGTCAGATTTGGCGCGACTTGAATCGGGACAGACGCGGTTGGCGGCCGGAAAAATTTCAATCGCCGAGGCGGTGCGCGACGTTGTGCCGGCGCTCGCGCGCAGCGCTGAAAAGAAGCGGCTCAAGCTGGTCTTTGATGCCAGTGAAGATTTGCCGGCGCTGGTTTCCGATGCCTCGCGCGTGCGGCAGGTGATTTACAACGTTGTTGTCCATGCGATCTACCGAAGTCCCGAGGCTGGGACAATAACGATCCGAGCCGATTCAGCATCCGATGGCATTGTGATTTCGGTCCGCGACAGTGGCGATCCGATTTCCGAGCCATCGCGCATTGGAATTATCGACGCCGATGACAACTCCAGCACGGGCGAGCTTGGGCTTTCGATCGCGCGGCAGAATCTGGAGATTCTGGGCGGCTCAATCAGCGCGCAAAATCTCGAATCGGGAGGAGAACTTCTCATTCATCTTCCACTTCAACTCGGACATTCAACCTCGCGCTAACCCCAAACCAGCCGTGATATGATGAGCGTTTCCGAACGATCTCGATGAGCAACTCTGCGGCTGCCGTGACTCAACCAGTAGAGATTCGCGAAGTCAAAACCATCGAAGAGTACAACGCGTGTGTGCATCTGCAACGCGAGGTTTTTGGTTTGCCTGACCTGGAAATCTCGCCGCGGCGGCATTTGATCGTTTCGGCGCAGGCGGGCGGGTGGACGCTCGGCGCGTTCGTTGGAGAAAGGCTGGTCGGCTTCGTGTTGCATCTGCCGGCGGTGCGCGGAAACGAAATCTTCGGCTATTCGCACATGATGGCTGTGGCCGCCGATTTTCAGAACAAAGGCGTGGGCGCGCAACTTAAGTGGGCACAGCGCGCGCGCGCTTTGTCCGAGGGCAGGGAATTCATCAAGTGGACTTTCGAGCCCGTGCGCGCCCGCAACGCGCATTTCAATTTGAACCGATTGGGTGTCGTCGTGCGCAGCTACGCCGTAAATTTTTACGGCACCGACTACGCGACGAATCCGTCAGAGCGCGCCGCAGGGCCGCTTGGGATGGACAGTGATCGTTTGTTTGCGTCTTGGGAGTTGCACTCGCCCCGAGTTGAAGCTTTGGCGGAGGGCCGCGCTTTTTCGGTCGGCACGCCTGATCAAGTGATCGAGATTCCCAACGATTTCGGTGCGCTCCTGAAATCCGATCCCCGGGCGGCAAAGGCCGAAGGTTTGCGCATTCGCGAAGATTTCTTGAAGGCTTTCAGTGCCGGACTTGTCTGCCGCGCTTTCGAACGTGACGAGCAGCGACCGAAGTACTTGTTGTATAGAGAAAATTTTTAGCCACTGAGCACCGAGGCAGAGAGAACAATCTAAAAGGTTTCAGTTTCTCCGTGTCCCGGTGTCTCAGTGGCCGATTAGTCTCACGTGGCAAAGCAAAAATCGATCGAAAAACAGATTCAAGCCCTCCGCGACGAAATTCGCCGCCACGAAGACCTGTACTACCTCGAGGACAGTCCGGAAATTTCCGACCAGGAATACGACACATTAATTGAGAAACTGCGGAAGCTGGAGGATCAGCATCCGGAGTTGATCACGTCAGACAGTCCGACGCAACGTGTTGGCGGCCGCCCAGCCGAAGGATTTCCCGAGTTCGTTCATCGCCGTCCGATGTTGTCGCTCGACAACAGCTATAGCATCGACGAGCTGCGGGCGTTCGACGCGCGTTGTCGCAAACTCGCCGCGGATCGTCCAATCGAATATGTCGCCGAACTGAAGATTGACGGTTTGTCGCTTTCGATTCACTACGAGAATGGAGGTTTCGTGCGGGGAGTGACGCGCGGGGATGGATTTCGCGGCGAAGACGTCACGTCAAATGTGCGCACGATTCGCAGCATTCCCTTGAAGCTGCGCGATGAAGCGAAAACGGTCGCGCGTGAAATCGAGGTGCGTGGTGAAGCGTATCTGTCGCGGAAGGTTTTCGAAAAGATCAATCGCGAGCGCGAAGACGCAAACGAGCCGCGCTTTGCAAATCCGCGCAACGCGGCGGCCGGAACGCTCCGGCAACTGGATCCATCAATCACCTCGCGGCGGCGGCTGGGCATGTTTGCGTACGACGTGCTCGCCGGTGAACGGAAGGCTTTTGACACGCATTGGGAAGCGCTCAAATGGCTGGAGACTGCGGGCCTCCGAGTGAATCCGCATCGGGCGCTGTGTGATTCGATCGAAGGCGTGATCGACTTCTGCAACGAAATGGAAGCGAAGCGTGAAGAGCTTGATTACGAAATCGACGGCGTGGTCGTGAAGATCAATTCCACCGCGATGCAGGAAGATTTCGGCGCGACCGGCAAGGCGCCGCGGTGGGCCGTCGCTTACAAATACCCCGCGCGTCAGGCAACGACGCGCGTGAATGAGATTCTGGTTTCGGTGGGACGCACCGGCGCGCTAACTCCAGTTGCAATGCTCGAGCCGGTGCCGCTCGGAGGGGTTACAGTTTCGCGATCGACGCTGCACAACGAAGACGAGATTCGGCGGCTGGGTCTGAAAATCGGCGACTGGGTTTTGATTGAACGCGGCGGCGATGTCATTCCGAAGGTTCTGAAGGTCATCGAATCCAAACGGACCGGCAAAGAAACGCCGTTCAAGATGCCGACGGAATGTCCCGTCTGCGGCGGGCGTGTTTCGCGACCGGAAGGCGAAGCGGTGTCGCGCTGCATTGCGGCTGATTGTCCGGCGCAATTGATCGGAAGGATTCTGCATTTCGCTTCTCGGCGCGCGATGCGCATTGAAGGTCTCGGGTTCGCGCTGGCCGATCAGTTGATCGAGCAGAAACTGGTGAAAGATGTTGCGGACATCTACAGTTTGACGCTCGACGATCTCGTTTCGCTCGAGCGCATGGCGAAAAAGTCGGCGACAAACGTCTTGAATCAGATCGAAGAGAGCAAGTCGCGCGAGCTCGCGAGTTTGATTTACGGACTCGGCATCCGTCACGTCGGCGAGCGCACCGCGGGAATTCTGGCGCGCGAGTTTGGTTCGCTTGAGCGATTGTCCCGCGCATCCGTGGAGGAACTGGATGACGTCCACGAGATTGGGCTGACGATGGCTGAGAGCATTCACGATTGGTTCGCGGACGAGGGAAATGCACGACTCTGCGAGCGTCTGGCAGCGGCCGGAGTGCGAACTAAGTTGGAGACGACCGCGACCAAAGCAGAGCCGCAAACGCTTGCCGGAAAGATTTTCGTCCTGACGGGCACCTTGCCTACGCTGACCCGCGACGAAGCGACCGCGATGATCGAATCTCGAGGTGGCCGCGTTACTTCATCAGTCAGCAAGAAAACTGATTTTGTGCTGGCCGGCGCCGAGCCCGGATCAAAACTCGATAAAGCAAATCAGCTGGGCGTCAAAGTCATCGACGAAGACGAATTCAGGAAGGTACTTTCGTGAATCGGGTTTGCGCGTCACAGCGTGCGCGTCTAAACTGACCTCACATGCAAGCAACTGAACCGCAGGAAGCCGAGCCGAAACTCGAATTGATTTACACGCTGTTGTGCGACGACGTGCGCCTGGAAGTCGGCAACAAACTGTCTTACATGGGGGTGTTCCAGAGCATTATTGTCCCGCAACTGCCAGTTTGGCTGCCAAAGTTGGCGGTGGTGAATCACTGGCGCGGCAACGGCGTCCACCTTTCCGAAGTGAGGATCCTGATGCCGGATCGGCAGCAGGCACTGGTCGTCTCACAGCCCGCGCGATTCGAGATCAACCAGGGCTCGGCCGACAACATTAGCTTCTTTGTGAATGTGACTTTTCCGGTGGCTGGCGAGTACTGGGTGCAGACGCTGGTAGATTCGAATTTGTTCGAAGAGCGCGGGCTTTTGGTTTCAGATCAGCAATTAATCTCGGCTGACGAAGAAACTTCTGAAGCAGTCAATTGAGTAGCCCGGACTTCAGGCTGTGGTTCAAAGGGGCAAAGCGAGTGTTCTAGAGAATCACAGACTGAAGTCTGTGCCACTACAGCAACTCGTAGGCCTTGATCTTGTAATTCAGGGTCGTGGTTCCTAATCCGAGAATCTTTGCCGCGCGTGCCTGATTCCCCTCGGCCAATTCCAAGGCTCGCTTGATCAGCTTAATTTCGAACCGTCGCACTTCTTCGAAAAAATCGATGCCGTGGTTCGGCCCCAGCGACTCGACAGTCGCCCGCGCCTCGGCCAGCTCAGTTTCATGCTCGAGCGCTGACGCCTCTTCCATCAACTCCGACGCCATTTCGCGGATTTTCTTCAGACGTTGCGATGGTTGATGAGTTCGGATGCGCGATGGAAGTCCGCGCAGATGACGTTTGTTTATGGACTCGATTAGTGCTGCTTTTGCTGTGCTCATGAAAACTCCGGCAAGACGTTATTTAAATAGATCGTTGGCGTCCGGGGGCTGACGCTTACAAAGACGCACAAGTGGTTTCTCTGGTTCCAGTTTTTTGAAGGTCCAGGCTCGGAAAAATGTTAATTGTTGTTAAGTTTGTATCACAAACCTCCCTTACGATTCGATGAAAGCAGTTTTGTCATGGCGTCGAGGTCCTTCAAATTTGGTTTACTTCTTCTCGCTAACCTGAGTGCGCGTTGGCCAAGTACTGTGTACGTGCTGAGCGCTTCAGCCATTCCCGCCGCCCTAATTGCATCAAGATGTTTTTTTACGGTTTCGAAATCGCCGCGAACAAATGGCCCGGTCAATGCCTGCGCAACCGTTTTCTTCGCAAGATTCAGTGTCGCACTCTTCATCAACGGTACCAGGGCTTCTTGTGCAGTAGACGCCGATAATCCACAAGCCATTAACATCTCGATCGCGATATCAAAGAGCGCCACGATGTGTCCAGATGCCATCACGGCCGCAGCGTGGTAAAGCGGTTTCGATTCCGGGCCGATAGTGAAGCTTTTGCCACTGAGCTGAGTGACAAGCGTTCGGGCGAGTCGAACCGCGGGCGGGTCGCCTTCGATGCAAAAATGCACGTCACGAAAAATATCAGCTGCGGACTTGGTGTCGGCGACTGAAACCAGCGGATGCCACGATCCAACCGCGAATCCGGAGCGTTTCAACCGCGCCAGCGCTTCCGATGAAATCGCGCCGCTGGTGTGTAGCACGACTCGCGAAGACTTTCGAGACAGGCTGGCACCGTGTTTGCGAAACAGTTTCGCCAACTGTGCAGCAACAGTTTCAATCGCAGCGTCAGGCGTCGCGATCAATATCAAGTCGCTTGCGAACAGACGGCCACGGGCGGTGGAGCTCAATTTCTGGATTTGGCGGCTGGTCAGCGACAGAGAGCCTTTGTCTATCGCTGAGGCTGCCCGACGGGCGCTCGCCCGGTGCGATGTGACGACAACTTCGATTCGATGACCGGCACGGCGAAGCGCACGTCCCAAAGTCGTTCCCAGACGGCCCGCGCCAACTATCGATATTCGCAGTGTTTTGCTATTCCTGGTTCGAAGGAAAGGGGAATCTGCGGCTCGAGATTTTCCTCGCGACCGTTTGGAAGTGGCCGGCATTTGCGTCTGCGACACTTGCTTGGTTTGGCTCCCGGACTTTAGCACGCGCCTCACAACGCGGCAATTTTGTGGTTTTTCTGCGCGGGTTGTCTATAATGCTGTCGCGGGCCACAAAGGCGCGCAGCGAAAGAAACGTTTAGCCTTGCGCAACCCCGTTTTATGGCGCCGCATCCAAGCGATGCCCTAATTTTAAAGCAGCACCGATGCCTCGGGTGCTGTCCTGGCAGGAAGAAGTCGGCCGCCCTAATTGCAAGCGGTCACCGAGAAATCAATTTCTCGGTATCTGGAGGAATAGAAATGAATCATCGCCTCTCTCGCGCCGTTATGGCTCTCGGCATTGCCGTTAGTCTTTGGATGACGAGCATCGCCGCAATGGCCGCGCCTCGGCAGGCTCAGGATCAGAAACCAGCATCGACGTCTCAGCAAAAAGATAAAGACAAGAGCGCGAAGACTGATCAGCCGTCCACAACCCAGCCTACCAGCCAAAAGCCGCTGTCCACCAACGAAGATCCGAACATGATTGGCAAGCGCAACATCAACAAAGGGATCTGGGCGCATGGACCCTTTGGCGCGAAAGGGATTGAGACGGAAGTACGGATTGGGCGGCAAGTAGCTGCGGAGGTCGACAAGGAAGCAAAATTCGTCGACGATCCGATAATCACTGAGTACGTAAATCGCGTCGGTCAAAATATTGTCCTCCACTCTGACGCGAAAGTGCCATTTACGATTAAGATAATCGACTCTGACGAAGTGAATGCTTTCGCCTTGCCGGGGGGGTTCTTCTACGTAAATAAGGGACTTATCCTCGCTGCGGACAACGAAGCCGAGTTGGCTGGCGTTATGGCGCACGAGATAGCACACGTGGCTGCGCGACATTACATGGAAAATGAAGCTAAATTGCGCGCCATCAATATTGGCATGATCGCCGGCATTCTACTCGGTGGACCAATCCTAAGTAATGTTCTTTACAACGGGGGTGGGTTTTTCGAAGGAATGGCCATGCTGAAGTTCACCCGCGGCGCCGAGGAAGAGGCGGACAAGTTGGGTGTTCAGTACATGTGGGCGGCCGGCTACGATCCAAATGCGATGGCTACCATGTTCGAGAAGCTGGAAGCCAAGAACAAAAAGAAGCCCGGGACGATAGCGAAGCTTTTCATGGATCATCCGGCGCCTCCGGATCGCCGAGCCTCAGCAATCGCGCTCGCCGCGCGTTTTCCTGAACGCGACGAATACGTCATCAGCAGTTCGGAATTTCTGCGGGTGAGGAATCGGTTGCTGCGCTTGTCGAACGCGCGCGCGACTTCCGCTGGGGCCAGTGCCGGCGCTGGGGATGACGGAACACCCGGGCGGCCGACGCTCAAGCGACGCCAGCCGACGCCGGACGATTCGACAACTACGAATCCGGATGGCACGCCGAAACAGGAGCCGAACAAGCCGGCGCCGCCGACATTGCGGAAAGAGCCGGGCGCGCAGCCATCGCCGACACCGCACCCTTAAG
>DATBSG010000337.1:0-7265 GCA_036559945.1 Pyrinomonadaceae bacterium
TGTTGGCAAAGAGATAAAGCTCAGGCGGTTTGTTGCTGTACGACCGCACGTCGGCAAGCATCGTCTCGTCCGGCGAGATATCAACTTGATTCAGGCCGGGCAGGCCCGTGATTTGTGTGCGGGCGCCGCCACTCGTCGGCATCGACCAAAGATGACGTTGAAAGACGCTGCCTTCGCCGGAAGTGAAATAGAATTTGGTTTTGTCTTGTGAAAGCCGCACCTCGGAAACTTCGAACTGGCCGGAAGTAAGTTGCGTCGGCTCGCCACCATTGATCGACACCGAATAAAGCTGTGCCCAGCCATCCCGTTCTGATTCAAAGTAGACATGAGTGTTATCAGGCAACCAACCGAGCGTATTCGCACCGGGGCCATCGACCCAGGCATCGTCATGCACGGTTGCGAGCACCTTCGTTTTTCCGGTTGCCGGATCAAGCAGCATCACCCAACGATCCTTGTTGTCGGCCGCGCGCGCCATGAGAACCGCGTTCTTGCCATCGTCGGACCATTGAAGTTGCGAAAGCTGCACGTCGCGATCTTTTACTGTCGGTGCTTTTGCTTGAGAGTCGATCCGGTCGCTATCCCGAGTCGTCGGGATACTGACAGCCTGTTCTGTGGCGTTCATTTCCGTGCGCTGCGGTGGCGCAGTTGCGGGAAGCTTCTGTCCGTGATCGACATTCTTTGTCTCACCCGTTTCGACGTTGATGATTACCAGCCGCGTCCGGTTCTGCGTGTCGCCAACTTTGGTGCGGCCGGGAATGTCTTCCGTGTAAGCCGACTCAGTCACGTAATTCGGCACGATGACGTTCTTGCTGCCAGTGCCGGGCTCGCTGATTGTGGCGATCACATACTTCGCGTCGGGCGAAAGATTGAGATTGACGACGTTTTGACCTGTCGGAATCGCGAAAGGCTTTCGCTTCTCACGTTCCTTGCGCTTCTTTTCCTGCTCTTCGCGCTGTTCAGCGCGCTCGCGCACCGCATCGAGCAGCGCGCGCTCCTCCTTTTTCACATATTCCTGGCTGTCAGTTCCTTTCGGCGTTCCGGTCGGCGCAGCCGCGCCGATGCGAATGTCTGTGAGCTGTTCCAAAATTCCACCGTCCAGGGTCATCACGTACAAATTGTTAGCGCGCGTGAAGTAAATCCGTTTCTGATCGAAAGTGAAGTGCGCATTCGTTTCGGCATCTACAGTTTTTGTAATCTGGCGGCGTGCGCCTTTTGCGTGATCGTAGATGAAGAGGTCGCCTTCGTCGGTAGAGACCGTCATGGTCTTGTCCTTTGACAATTCACCATTTGCCGGTGGCGCTTGCTTCGCTTCTTCGTCAGTCAAACGACGCAAGCCAGTGCCGTCGCGATTGACGACGTACAGGCTCATCTCTTTCAAACGCGGCTCGCTCGCCTGTTTCCAACGAAAGTAGACGCGTTGACTGTCCTGTGACCAGTAGACGCCGCTCGGTGGATAGCCAACCAAACGCGGTCCCCGCATGATGCTGTCAACGGTGAGTTCGAACGGTTTTGTTGTCGGAAAGGGCGCCTGCCCCAACGTCAAATGCGAAGCAAGCAGAGCGAGCAGTGTCACCACCGGTAACCCGCGTCGGAATTTTTTATTTTTCATGTGTCTCTAAGATTTTGTTGGCAGCACAGCCTGCGACACGGCTGCGTAGTCAAATTGAGTGACGTCGGCTTGCGGAGCCCGCGGAGCGGCGTCATGTTTATAGATCGACGGAGGGTCAATAAACCACGGCCAGAGCGAAGCGTCTCCGCATCGCTCTGGCCGCCAAACTCGTGCTGCCCATGGTCTATAAACATCTCGTGCCTACGGCACGATGGTGTGCCCTACATCTTTCCCGCTTTCCAGTCGGCGACGCGCTTTTCGAAATTCGCGGTGTCAGCTTTATCGGCCTTGCCCTTGGCGATAGCTGCATCGCCCGCAGTCACGGCCTCTTCCTTTTTGCCCATGGCCCAAAGAATGTTGGCCTTGGCCGAGAGGTTACGGAAAGTTTGTTTGATCTTGATTGACTGATCGACGAACTTCATCGCTTCGTCATAATTCTTGTCGTTGAGATACGTGACCGCGACTTGCCGCGGAAGCTCTTCGTTCGCCGGATTGGCGGCAATCAACGCGTCAGCGTGCGCGCGCCACGCGGCCTTCACATCTTTCACTTCGACGGTAAACGGCACGCGAACTTTCTCCCAGCGAAGATTAACCGTTGCGGCGTTCGGCGTAATCGGATCAAAACTGTACACGAGCCATTCCTGGTTCTCGTTGACGGTTTGCGGTTTCGCCTTCACGCGCAGCGCATCCTTCTTCTCGTCATAGCTAAACGCCCCCCACTGGCCGGGATCGTTATTGAAGATGATCGTCCATTCGTCTTTGCCGGGTATGGTCTGAAGGCTGTAGCTTCCGGCTTTCAGCGGTTGACCATTAACGAGGACGTCATCCGTTACCTGAAACAGAGTTGCTTCATTTGCCCCGGCACGCCAGACATGGCCGTAAGGAGTAATTGGTTCGCCCTTCTGTCGCTTCGTTTGATCATCCAGCGTCGCTTCGCCTTGCGCTCGGGACACCATCGACGGCGGGGCATCAGCGAAAATTGTTCGTCCCTGAACGCCCGGACGGCTGTAAGTGATCGTGATGTCAGTGACACCGATAGTTTGCATCACGCTCGCTTTTTGGCTGGGACGAATGGGTTTGACCTGCACAGGGGGCTGTTGCGCAGCGGCGTAACCAGTGCAGGTAATCGCAAACAGGCACGCGAAAGTGAACATTGAAAGTCGTTTCCTAGAAATCATCTCGGCACTCCTTAGGATCAAAGATTTGGCGCGCATTATGTAACGCGCGCCAAGCTTATCGCAAGAGACGACTTACTCCGATGCGGAAGATTTCACAAGTTTTTACAAACAGAAGCGGCACATTCCAGAGTCAGGCAAATCACCGGTACTAGTGGGAATGTACATCCTTGCGCGGTTTGTATTTCTCGCCGGCGTCAATGGGAAACGGCAGGATGTTCTGTTTCGGCGGCAACGGGCAGGTCGCAAAATCAGTGAACGCGCAAGGCGGACTGTAGGCTTTATTGAAATCAATGACGACGCGCCCGTTTTTGTCTGGCGGATCGACGTAGAGATAACGCCCGGCGCCGTAGGTTTCTTTGCCGCGCGTGGTGTCAGCGAAAATCATGAACAACCGCGGCTCGTCCTTTTCGGTGATCGCGTCCAGCCTATAAGTTTTGCCGTCAACTTCAAACGCGATCGCGCCCGGCGATGCTTCATCGCTCTCCATGTTCAGCACGTTCAGAATCGGCACGGGCTTTGGCGGATTGTAGGCCTCAAAACGGGCATCGATGCGCCACTTGACGTTCGCGGGAAAATATTCGAGTCCCTGGAAGTTCGCGCGCGCGGCATTGTCTTTGTCTTTAACGCGCAAGCCGAGCTTGTCGCCGCGCTTGATGATCTGAAAACTCAGCGAGCCGAGACGAACAACCGTCGGCTTTTCTTCAGCGTCGGACTTCAATTGAATTGAAGTAACAGGCGCGCCATCCACTGTGAAAGTTTTTGCGAGCACGGTGTCGAACGTTACGACGCCGTTGGTGAGGACAAACTCCCCGGCGCGCGTCGGAACTTTCGGCAAAACAATGTCGTTCGCGACATCGCTGCCAAACGTGTTCGGTCCTTCTTTCAACCAGAAAAGGCCAATCAAGCTCAACCAGCCATTCTCGCTGGTGAGATCGGACAGTCGTTGCGCGCGCCACTGGTCGATCTCTTTTGCGTAGGCGTTCGGATCGATTTGCGTTTGATGCTTCGCGCAGGCGGCGAATAACGCCGTGGCCAATAACGCCGCCAGCCCTCGAAACAGATTCCGCCGCAATCCGGATGGACTTTCACTCTGCACAGAAACATTAGTAACAGAGGCTTGGGGAGTGAGGCAATCGACGGAAGCTCGCGGCTCAGGATTTGTCGGTCAACTTGTTCAACGCTTCTTCGCCCAGAAAGTCGAGCAGCGACTTGAGTTCGTCAGGAGCGGCGGTGTCACTTACCTTGATGGTCTTCGACTGGCCGCCGTGTTCAATCGTCAGATGGTATTGCAAATCATCTGGAACGTTAGCGCTGGCGGGTGCGGAAGGCTGGTCGAAAGGACGAGCTTTCGCGACCAGATCCTCCAGTTCTTGCGCCCGATCGGGCGTCATTTCAGCGGAATCAAGCTCCGCGCGCAACGGAACATTTGCGAAACCGCCCGACCTTTCAAACTTGACACGCATTCTTATTTTGCTCCGGTAGCTTTCGCGAGTTGAGCGCCGATCGGAACCCCGACCACTGCCCAACCGGCCTTGACCGCTTTTTGTTCCACACTGCCCTGACCGTAAATGGTGCCGGCAACTTCATGAGTCATTCCCGCACACTCTGCGAAATTCGTCAACGGCTGGACCTTGTCGATGAGCGTGCGATACCAAATCTTCCCGGCACGTTCCCAGGCTCTGCCGCCCAACGCGATCGCAACTTGATAGAACGCGCGGTTCGGAATGCCTGAGTTAATGTGCACGCCGCCATTGTCGGAAGTTGTCTTGATGTAGTTCTTCATGTGGGCCGGTTGTGGGTCACGGCCAATGATGGGATCATTGTAGGCCGTTCCCGGCGCTTTCATCGATCTCAAGGCGACGCTATGGATGCTCGGAGCGAACATGCCTTCGCCGATTAGCCAGTCGGCCTGCTTTGCTGTCTGTTGTTTCACGTATTGCTTTAGCAGCGAGCCGAACACATCGGAAAAGTGCTCGTTGAGCGCTCCCGGCTGGTTCTGATACACAAGTTCGGCTTCGTACTGGGTGACGCCATGCGTCAGCTCGTGGCCGATCACGTCGATCGATTTAGTGAAGCGCTGAAAGATTTGGCCGTCGCCATCGCCGTAAACCATCTGTTGGCCATTCCAAAACGCGTTGTTGAAGTTGCGCCGGTAATGAACGGTGGAATCCAGACGCATGCCGCGATCGTCTATCGAGTTGCGCTGGAAAGCCTTCAGGTAAAAGTCGTAAGTCTTGCCTGAACCGTCGTAAGCCTCGTTAACTGATCTGTCGGCGCTCTTCGGACCTCCTTCGCCACGCACCAATTTTCCCGGCAGAGTCATGCCCTTCTTCGCGTCGTAGATCGTGCGCCGTTTTGTGCCGGTGGGCGTCGTGGCCAGCACCGCAAACGTGGTTAGAAATTCACGTTGGCCCCGCATGCGCGAAGACACTGTCAAGGCTCGAAAAGCTGTTTCTTTCTGCCTCTCGTTACCGTTGCGCGCAATGTGCTCGTGGATATGGGACGGAATTATGAAGCACAACGGAAATTGGGATGAGTCTCTACACACTTTGTTTCGTCCTCCAGGGAGTGATGTGAGCGGAGAATCCAACCGTGTGAGTTGGGGAGTCGAGCCTTTGTAATATCAGGGGCGCGAGACCAGCGCTCGAAAACCGAAACTTCAACGATGAGTCATCGCTCAGATGTGCTCATCTTTCACGGACGCGAACATCCTTGCGAGCGAGGAAGGAACCATTGACTGTCTTGAGTTCCTTTGGAAGTTCGAAGGGAATCTACGCCCGAATCAGATACTGGTCAAGATGTTCGTGGCGACAGCAACGAACCAGGGAATATGATCGAGAGGTCCTCGCAAAAAGAGATGCGCCCCGTCAATCCCGATGTTTCGGGACTGGCGGGGCGCGACTTCCGGGTAGGTTCGGGTATTTTACAGGGATGACAATGCAAAGACTTGAGAATCGTCACTCATGGCCGATCCTGTTCAAGGTGGTGCTGTATTGACGGGCGAGATAAAGTCTGCGGCGAGGTACGATAAAGAAACGCCGCCTGCGCGTTCGAAATCAGCGCTACCAGAACTGCGCGATCGACTCTGTCAAATACCTGAAACGTGACTCGGTAAACCGCAATCTATACCCATCCCCATTTTGAGTCAAGCGAAAATCCATAAAATAGTGACAGGTTTGTGACAGACCGTATACTGGGTAGTCTGCATCGCTCTTCGTTCACTTACCCGCGCGAGTTTGAACCAACCTGTAGGCCTGGCGCCGAACACCCTCTGAGATGTTTCTGTTTTCCGAAAGAGCCTTCAAATCCCTTGCCTGAATTCGCGGCAGAATGTGCACGGCAGTGGGCAATGGCGTGCGCGGATTTCGCGCCAGGTTATGGATGATGGGGTACGAACGCGCCCACGCGCGATTCATGCCAACGAGTCGCAGAACTTCTTCTGATACAGTTCGCATCGCGGCGATGTTTTCAATCTCCTTGTCAGTGATGCGCGGATTGTGAATGACCGCCGTCGCCACGATTTTGTTCGAATCGCGAACCAGGATGCCGCGCGCTTCGCGATCGCCCTTCAGCGCAAACTTCACCCGGTCTTTCACCGTCATGAACATAATGCGACGAACCAGAGAGATCCTTTCCGGCGCGACTTCGCCAACATCGAGGCGCTCGGCATTGATCACGGCCTGCACATTGGCTGCCGCCTGCTCGGCAGTCTCAACCAGCATTTCTTCAACCAGTTCGCGTGCCAGCCAACTGTCGTCGATGTCGGCGTCGGAAACTTCCAGGTGTTGAGCAAGCAGCCACACGTCATCGGCTGACAGCGCGCCATCGAGCGGCTGGAGTTCCGCTGATTCAAAAAATTCCGCAGCGGCGTTATTGCCCTGCGCACGCAATTCTTCCGCGATCTGTTTTGCGCCACGTTCTTTTTCAAAGAACTCGCGGCGCGTTTCTTTCGCGCGTCGTTCGGCTTCCGCAGTCCGCGCCGGATTTCTCAGCAACGCGTCAATAATTGCCGGCGTACGAATCAGCCGCTGCTGATTCAGCGTAATTAGTTCCAGCAGTGAACCATCAGTCGTCGCGCCCGCAAGCAAAGCGATGGCCGCGTCCGGCGTGTTCGCATGCGTCGTCACCGCTTCATGGAGTTCGCGTGCTGAGTTGTTCAACGACGCAAGATAACCAAGGACAGACGGCGCTGCATCAGCAGCCTTCGCCACGCTGAGAAGATCTTCCGGCGCCTGCGAATCGAGCGTCGTCTGCGCAGCAGCCGCCACGTTCGCTTCCCTGTCGTCGCGCAGACAGACGAGCGCCTCAAGCAGTTCTCCCTGCGTCAGCGGCAACAAGCCGCGCGCCGCAGCCATGCGCGCCGCCGTCGGCGCGGCGCCGGAAATGATTGATTGAACTAAAGGATTAGTTGTTGTGAGTTCAGACGCCACCGAAGACAGTGTAACTCACGCAAGGTTCATTGCGTGTGAAGAATGTTG
>DATBSG010000338.1:0-5542 GCA_036559945.1 Pyrinomonadaceae bacterium
CCAGCGCTCCATAAAACTTCATAACAACATCTTGTTTCCTTGATCGAGTCGCACCACGTGATATAGTCTGCGTCGGGCGCGCTTGCACCTCGACACATCGCGCCGGTCGCCCGTCGGGAATCAGCCGCTATGCAGCAAAACAGTTTCGTCCACCTGCACCTTCACACAGATTACAGCCTGCTCGACGGCGCCATTCAAATCAAGCCACTCTCCGAACGTCTGGAAACGTTGGGGATGAAAGCCTGCGCCATGACCGACCACGGAAACATGTATGGCGCGATCACTTTTTACAACACGATGAAAGCGCGCGGCATCAAGCCGATTATCGGATGCGAGACCTATCTCGCTACCGGCAATCGGAAGGATCGCGGTGGGCGCGCGGCGCCGGGCGAGAAGACCAATCATCATTTGATACTGCTGGCGAAGGATTACGAGGGGTATCGCAACTTGTCGCGACTTACCTCAAAGGCATTCACCGAGGGCTTTTATTACAAGCCGCGCATCGACAAAGAGCTGCTGGCAAAACACAGCAAGGGGTTAATCGCGCTATCGTCCTGCATGTCGGGTGTGCCATCGGCGCTTTTGGCGCGCGATCGGTTCGATGAAGCCGCGACCGCGGCGCTTGAGTTTCAGGACATCCTCGGAAAAGGGAATTACTTCCTAGAGATCCAGGAGCACGGTCTTGAGCCACAGGCACGCATTCGCAAGCCGCTGGTTGAACTATCCAGGAAAACTGGTATCCCGCTCGTCGCCACGAACGATGCGCACTACTTGATGCCGGACGATGCGCGCGCGCACGACGTTTTGCTTTGCATCGGCTCGGGCAAGAGTGTGCACGATGAAAACCGTCTGAAATATCGGACGCCAAATTTCTATGTTCGCACTCCGGATGAGATGTGGCAGATTTTTGGCGCGGAACTTCCCGAAGCCCTGCAACGAACGGTCGAGATTGCAGACAGGTGCGAGATCGAGCTCCCGAAGGGAATTAACTATCTCCCCAATTATCCAATTCCGGAATCCGAAGCCGGCCTGTCGGCGAACGACTATTTCGAAAGGGTTGTGCGCGACGGTTATCAGACGCGTAAAGCTCAAGTCTGGGACTTGGAGTCAGCCGCCGGTACACTCTCATGCCCGATTGAGGACTACGAGAAGCGTCTGTGGCACGAGATGGAAATGATTAAGCGCATGGGTTATGCCGGCTACTTCTTGATCGTTTGGGACTTTGTGAAGTACGCAAAGGAAAATGGAATTCCGGTTGGCCCAGGTCGTGGTTCGTCCGCCGGATCATTGGTCGCATACTCTCTCGGCATCACGGATGTCGATCCACTGAAGTACAACCTCTTCTTTGAGCGCTTCCTCAACCCGGAACGAGTTTCGATGCCGGATATTGATATCGATTTCTGTGTTCGTGGTCGCGGAAAGGTCATTAATCACGTCGCCGAACTCTACGGCCGTGATTCAGTTTGTCAGATCGTTACATTCGGGACTCTGGCTTCCCGCGCCGCCATCAAGGATGTCGGCCGGGCGCTGGACATGCCATATGCCGAGGTCGATCGAATTTCGAAGATGATTCCGCCGCCCGTTCGTGGACGCAATGTGAGTATCGAGCAGGCAATCGAGCAGGTTCCCGAACTCCGAAAAGCGATGGATACAACCCCGCAGGTCCAGGACTTGATCGACTTGGCGCGGAGACTCGAAGGCTGCGCCCGTCACGTATCCGTCCATGCCGCCGGCGTTGTAATTACTCCCGAGCCGCTGGAAGAACTCATTCCGATCGCCGTCTCTGCAAAGGACGAAGTCACTACTCAGTACGAAATGACCGACCTGGAGAAGGTGGGCGTGCTGAAGATGGACTTCCTGGCGCTTAACACGCTCACGATCATAAGCGACTGCTTAAAGAGCATAAAGCAATTGCTTAGTGAGGACATTCGGTGGGAGAAGGTTTCGCTTAACGACGGCGCGACTATGCAACTGTTTGGCGACGGTCGCACGGATGCGATATTCCAGTTTGAATCGTCGGGGATGCAGGAGCTGTGTCGGAAGCTTAAGCCAAAGAACATCGAGGATCTCTCGGCCCTTAACGCGCTGTTTCGTCCCGGACCAATCGATGGCGGGATGGTCGACGACTTCATCCAAAGACATCATGGCAAAAAGAGCGTGCGGTACATCGTTCCGGAAATGAAGGAGATTCTGGACACGACGCATGGCGTGATCGTCTACCAGGAACAGGCGATGCGGCTTGCACAGAAGCTGGCCGGTTATACGATGGCTGAGGCTGACAGCCTGCGAAAGGCCATGGGCAAAAAGAACCGAGAAGAGATGGCCCAGCAGGAACAGAAATTTATTCTGGGGGCAGTGGCCCGCGGCATTAAGAAAGACAAAGCGCAACAAATCTTTTCGTTGATGCGCCAGTTTGCCGACTATGGTTTCCCGAAAGCGCACAGCGTTGCGTATGCCTACCTGGCATTTCAGACGGCATACTTGAAGGCTCATTACCCCGAACACTTTTACGCGGCAGTGTTATCGAACGAAATTGAAGACACGGCCAAGGTCTTCCGCTACACAAAGGAAATGCGCGGGCAGGGAATTGAACTGCTGCCGCCCGATGTGAATGAGAGTGACGTTGGCTTCACACCTTTGAAGGGCGCCATTCGATACGGCCTGGCAGCGATCAAGGGAATAGGCTTCGCGAGCGTGAACGCGATAATCAAAGCGAGAGAGAGCGGACCGTTTCAGTCGTTGGCCGACTTTGCCGAGCGAATCGAAGAAGGCAGCATCAATAAACGAGTGCTGGAAGGTTTGGTTTGCAGCGGCGCGTTTGATTCGCTCGCTGAAGCCTCTACCCCAATCAATCTTTGGCGGGCGGCGCTCTGCGCACAGATCGACAGCGCACTGGCCAGCGCGACGCGCGCGAAGAAGGCCAGGGCGTTGGGTCAAGACGATTTGTTTGGAACGGCGCCCGCACCGCCACCGATCGCGGCGACGATTCGGCCTGACGTAACGCCGTGGACGCTTGGCGAAATGTTAGCGGCAGAGAAGAAGGCGCTTGGCTTTTACATCACCGCACACCCGCTGGATGATTACAGTGAAGTCATTTCAAAACTGGGCGCCTCGTCGTCGATTGAGTTGCCCGCTATTGAAACCGGCGCACGCGCGCGGGTCGCTGGATTGATTAAGGACTTGCAACTGCGGACAACTAGGAAAGGCGATCGGTTTGCGCTGTTTCAACTCGAGGATCACGCCGGCACGGTAAAGTGCGTTGCCTGGCCGGAGCCGTTCAGAAAGCATGGCGGCGTCATCAAGGCGGAAGTTGTCGTCCTTGTCACCGGCCGCGTGGAAAATGGCGACGAGGGTGCAGCAACGCTCATCGTTGATAAAGTTAGCGAGCTCGATGGTGCTATTCAACAAAAAGCCACTGAACTCACGATTCGGCTGCCCGCGGCTAGTGAGTTGTCACGGGTCTGCCACTCTGTGAAGGCGGTGTTGGAGGGTTCGCGCGGTGAATGCGATGTCTACATCGAATTCCTTTCGGCCGAGGCGCGCGTACGCATGCGGGCGCACCCTTCGTTAAGAGTGCAGGGAAGCAATCAATTGGAGTCGGCGTTGCGCGCACTAGGTTGTGAAGTTCACTGGGAGGGCTACAGCTCACCGGCGCGCGCAGCAGCCGCAGGGAACTAAGACCGAAGTGGAGAAAGACAATAAACAAGACGGCGCAACTGCATTCGAGCGGGTCCAACTCGCGCGGCATCCCGATCGACCTTACACATTGGATTTTGTCGAGCGGTTGTTCGAAGATTTTGTCGAGGTTCATGGCGACCGACGATACTCAGACGACGCCGCGATCGTCTGCGGATTTGCTCGCTTTCACGGGATGCCTGTCGCGCTGGTGGGCCATCAAAAAGGCCGCGACACTAGGCAGCGACAAATGCGAAATTTCGGAATGCCGAAGCCGGAAGGCTATCGTAAGGCTCTTCGATTGATGAAGCTCGCCGAGAAATTCGATCGTCCAATTTTTTCCTTCATCGACACTCCGGGAGCTTATCCTGGCATCGACGCCGAAGAACGCGGCCAGGCGGAAGCTATCGCTTACAACCTGCGCGAGATGGCGAAGCTGACGGTGCCGATTATCGTGACCGTCATCGGCGAAGGTGGTTCCGGCGGCGCATTGGCAATCGGCGTCGGCGATCAAGTCCTGATGCTCGAGAACGCGATCTACTCGGTTATTTCGCCGGAGGGTTGTGCAGCCATTTTGTGGAAAGACTCGTCCCAAGCTGCGAGAGCCGCTGAAGGACTTAAGCTGACGGCGCAGGATCTCCTGAACGAAGGGCTCGTGGATCAGGTCATTGATGAACCCGATGGCGGCAGCCACAAGTCTTATGACGCGGCGGCGAAGCTGCTCGATACGGTCTTGTGCTCAAAACTGGCAGAGTCCGCAGGCTCAACCGTACAGGAACGGCTCGCACGCCGCTACGCGAAGCTCAGGCAGATGGGCAAATGGGGAACGACTGAGACCGAAGGTGTTTAATCTTTCGACTCAGAACGGCACGTCATCGTCATTCATCTCGGGCGTTTCCATCGGTGCTTCGGGGGCCGCGGCTGCTGCGCGTGCCGGCGCGGCTGCGGCAGCGCCTTCATCCCTGGCACCGCCGCCAATGAACTGCATATCGGTGGCGTGGACCTCCAGCGTGTGCCGCTGCTTGCCATCGCGATCCGTCCACTCTTCAACGCGCAAACGGCCTTCGATGTAAACCGGCCGGCCGCGTGTTAAGTATTGCGACGCGGTCTCAGCTTGCCGGCCCCAAAGCGTCACGCGAAACCAGGTAGTGATGTCGTTGTTTTCCCCCGTGTTACGATCTTTGCGTCGTTCATTTGTCGCGAGGCTGAAACTACAAACAGGAGTTCCTTGCGGCGTGTAACGCAGCTCCGGATCCCGACCGAGATTCCCGACCAGGATAATTTTGTTGAAAGACATCTTGTCCTCCGTTAGTCTGCCGCCCTGCAAAGGGAGTCAGGAGTGGGTAAAGCGAGCGGCGATACTACTAGCACAGTTGCAAACGCGTCAAGCGTGACATCAAGCGTCCGTCGATAGAAAGAACTTGCAGAAATCTGCTAGACTCGCTGAGTAGTCTCCTGAAGTTCCGATGGGCACGAGCGTATACGTCGAGACCTTTGGCTGTCAGATGAACGTCGCCGACAGCGAGCGCGCCGCGGTGCGCCTGCGTGCTGCCGGCTACGAGCTTTCCGACAAGCCAAACAACGCCGACGTCGTCATTTTCAACACGTGTTCTGTTCGTAAACGAGCGGCTCACAAGGTTTTCACACGAATTGGCGAAGTCCGCCGGACGCGCTTGGGCGCCGAGCCCGTCTTCGGCGTAATGGGTTGCGTTGCGCAACTGGAAGGCGAGACTCTTTTCGACAACTCTCCATTAGTAAATCTGGTGGTCGGCACGCGCGCGACAGATCGGCTGCCGGCGTTGATAGATCGAGCGCTTGATCGAAAACAAAGAGTCATAGACCTCGGCGACCGCGACGAAACCGACGC
>DATBSG010000339.1:0-7118 GCA_036559945.1 Pyrinomonadaceae bacterium
GACTTCGATCTCAGCGGCACGCCGCCGGCGCCCTACCGCACAAGTATCGAGCGCATGAAGAAGGGCGGGCTCACGGCCGAGTTCTTTTCGCTTTACATCAAACCGTGGTACGTGACGCATGGTGGCGCGGCGCGGCGGACGCTCGACATGATCGATTCGGTTTATCGCGCGGTCGAGCGGCATCCGAAGGACCTGATGTTTGCGACCAGCGCCGCCGACATTCGCCGCGCGAAAGCGCAGAACAAGATCGCCTGTCTGATGGGCATCGAAGGCGGGCACGCGATCGAAAATTCGCTGCCGACGCTGCGCGAGTTCCACCGGCTGGGCGTTCGTTACATGACGCTGACCTGGAACAACGCGAACGACTGGGCTGACTCAAACCGCGAAAGCAAACACAACGGGCTGACCGGTTTTGGCAAGGAGGTCGTGCATGAAATGAACCGTCTCGGGATGCTGGTTGATGTCTCGCACGTGGGCGACAAAACCATGAGCGATGTGCTGGACGTCTCGCGTGCGCCCATCATTGCTTCACATTCATCGGCCCGCGCCCTGAGCAACGTGCCGCGCAACATTCCTGACGACTTGCTGAAACGGATCGCGAAAAACGGAGGCGTTGTGCAGGTGAATTTCTATAGCATGTTTGTTGATGTCACGACCGTCGCACCCCAAAACGCCGCGCGCAACGAACGTTTGCGCGCCCAACAAGCCGAGCTGAACGAAAAGTACAAAGACGATCCGGAGCGTTTGTCGGAAGAAAGCGACAAGCTGGAAGCCGCAAATCCGCTGCCGCCCCTGCCAATCTCGAAACTGATCGATCACATCGACCACATCGTCAAAGTTGCGGGTATCGATCACGTGGGCATCGGAGCCGACTTTGATGGCGCGAACGACATGCCCGAAGGGGCACGCGACGTTTCAATGTTGCCAAATATCACTTACGAGTTATTGAAGCGCGGCTATTCCGAACAGGATATTCGGAAGATTCTCGGAGAGAACTTTCTACGCGTGTTCGCGCAAGCCGAACGCGTAGCGCACAAGATGAGCCGGTCGATCAGCGGCGAAGGCAGCACGAAGCGGATTAGTAAATAACTATCCGCAGATTGCGCAGATTACACAGATTAGACAGCTAACGCATTGACGCCGAATCGGCTAACGTCCTCGCGTCGCTTACTGGTTTTGTAATCTGCGGCATCTGCGTAATCCGCGGATTATTCGCCTTCATAAGACAGCAAGGCTCACGAGTGACATTCCGTTCAAAACATCACGCGTGAGCCCCGGGGTGCGGACAGCGCCACTGTTAGCGTCTCGTCTCGTTGTCCTTATTTTCTTTTTCGTAACGGCCGCCGTCGCCGCCGCGTGCCGGATCAAAGTCTGAGCGGCGACCGGGTTGCTGGTGTTGAATGCCGCGGGCTTGGTCGTTCCGCTGCCCGGCTGAACGATCGTCCTGCGGATTACGGCCCGGCGCATGTTGCCCGGTGCCTTCACCGGTACCCTGTTTCATTCCCTGATTCCTTGCTCTGTCGTCTGCCATATCAGTCCTCCCTCTTGTCTTGTAAGTTGAGATGTCGGGCAAGTTTGCAAATTAGTTCCAAGCTATATTCATCAACCTTCATGCCAATGCCCGACCAGCGAAGAACAGTTGAATTCCGTCGAGCTGATACGGCAGGGCGAGCATTCAAACGGTACACTGAGCAAAAAACAGAACAGAACCAGGAGGCAGGAAGAAGTAGGCAGGAACAACGGCATGCGTCGCTTGAATGGTTCGGCTTAATCTGCGTAAGCTGTGCACGGAAATGTCTCGCGCAGGAATTTACATTCACATTCCTTTCTGCCGATCCCGTTGTTCGTACTGCGACTTTGCGACGGGAATGTTCGAGAGCAACGCTGCCGACCGATATGTACAAGCGCTGAAGAAAGAGATCGCACGCTGGTCAGAAATCCCCACGCCCGCTGAAGTCGATACAGTCTTTTTCGGTGGCGGCACGCCTTCGTTGTTGAGCGCGGCCCAGATCGAAAGCGTTTTGAAAACAATCAATGATCGGTTTGAGCTGGTTGATACGGCTGAAGTGACGTTGGAGATCAATCCGGGAGATGGCGGCACAAGCGACGAATCCCGACGTGAAACGATGCTGGAGTGGCGACGGCTCGGCATCAATCGCGCAAGCTTTGGCGCGCAGACTTTTGACGATCGCGAATTGAAGATGCTCGGCCGCACGCATGATTCAGCTGACATCGGCCAGACGTTTGGCCAATTGCGCGACGCGGGATTTGAAAACATCAACTTTGATTTGATTGCCGGACTGCCGGGCCAGACACTCGACGGTTGGAAACGAAATCTTGTTCGGGCGCTGCAACTGCATCCCGAACATTTGTCGCTCTATTTGCTCGACGTGCACGAAGGCACGCCGCTGCACGATCAAATCAAGCGCGGCATGCGGCCAAAGCCCGATGAAGATCTCGCTGCCGAAATGTATGCGTTAATGATCGAAGAGGTTTGTGGCGCCGGTTATCAGCATTATGAGATTTCGAACTTCTGTCTGCCCGGTTTCGAAGCGAGACACAATACGAAGTACTGGACGGGCGCGCCATATTACGGCTTTGGCTGCTCGGCGCATTCGTACGATGGTACGCGGTTGCGTTGGGCGAATGAGCGCGACGCAGCAAAGTATGTTGAGATTATTGAGCGCAATGATTCGCCAATTAATGAGCGCACTGAATTGAGCGAAGCAGATGTGCGATCCGAAGCTATCTTTCTGGGGCTGCGTTTAATGCGGGGGATTGATTTACGAAGCTATCGTGCCCGGTTCGGAAAAGACTTACGCGAGCAATACAACGGCGACCTCGATCGATTGGCAGAAGCGGGGCTAATCAAAATCAACGAGGCGTCGTTGCAGCTAACGACACGCGGTGCTTTGTTATCAAACGAGGTTTTTGCGGCCCTGGCGTGAGCGAATTCATTCTCATTCTCACCGTCGCTTCAGCGCGGTGTTGTCCGCATCCCAGAGATCAATAGGAAACCGTTTCAAACGGTTTCCTGAGCGTCCTCAGTTCAGACACCGGGCTAAAGCCGCGGTGTGAATGAAAAACGCTAAACCGTCAATCTAAATCTCGTGAATCAATAATCCATCTCTTAACTTCGGCTCGAACCAGGTCGATTTCGGCGGCATGATTTCGCCGGCGTCGGAAACGCGCAGCAAGTCTTCAATCGTCGTCGGATAGAGCGAAAACGCCACGGCGGCCTTTCCTTCCTTAACCAACTTCTCGAGTTCCTGAGTGCCGCGAATGCCGCCGACAAAATCGATGCGTTTGTCAGTCCTTACGTCTTTGATTCCCAAAATCGGATCGAGCAAACGATCCTGCAGGATGCTGACGTCGAGCGATTCAACTACACCTGCGGGCCGCGGCGCACCAGGCGGCAGAGAAAGCCCAAACCAACGGCCATTGAGGTACATGCTCCATTCGCCGCGATGACTCGGGGATGGTGATCCATTTTCGCTGACGGAAAAACTTCCACGCACGCGCGCCAGGAAATCTTCCGGCGTCAGGCCGTTCAAGTCACGCACGACGCGATTGTAAGGAAGGATCTGTAACTGATTGTCCGGAAAAATCACACAAAGAAAAAAGTTATATTCTTCAGTGCCGATAAAGCTGAAGCCGTGTTCTTTCAATTCGGCGCGGGCGCGGCTGGCGCTGGCCGCCCGATGATGGCCGTCCGCGATGTAAAGATAAGGCACCTGCGCGAAAGGCTCGACCAGCGCATTAGAATTCGGCACGCGCCAAACTGTGTGGCGAATATCATCATTCGCAATAAAATCGTAAAGCGGTTCGTTCTGCTCTAACGCATCCGTAACGAGCGCGTCGATTTCTGGCTGTGCTCGATAGGTCAGAAACACCGGACCGGTCTGCGCGCGCAGCACGAGGATGTGTCGGGTTCGATCGTCTTCTTTATCGCGACGGGTGCGCTCGTGTTTGCGAATCACGTCGCGGTCGTATTCGTCGACTGAGCAACAAGCGACCACGCCAATCTGCTGATGACTGCCCATGATCAGGCGATACAAATACAAGCTCGGCGCAGATTCGTGCTCCAGTGGACACTCTTTTTTCAGCGTCTCGAAATTCCGAACGGCTTGCGTATACACTTCGTCGCTATAGATCGGCGTGCCGTCCGGCAAATCGATCTCCGGCCGCGACACGTGCAAAAAACTCGAGGGGTTCCCCGACGCCAGAGAGCGCGCTTCTTCGGTATTGACGACGTCGTACGGCACTGCGGCGACTTGCGGCGCGCGAGCAGCCTCTGGACGAAGCGCACTAAAAGGACGAATAACTGCCATCCGTTTCCCTCACTTTGTGTCTGGAATTTCTGAACCCTTTGCGCTAAGACTAACTGGCAGTTAGAACTTTGCCAAGCGAACCGGAGAAATGAAATGAATGAGATTGAGCGAATTCTGGATCAACTGAAGCGCGCTTACGAAGGCGGCGCGTGGCACGGGCCATCGGTGCGCGAAGTTCTCGAAGGCGTTACCGCCCAAGAGGCGCACGCGCGGCCGATCGCAAATGCCCACAGCATCTGGGAAATAATGCATCACATTGCGGTCTGGGAAGACGGCGTGCGGCGGCGGCTTGAAGGCGAGCCGCTAGCGATCGAAACGGGTTCACCCGAGGATTGGCCGCCGCCCAACGACACCAGCGAACCAGCCTGGGAGCAAGCGAAGGCGTCGCTCGAGAAGGCACATGCGCGCTTGATTGCTGCAGTTGCGAGCGTTCCGGAATCGCGACTGAACCAACCAATCGTCGAAGGGTTTTCAACTGTTTACGCGACGCTTCACGGACAGATTCAACACGAACTTTATCACGCAGGGCAGATTGCGATTTTGAAAAAGGCGTTGAGTTAGAATCCGCAGATTACACAGATTGAAAGAACCAACCACAAAAAGGCACAAGAGGCACAAAGATTTCAGCGGCTGATTGCGAGGGGAGTTTCTTTTGTGCCTTTTGTGCTTTTTCGTGGCCCAATTTTCTGTGTAATCTGCGTAATCTGTGGATCAATCACACGGGCACGCGCCCAAATTCCCTCAACAATGGCTTGAGATTCTCAATCACCATTTCGTGAGCGACGCCGTTTGTCGCGACCACTCCATTGCGATTGTCGATGCGCAAGGCGTTGTAACGCAGTGGTTGGCCAAACAGGTCCGTCAATACTCCGCCGGCTTCGGTCAAGACAATCTCCGGCGCGCACGTGTCCCATTGTTTCGTGCTGGGCGAAAGATGCAGATAGAGATCAGCTTGCTGCTCCGCAATCAAACCGATTTTCACGCCGACGGAGCCGCGGCGCGTTTCGTCTTTGAAACCGAACGACTCAACCACGCGCTCCATCCGCGGGCTGCGATGCGAGCGACTTGACGCGAGCACCATCTGGTCCGGGTTTGTACGCTCGGAAACCGTCATGCGCGTTGCTTCTCCGGCTTTTTCTTCTCGCCAAGCGCCGCCGCCGAGCACCGCGCGATATGACACATCACGGACTGGTTGGTATACAACACCGATAACTGGTTCGCCGGCGACGGCCAGACCGATTTGCACCGCAAAATCGCCATTGCGTTGGACAAAATTTTTCGTGCCGTCCATTGGATCGATCAGCCACACGCGCTCTTTCGTCAGCCGGTCTTCAGTGTCAACGGATTCCTCAGCCAGAATCCCGTCGTCTGGGAACTCAGCCGCGAGTCGCCGCACGATCAGATCGTTGGCTTCGCGATCGGCGGCCGTGACTTCTTCCATTTCCTGAAGCGCGTTGACTTTGTGTTCGACCAGAAACGGACTGTTGTAGTGCGCCAGCAGGATCGCGCCCGCAGCCCGCGCGAGTTCCGTCGCCACCGCCATTTCCGTTTTGTAATTTGAGTCACTCACAACGTTTGTGCTCTTGATACACGCTAACACAACGCCATGGTTGATCGAAGTCAGGTACGCTTCTATAGTTCATCAACCAAAACCTTGGCCCAGGGTATATGACGATCAACGGCTGCGCGACTTCTGAGGGGACCGCACGTTATCGCGAACGCTTTAGAAGTGTCGCGGCCGAGAATCATTTTCGGCAGGCGCAGCATCTGTGGCTTTCGTCGATCGGTGCGGGAACGTACCTCGGCAATCCGGATGAAGAAACTGACCGGCGTTACACCGAAGCCGTCGTGCGCGTGGTCGAGCTGGGGGCAAACGTCATCGACACCGCCGCGAACTATCGTTTCCAAAGAAGCGAACGTTCAATCGGCGCCGCCCTGGTCGAGCTGGAAGCGCGCGGATTCTCGCGTGACGAAGTTGTCGTGTGCACAAAGGGCGGTTATCTGCCTTTCGACGGCGCACCGCCGCGCGACGTGCGTCAATACGTCGAGGACAATTTCATCAAACCGGGAATTGCAAGCTGGGGCGACATCGCCGGCGGCTCGCATTGCATGACGCCGCGATACCTGGAAAACCAGTTGGAGCAATCGCTGCACAACATGAACTTGTCCGGCGTTGACGTTTATTACGTACACAATCCTGAATCACAGTTGGCAGCAGTTTCTCGCGACGAATTCCGGCGGCGCTTGCGTGCGGCATTCGAATTCCTCGAGCGCGTGGTGGCCAACAAGAAGATTCTGAACTACGGCGTCGCAACGTGGAATGGCTTTCGCTCCGAGCCGGATGGGCCGAACTATCACTCTTTGGAATCGATGGTCGAACTGGCGCGCGAGATCGCCGGTGAACAGCATCACTTACGTTTCATTCAATTACCTGTAAACTTGGCGACGCCGGAAGCTCTGTTGTTTGAGAACCAAAAAGTGAGTGGCGAATATGTGACTGTGTTGGAAGCTGCGCGGCGGCTCGGCATCACGGGCGTCGCCAGTGCTTCCATTCTGCAAGGCCAGGTCGCGCGCGGCTTGCCCGAAGCCATTCGCGAGGCGCTTGGCTCGCTTGCCACAGACGCGCAGGCAGGTATTCAATTTGTCCGCTCGGCTCCGGGAGTTACCACTGCACTAGTAGGCATGAGTCGCGCGATTCATGTCGAAGAGAACTTGCAGCTTGTGGGAATTGAACCAGCGCTGGCTGAAGCTGTACTGAGTTTGTTCCAGGAGGAGGAATGATTTGGA
>DATBSG010000340.1:0-8798 GCA_036559945.1 Pyrinomonadaceae bacterium
CAGCGATCAATCAACGTCGCTGAGTTCTGCGCCGGCGAATCGCGGCGGATGAACGGCGAGACGATCTTTTCCGAGCTGCCATCGAATTTCGTTTACACGATTAAGCAGCCATTGGGCGTCGTCGCTTGTGTCACGCCCTGGAATTTTCCGGTGGCGATTCCCACATGGAAGATCGCCCCGGCTTTGGTGGCGGGCAACACGGTCGTCTTTAAGCCGGCGACGCTTACGCCCGCGACCGCGGTTCGCATCGTGCAGATTTTCGAAGAGGCTGGTATTCCCCCGGGCGTGTTGAATTTGGTTCTTGGCTCAGGTTCGGACGCCGGCGACGAGATTATTAATCACCCAGCCGTCAAAGCCGTTTCCTTCACCGGCTCGAATCCCGTCGGTATCCGCTTGTACGAACAAGTCTCTCGGCGCGGCGCGAAATGCCAGTGCGAAATGGGCGGCAAGAACCCGGTGGTGATTCTCGAAGATTGCGATATGGATCTCGCGGTCGAGAACACGGCACAAGGCGCTTTCGGATCATCGGGCCAGCGTTGCACGGCGACGAGCCGGGCAGTCGTCGTCAATCGGATCGCCGACGAGTTCGTCGAGCGAATTTCCAAACGCGCTGAGTCAATGCGCATCGGCGACGGCATGGATCCAAACACTGAAATGGGACCGAGCGTCGACGAGAATCAATTCAAGACGGTGCTTGAATACCTGAACATCGGCCGCGAAGACGGCGCGACGCTGATTTGCGGCGGCGAGCGCGCGACTGGCAACGGTCTCGACAAGGGTTATTTCGTCAAACCGACCGTTTTCGATCACGTCACGCCGGACATGCGCATCGCGCGCGAAGAGATCTTTGGGCCTGTACTCTCAGTGATGCGCGTGAAAGATTTCGACGAAGCGATGCAGGTCGCGAACGACACTGAATTCGGCTTGTCCTCATCGATTTTCACAAATGACGCGACGGCAATCTTCCGCTTTGTCGATGAGATTGAGACCGGAATGACGCATATCAACTCCCCAACGACGGGCGGCGAAGCGCACATTCCCTTCGGCGGAATCAAGGGCACGGGCATCGGCGATCGGGAACAGGGCTCGACCGCTCTGGACTTCTACACTGAATTGAAAGTAGTTTACGTGGACTATACGGGGCGAAAACGCGAGGGGAACCTGTACTGACCGAATGAACGCTGAGCAACTCTTCGCTTTGTTCAAATACTTCCTGCAGGAATTGCCGTCATTGCTGGCATTCGTCGCTTGCATTGTGTTCGCCGTCACGCGTTGGAAACGTTATCCCAGAGTCGCCGCAGTCGTCACGATTGCTCTCGTATTCCTGCTTCTTCATGAGATTGTCTTTTCGTTCGTTTACTTTTTCGTTCCCTCGTATTTCATTCGCACCGCAGAGTCGCGAGACATTCAAACCGTTATTCGCAATGTCTATTTAGTAATTGGGTTGATCTCCAACACGATTGCGGCCATCGGAATGATTCTATTCTTAGCGGGCATTTTTATGCGGCGGAAACCAGGCACCGCTGTCTAATCAAAGATGCGAGACGGATTCATAGCCTATTTTCTGGTGATGTTGCTGCGGCGGCTGCCGATGATTCTGCTGGCGCTCGGCGCGATCATCTTCGCGATCGTGCGTTGGAGAGCGAATTCACGTGCATCCTTGATCACGATAATCGCGTTCCTCATCTATCTGATCGACATGATCGTTTTCACGATCTTTCTTTATTGGTATCCGCAGCTAACTGAGTCATGGCGCTTATCGCCGTCTGCGAGGGAGTGGGTGGACGGCATCATCTTTTTCATGGAAGATTTTGTGACCGCCGCCATCATTATTCTGCTGACCGCTGCCGCATTCATCGGGCGCACGCAACGTTCCGCGCCGACATCTGAGACATCATGAGCACACCTGAGCCGCAAACCACTTCGTCCGAAACGATTCGCAAACATAAAGAGTTTCTCTTTCCCGCGGTCGCTACTTATTACCAGGAGCCGCTCGCGCTGGTGAAAGGCGAAGGCGCGCATGTCTGGGACGATAAGGGCGACAAGTATCTGGACTGCTTCGGCGGCGTGCTGACCGTGAGTGTCGGTCACGCGAATCCGCGGGTGAACGAAGCGATCATCAACCAGGTCAACACCATCTCGCACACTTCGACACTCTACTGCAACAAACCTCAATCCGATTTGGCTGAGAAGCTCGCGCAAATCACTCCGGGCCGTTTGAAGAAATCATTCTTCACCAACAGCGGCACAGAAGCCGACGACACGGCTGTGCACGCCGCGAAGCTCGCAACGGGTCGTCACGAGATTGTCGTGCTGCGACATGCGTACAGCGGGCGTTCGGCGACTTCGCTTTCCGCAATGGGTCATGCGACCTGGCGGCCGCTGCCGCCGCAGGTCAGTGGCTTCGTTCATGCGCGCGCGCCTTATTGCTATCGCTGTCCGTTCAAACTCACTTATCCGGAATGCGGGCTCGCGTGCGCAAATGACATTGA
Organism: Pyrinomonadaceae bacterium; assembly: GCA_036559945.1. Classification (GTDB taxonomy): domain Bacteria; phylum Acidobacteriota; class Blastocatellia; order Pyrinomonadales; family Pyrinomonadaceae; genus UBA11740. The sequence continues at coordinate 2,493 of DATBSG010000340.1, forward strand.
AGAATTAATCATGACGACGACGACCGGCGAAATCGCCGCGTTCATGGCGGAACCCATTCTGGGTGTCGGTGGATTCATCGTCCCGCCACCCGGGTACTTTGAACGCGCGGTCGAAATCACGCGCAAGCACGGCGGCCTTTTCATCGCTGATGAAGTGCAGACGGCTTGGGGTCGCACCGGCGAAAAATGGTTCGGCATCGAAAATTGGAATGTCGAGCCGGACATCGTTACTTCCGCGAAAGGCCTCGGCAATGGTGTTCCCATCGGAATCACGGTCGCGACGCCGGAAGTCGCGGACAAATTTCCCGGCTTGACCTTTTCAACTTTTGGCGGCAATCCGGTTTCCTGCGCAGCCGCTCTAGCGGTCATCAAAGAGGTCGAGGACAACGACCTGAAAAAGAATTCAGCCGTCGTCGGCGGCTACTTCCGCGAGAAGCTCGACGGATTGAAGGACAAATACGCGGTCATCGGGGACGTGCGCGGCATGGGTTTGATGCAGGCGCTGGAACTGGTGAAGGATCGCGAAACGAAAGAACCTGATCCGCAAACGGTGCTGAAAGTTTTCGAAGAGACGAAGAAGCGTCGCGTGCTGGTCGGCAAAGGCGGACTCTACGGTAACGTCATCCGAACGGGCATGATGCTGAATTCCACCAAGGACCACGTCGACGAATTAATCGAAGCGCTGGACGCGAGCTTTGCTGCTATCTGAGATTCTGTGAAGCCGCGCAAACTTCCCTTCCTGATTGTTCACGTTTTGCTGCCAGTCTGTGCCGGCGGATTCATTTACCTTTGCTGGCGCAATCCGAATCTGTTGATGTTCGATTGGCTGCGGGCTCTCGGCTTCGAACCAGCAGTCGCGGCCATGCGCAGTGCTGTAGGGGTCGCTCCTTATTCGCCTCGCTGGTTTCTCACCTCATTACCGGACGGATTGTGGGTCTACGCGCTCACGGCGCTGATGGCTTTGGTTTGGCGCGGAGCGGATTTCTCGCCGCTGAAAATCTTCTGGCTGTCGACGGGGTTCCTACTTGGGGCCGGCAGCGAACTCGGCCAGATGATACACGTCGTCCCGGGCTCGTTCGATCCAATTGACTTGCTGGTTTGTCTCATCGCGGCGGCGGCGGCGTTGGTACTCACTTCATCGAAAATGAAATTTGTCAGATTGAATTCGCAGGAGTCTAAATGAACCATTTCAGAAATCATCTTTTTTCAATCGCCGGTGTCGGAATATTTTTGCTGCTGGCGATGGCTACCGCGCCATCGAACAACAACAACAATTCGAACAATCGTCCGAGCCCGCCCGCGAACACAACGATGTTCACCAACAGCAGCACCGGTCTGACCGGAGACCTGGCGGAAAACTATGTCGATTTCACCATCAGTTATCCAAATACGTGGAAGCTTGATCCGGCTGCCGGTCGTGGCAGCTCGCCGAATTTCATGAAGGTGCAGAACCTAACCTCTGATGGAATCACGATCGAACAGTTGGCTATCGGCTATTTCTCGGGTCAACGCATTCTGATGCCGAACCTGGCGCGAAAATTGAGCGACCAATTCGAGGGTCAGTTTCCCGATTACCAGAAGATAACCGAGGGCACGACGCAGGTTGGTCCGTACGACGGCTACGAGTTCCGATTCACCGCGACCACGAAGACGACCGCCGGCGCGCCGCTGGATATTTACGGGCGCGCGATTCTGTTGCCGGGCGACGCGAACCGAAAAGGCGCGACATTGTTGATGATGGCCACTTCAGAAAGCAAAGACGTCAAGAGCATTTCCGACGTGGGCGAGAAGGGCGAGTTGCCGATCCTGCTCAATTCGTTCAGGTTTGGAAAGGATTAGTGAAAGGACTTGATCTGACGTGGCATGCGCATCCTGCGCGTGAATTCACGGGCGAGGACGCCTGTGCTACTTGAACCGGCGCGATTCACGGAAACCAAAGTCTCCCGATTTCCGTAGTATCTCTGTTAGTTTCTCGGAATATCAATCACCACGGAAAGAGGCAATCAATGAAGTCAAGTAAGTTACGGAGCACCTTGCTCGCGCTCGCGGCCGCACTTGTATTTGGCGGCGCGTTTTCTCAAGCAAGAGTTTCGGCACAGCCGAAAGCCGGTTTGCCGCCACTCATCGATCGCGACTTGTTTTTCGGCGATCCGGAAATCTCCGGTGCGCAGATTTCGCCCGACGGTAAATTCATTGCGTTCGTAAAGCCGTACAAAGGCACGCGGAATGTTTGGGTCAAGCGCACCGAAGAACCTTTCGATAAGGCAAAGGCGGTCACTGCCGACAAACGCCCCATTCCGGGCTACTTCTGGAGCCGCGACGGAAAGTACATTCTGTTCGTGCAGGACAAAGCGGGTGACGAGAACTATCTGGTCTACGCAGTGAATCCGAATGATGCTCCAGCGGCCGGCCAGGACGTGCCCGCGGCACGCAATCTCACGGACGTGAAAGGTGTGCGCGCGGAGATCTTCGCAGTGCCGCGGACCGATCCCGATGCGCTTTACATCGGCCTCAACGATCGCGACAAAGCCTGGCATGACCTCTACAAGGTGAAAATTTCTACCGGCGAGCGAACGCTTGTGCGGCAAAACACCGAACGTATCGTTAGCTGGACGTTCGACCTGAAGGATCAACTGCGACTGGCAACGCGCGTAGCCGACAACGGCGACACGGAAATTCTGCGCGTGGACGACAAGGGCTTTAGCAAGGTCTATTCGTGCAACGTGTTCGAGTCATGCGGCCCGGTTCAATACAACAAGGACGGACGGCGCGTTTACTTCACCACCAACAAAGGCGATGCAATTGATCTGGCCCGGCTCGAACTGTTCGATCCGGAAACCGGCAAAGAAGAAGTTGTCGAATCCGATCCGATGAATCGCGTCGATTTTGGCGGAGCGTTCTTTTCCGAAGTTACGGATGAGTTGGTTGTGACCACCTATGACGACGACCGCGAACGGCGCTATTGGAAAGATAAATCTTTCGAAGCGGATTACAAGCTGCTGGAAAAGCAACTCCCGGGCAAAGAAATTGGTCTGGGCTCTTCGACGAAAGATGAACGGCTCTGGCTCATTTCCGCGAGCAGCGACACCGAACCCGGCGAGCGCTATCTGTTCGATCGGCAGACGAAGAAACTCACCATGCAGTATCGCATTCGCGAAAAGCTGAATCGCGATAACCTAGCGCCCATGAAAGCGGTTCGTTACAAGAGTTCCGACGGACTCGAGATTCCCGCCTATCTCACGTTGCCGAAGGGCGTCGCGCCAAAGAACTTGCCGCTGATCGTCTTCCCGCACGGCGGTCCATGGGGACGCGACGATTGGGGCTATGACACCTTTGCCCAGTTCTGGGCCAACCGCGGTTATGCGGTGCTGCAACCGAACTTCCGCGGCTCAACCGGTTACGGCAAAAAGTTTCTCGATGCCGGCAACCGGCAATGGGGCGACAAGATGCAGGACGACATCACCTGGGGCGTGAAGTATTTGGTCGCGCAAGGTATCGCTGACGAGAAAAAAGTCGGCATCATGGGCGGGTCGTACGGCGGCTACGCAACGCTGGCCGGCGTGACCTTCACTCCTGATGTTTACGCGGCGGCGGTTGATTACGTCGGACCATCGAATCTTTTGACGTTGTTGGAATCGATACCACCCTATTGGGAAGCGTTCCGGCAAGTGTTCTACAAACGCATGGGCGATCCTGCAACTGCCGAAGGCAAAGCACAGCTCGAGCGCCAGTCGCCTTTGAATTCCGCCACCAGGATCAAGACACCGCTTCTAGTCGTGCAGGGACAGAACGACCCCCGCGTCAACAAACGTGAGGCGGATCAGATCGTCATTGCCTTGCGCGATCGTGGATTCCCGGTCGAGTACATCAACGCGCCTGATGAGGGGCACGGCTTTGCTCGTCCTGAGAACAACCTGGCGATGTTCGCCGCGGCTGAAAAGTTCATGGCGAAGTTTCTCGGTGGCCGTTTCCAGGAAGACATGAAACCTGAAATTGCGAGCCGCCTGAAGGAAATCACCGTTGATGTGAAGTCCGTGACTCTGCCTAAGCCAGTTGAAGCGGCTGCGGGAGTTCCGAAACCGGCTGGGGATCTCAAGCCGGGAGTATCGAACTACAAGGCGTCGATTGCTCTGGGCGCCCAATCAATTCCGTTGACCGTGAAGACTGAAATCAAAGACGGCGGCGACACATGGCAAGTGACTGAAACCGCCGATACGCCTCAGGGACAAATTGTTGATGTGTCCACAATCCAAAAGGGCACGTTAATCTTGAAACACCGTTCAGCACAGCAGGGACCGATGACAATCGAATTGGACTTTAAGGACAACAAAGTCAGCGGCACCATGAGCATGAACGGACAGGCAACTTCAGTCATGGTCGATGTCGGCGGCATCATCTTTGCGGACGGGGCGGGTGCATTTGATGTGCTGGCGATGTTACCGCTGACGACGAATTACTCTCTGTCGTTTCTCAACTTCGATACACAGAAGCAGAAGCCGGAGACGAAACAACTGAAAGTCGTCGCGGCCGAAAGCGTCACGGTACCGGCCGGCACATTCGACACGTACAAGCTGGAAATCGTCTCGGCGGACAATGACGCCGACAAGCAGACCGTCTGGATCGCCAAAGACTCACGCAAAGTGGTGAAGATAACCGCGACTCTGCCCAGTTTGGGCGGTGCTTTGTTGACGTCAGAATTGACGCACTAGAGGAAATTAGGAAATAAATTCAGCGGCGGTCGGGATTCGTCCTTCCGGCCGCCATTTTGTTTGATTGATTTATTTTCCCGAGGGCTCTATAAACATTCCGCTCCGACCGAGCCAGATACCTATGAAAACTCTAATCCGTAACGGTCAAATCATCACCGCCACCGACAATTACAAAGCCGACATCTTTATCGACGGCGAAACCGTCACGACGATCGGCGCAAAGCTCGACATGGAAGCTGACGTGACGATCGATGCCAGCGGCAAACTGGTCATTCCCGGTGGCATCGATCCGCACACGCACATGGAACTGCCGTTTGGCGGCACCACCGCAGCGGATGATTTTCGGACCGGCACCATCGCCGCCGCCCACGGGGGCACAACGACGATCATCGATTTCGCGGTACAGTACAAAAGCGAATCACTTATCGAGGGCGTCGATAACTGGCACAAAAAAGCCGAAGGCAAGTGTGCCATCGACTACGGCTTTCATCTGATCACAACTGAACTCGAAGACCGTCAGATCGAAGAAATGTACACGGTCATGGACGAGGGCGTGACCAGCTTCAAAATGTTCATGGCGTATCCCGGCGTGTTTCTGGTCGACGACGCGACGATCTTTCGCGCGATGTCGGCGGCCGGATCGCGCGGCGGCTTGATTTGCATGCACGCCGAAAACGGCATCGTCATCAATGAGATCATCAAGCGCGCGCTCGAGAAAGGCCATACCGCTCCCAAGTATCACGCGCTCACGCGGCCCACCGCCGCCGAAGCCGAAGGCGTACATCGGGCCATTGCCATTGCGGAAATGGCCGAGTCGCCCGTTTACATTGTTCATCTCAGTTGCGCTGATGCGTTGAATCAAGTCCGTCAGGCGCGCGACCGCGGCATTCCTGCCTTCGCGGAAACTTGTCCGCAGTATCTCTTCCTTTCGATTGACGACTACGGTGAAGACTTCAATGGCGCGAAGTACGTGATGACGCCGCCGCTGCGCGAGAAAGCGAACCAGGCCGAGCTTTGGAAAGGCTTGAAGATGGACGACCTGCAAGTCATCTCAACCGATCATTGCCCGTTCTGCATGAAAGAGCAGAAAGAACTTGGCAAGGATGACTTCACCAAAATTCCCAACGGCGCACCCGGCGTCGAGCATCGCGTCTCGCTCATCTACAACGGCGTCATCGAGAATCGCATTTCGCTCAATCGCTTTGTTGAGTTAACTTCAACCGCCGCCGCCAAGATGTTCGGACTGTTTCCAAAGAAAGGAACGATCGCGGTGGGCTCGGACGCCGACATAGTTGTTTTTGATCCAAACAAGGACCAGACGATTAGCGTCAAGACTCACCACATGAACGTCGACTACAGCGCCTACGAAGGCAAGAAGATCAAAGGCGTGGTTGAGACCGTCCTCTCGCGCGGCTCAGTCGTGATCGATAAAGGTCAGTTCAAAGGCAAGGCCGGGAATGGACAGTTTTTGAAACGCGGCGAGTGCGTAGCTATCTAATCCCGACGTTTAGTTCAGCGGCAGAACCTCATCACGATGGACGAAGCGCAAGCGCCCCACAACACTCGCAGGAAGTGCGCAGAATGCGGGCTGGTCAAC
>DATBSG010000341.1:0-10004 GCA_036559945.1 Pyrinomonadaceae bacterium
TAGGCTTGGACTGGGAAATTTTGAAGGTAGGAGTCAGCCCCACGCTGCTTATCGCCAGCGATTTCCCCATCGCCGTGGGGCGAGACGGAAGTTTGTATTACCCATCCGGTCGCCCAGGTAATTTGCGACTCATACGCGCGACGTCTTCGGGAGATACATCAGTGCTGGCCACGCTCCCGACGACGATAAAGGGCGAGTCACTTCCGCATATAAACGGGATCACTGCCGGTCCGGATGGCTCCGTGTACTACACCGAAGACAGCGCCATCAAACGGATCACACCGCAAGGTCGAATCGGGACAGCCGCGACCGTTCGCGCTCCCGCCGGCGCGCCGTCTATTCCAGCGACGAACCAACATCCGTATCTCCGTGGACTCGCGGTTGACGGCCGTGGAGTGATGTATGTGGCCGACGCAGGCGACGCCCAGGTGCTGAAGATCACACCGCAAGGAAAGATCACCACTCTGCTGCAAACTCAAAGTCCGTGGTCACCAACTGCGGTTGCTCTCTTTGGCGATGACGTTTATGTGCTCGAATTCCTGCACACTGAAAGAGACGTGCGGCGCGACTGGATGCCTCGAGTCAGGAAGATCGCATCGGACGGAAAATCAACTATTATCGCGACCGTCGATCAAATGCCGGGCGCTCGTTGAACTTTGATTTGACCAGAAGCGGCTTTAGGGAATGATCCTGCGATGCAAGACGTGTTTTGGCTGGGACGTTCTCGTACGGGCAAGAGTTTAGCCTGCGAAGTTATCGCCAATCGATTTGGCCTCGATGGTTACCATGTTGATGAGATTTTCGAGGTCGCGCGACAACTCGATCCGCTTCCTCATCCGGCTCTGACGAAATGGTCGAAATCTTCCTGAGGTCAGCGTTCAGCTTTCCTGCTAATGGGGGTTGTGATGCGCACTGCACTTGATCAGCGAAATATGCTGCTTGACGCGTGGCGAACCAACAACCGCGTCACGTCCTTCCTCGTCGAGCACTTACCTAAAGAACTCTGGGAAGCGAAAGTCCCGGGTGCGCCACGACGAACCGTGCGGATGATCGCGGGTCACATCCATAATGCGCGGTGCATGTGGATCAAGACGTTAGGAAAAGAATTCGGCATCGTGGTGCCGCGGGCCGTTAATCGCCAAAAGGTTTCTCCGAAGGAATTGATTCTGGCACTAGGCCACAGTAGCCGCGGAATTATTAGCTTGCTAAAGCTCGGATGTGATCGAGGCGGCACGATCCCGGCCTCCTCGTCGTACACCTGGCGCAACCTTCCGCTTGACGTCGGCCATGTCTTGACCTATTTCGTCGCGCACGAAGGTCATCATCGTGGGCAGATAGTCATGCTCGCCCGCCAATTGGGCTATCGCTTGCCGGTGGAGATCACCGGTGGCCTTTGGCATTTTACGAAACGGTCCAGGGAGGCGAAAAGCAAGGATGAAGGATGAGTCGAAACTCCTCGCTCGATTGATCACCCGACCTACCCCGACTAGTTGGGGTTTTGACAGCTACTCACTGAATCACAAACACGTCATCGCCCATCGGCTGATTCAGCTTTGCTTCCTTCACCTTGAATTCGGCGAAGAATGCGCCCATCGGCATCTCTAGTCGCTGACTGAAGTTGAAGGGAATCAACACGCCGTCAATTTCTTTGAACTTTGAATTCTCAGTTCCAAACGTGTAGCCATTGTAAGGACTCACGTACTTCATCACGCGCGCGGTGACTGGGTCGATGTAAAAGTCGGTCGTATTGCCTTCCGAGTCCACGATACGAAATCCCCGCAGCTTCTTTTCATTCGGAATAGCTGAGACTGTGTAGCCGGGCTGATCGTATTTCACCAGAACAAACAGCCCAAATTTGTTGGCGGGGGGCGTCTGCACGCCGGGAATCGAACTGTAGGACTGCTGGCCGTCAAAGATTTGCTTGAACTTGAAAGCCGGCGAAGCATCGACGTCGAGGCGCATGCGCTCACCAGCCGTAATCAGCGAGAACTTGCCGGGTTGCGCGAACGCGCTATTAGGCGCGTACAAGTCGACACTGCCGACGACCCAAACGTTTTTCAGGTTCTTGAATTTCTCACCGCCCTGTGCGGCCAGCGCGGCGCGCGCAAGTTCGATTGGCGTCGTGGCAGCGGTGATCGCTGGTGGAGGCGGGATCGTGTCTATCGGGGGAGCGGGCGAGTTATTTCCAACTGGCGCAGAGGCCGATCGCGATGCGCTTTGCGCCCACACGCCCACGGCCATTAGCAACAGAGTGACAATCGACAGAGTTAATTGTTTCATAACGAATCCTTCCGGCTAAATTTACCCTAGTGAGTGGAATGGCCGTGCGCCCGCTTGTGGCGAAATCGGCGTCATAAACCCGAAAACCCTTCCGCGCTTGTCAGAAGGGTTTCGAGGTTAAATACGCCTGATCGTGGGGATTGGTTCTAAAAAGTAAACCGCAGGCGCAAATAGATTCTCCGGTTGCCGGCGCCCCCGCCGCCGCCACCGCCTCCGAACGGGCCGAAACCTCCGAAGCTGCCCGCCAAACCCAACGATTGTCCGAAATTCGGTGACGTCAGAACGCCCACCGGCGAATCGAGATTCACGCGATTAAAGAGGTTCTGCGCATTTATCGATACGTTTAGTGAGTACTTTCCAACGCCGCCACCACCGCCGCCCGGACCGCCCATCATCATCACGCGCTGACCGCCGCCTTCGCCGCCGCCCGGGCCTCCGGGACCTTTGGGTATGCTACTGCCGATGGACGGGCCGCCGCGTCCGCCTCCAGCAGCGCCACCACGTTTGTTATCAGCAGTGTTGCCGCCGCCGCGTTGTGAATTTGAAGCTCGGGCTCTTTCCCCGCCCCAACTGAAGGTGCGGCTGACGGTCAGGTCAGCTCTGAAGTATCCGGGACTGTTGCCGTAGTTTCGCGGGATGAACTGGTTGCTGGTGCTTGAATAGTCGAACGTGGTGCAGCGCGCCGGGAAGGTTGTGCAGTAAGCGTTCAACTGCGCGAACGTCGGCCGCTCGTTGTACTGGCGATCCAGATTCAAGTCCTGCCCAGTTGTGATATTGAAAGGCCGTCCGGTATTCGCGGTGACCAGCGGATTCACAACGAGCTTCCACCACGGCAGATTAATCGTGCCGAATAGGGAGAATCGATGACGAACATCGACACCCGCGCGTCCGAATTCGCCGCTCAGATCGTACGAGTTCATCGGGAAGATACTGCCACCCTGGCCGTCCGTGTCGTTCGTTGTCTTGCTCAGACTATAGGTCGCCGTCAGCGAGATTCGTGGATTCAATCTGCTACTGAGCATCGTGAACATCTGCGTCTGACGAAACTTGCCGCTGGACTCGTATTGATAAACGTCTCCGAGCCCCGGCGTCGGCCGCGTCGTGAACGTCGGCGGCAGTGGTGCGTTGATGTCGCGCGCCCGAATCGCATGCTGGATGCGAAGCGAGTACACGCCCGTCACAACAGTAAAGTTCTTCGGCAACTGTCGTTCAACCTGCAGGCCAGTCAAATAGAATTCGGGCGCCTGAAGATTCGGCGCGACGCGCCAAATCGTTTGCTGCGTTGCCGGGACCGTCGCCAGTTGCGCACTCGTCAGCACAGTCGGAAACTGATTCAGGAAACCAAAAGATGGATTTCCCGTCTGCTCCGCCGTCGTCGGCGGTCTTCCCAAAATGACGGCCGGATCGGTGATGACGTACTGCAATTCGTTCGTGCCATTGAAGCGATGCGAAAGTAACGTCTGACCTTCGCTGAAGCGGTTATAAAAGATGCCCGCGCCGCCGCGAATCACCATTTTCGGAGGTTTGGTCGAGTTGGTGCGCGCGCCCGGCGACCAGGCAAAACCGAGGCGCGGCGCAAAGTTGAATTTGCTGCTGATGTTGGTTTGGTTCTCGTAGCGGAACCCGTAGCTCAAAGTAAAGTTTGGCCGCACGCGCCAATCATCCTGCGCGTACACACCCACATCGGTTTGCGAAACAGTCGCGTTGGGATTGCCGGTATTGATGCTGAACTGTGAAGCGCCGCCACCAAGTGTACGAATGCATTGCGCCACGGTCGCGCCGGCGCCGCAATAGGCTTGCTGCTGCGCCGTCAATCCCTGCGATGAAATCAGCGCCGTACGTCGATAGCGCTCTATGCTACTGAGCAGAACATTGGTTCCGGAGATCGGATTGTTACTCGCGTCGAACTGAGGCCCGAAACCTCCGGTGAAATTCCACGCGCCGCCAAAGTTGCCTGGGCTGGTGTCGTCGATGTGCACACCACGAACTCGGCCGCCAAACTTGATCGTGTGCATTCCCTGCTGAATTTGCGTGAAGTTATTCAGCTCCCAACTATTCCTTTCGTTGATCGCGTGACCCACGGAGGAGCAGTTCGGGGCGGCGATTGCACAGCTAGCGAACGCGCCACTGACGTTCAACGTGGGAATCGTATTGGTGCCCAATGATTCATTCGTGTTGCGCGCGAATTGAAAACGCGTCTCGTTAATTGTCTTGGCGTTGACTACGGCTGTTTCCGTCAACTGAATGTTCTGATTTGTCGATTTAGAGTTGTAACCGCGCTCCGGCAACGAAAATCCACCAACGCCGATGTTCTTCGTCTCGTTTCGATTGAAGCTGTAACGCGCAATGAAGGTATTGCGCGAGTTGATCGCATACTCGATGCGCGGACTGATGTTCAGACCGCGGCGCGGCAGCAGAAAGCCGAGGCCAAGCTGCTGAACCGTAAAGCCGGGCCCGAGAATTGTGGCGCGGATCAATTCGTTGTCGTCAGTCTCGTTCCGATTCAGCTCGAGGAAGAATGACGCTTTGTTCTTGATGACCGGGCCGCTGAGACTGCCGCCATACTGGCGCACCTGGTAAGGCGCGCGCTTGCTCGTGCTGACTGCAAAAGGATTGCGTGAGTTCAGGCTCTCGTCAGTGAAATTGAAGTTGACGCTGCCGCGGAATTTGTCGGTGCCTGGTTTGGTCAAAATATCGATGCGCCCCGAAGGCTGATCGTTTTCAGCCGCAAACGGATTCTGGTTGATGCGAATTTCGCGAATCGATTCCTTCGGCGGCAGGTTCGCGCCGGAAAATCCGTCGATGAAAATCTGGCCGCCGCCCGGACCAACAGATGGGCCGGCGAGCGCCTGGAGTGCCGCCGCTAGTTCGTCCGGATCATCTGGCAACGCTTCCAAATCTTTTCCTGACAACACCTGCTGGTTCGCGTTGCTTGAGCTGTCGGTGCTGATCGGCGGGTTTGACTCGACCTTCACCTCGCTCTGAATTTCGGCGACCTTCAGCATAATCGTCACCGGTTCGCGGCGCGCGGTCGTGATTTCGACATCAAGATCATCTGATTGCGCAAAGCCGCCGGCTTCGGCACGAATCAGGAACTTACCGGGCGTCAATCCCGTGAAAACAAAGCTGCCGTCCGCTCCGGAAGTGGCCGTCTTTTGCGCGCCCGACGCATCCGTGAGCGTGACGGTGGCGCCAACGATCACGGCGCCTACCTCGTCCTTCACCAAGCCACGCAAAGTCGCGCGACCCTGTGCCGCGACCGTCGCGCACAGCGCGAGCGCGAAAACAAAAGCGGCTAAACACGTAATTGGTTTCTTGATAGTCATTATTGAGTTCTCGTTTGAGTCAACAATTCTTGATGGACCTTAAGGCGCCGCTCAAAGAATTAGGGACCAATCCCGCCGAACATGCCGCCAAAGTTACTGTTCAAGTCCACGTTTTGTGGCCGAGGCTGTCCGCCTGCTTGTTGACGCATCGCAATCATCTGTAGCAGCGGCTCGACACCGGTAACCATTGATATCGCAGTGATGCGGTTCTGATCGACGCCTGGCAGCGTGGACATAATGATCATGTCACCGACTTTTATTTCTGCGATTGAAATTGTCGGCAAGCGTTCGATCAGATCGGCCATATTCATTCCGCCGCCGGGCCTTTGCCCTCCACCCTGCGCACCAGCGCCTTGCGCTTGTCCGGCTCCCGTCCCTTGACCTTGTCCCGCGCCCGAGGTTTGGCCTTGGCCGGCGCCCTGGCCCTGTCCGCCAGCTCCCGGCGCTCCACCGCCGGGTCCGCCCATGCCCCCCATGAATCCCTGAAAGCGGCGCACGACTGTGTCAGGCTTGAGCACGATTGTCAGAGGCTTCTTCGTTTGCAGGTCATTAATCGTGATTGTCTTCGCCTCCGGATCGACTGCGGTCACAGTTCCGCCGGCGATTTTGAACGTTCCGAACACGACCTCTTCAGGAGTCAAATGCGTGCCGTCAGTGCTTTTGTCGCCGAGCGCGCGCAATTGGTCGCCGACTTTCACTTCTTCGAACGTGCTTGGCTTGGCATCGCTGTATTTCGGAATCGAATTGGGTGGATAACGACGGACCTTGGTCTTGTCGCTGACGGGGATGACAACAGATTGCGGGCCACCCATCAAAGTGCGACTCGTAATGGTGACTTCTTTCGTCGCCGGGTTCAGCGAAGCGACGATGCCGCTGACACCGCGACGTCGCCACTCCATACGTTCCTTTTCCTGCCTCTTCGCGATGTCTGATTGGCTGACGACGACGATTTGCTGCGCCGGAACTGATTTGCGATCTTCCGCGACATAACCGCGCGCGTAGATTCCATCGCCGACGGTGATTTCAGTCAGCGACGTTTTGATCGCTTTCGAGCGATCAGTCTCGCCGGGCGGCATGCGCTCGAATGTGGTTTTCTCGCTGGTGTTAACGAGGACCACCGACCCGGCATCGGTCTTGACGGTAAGTTGTCCCGCGGACGCGTTGATCTCAGTGACCTTGCCGTAGACACGCGTCGCCGAAATCGCCGGATCGTTCGCTGGTTGCTGGGGTGAATTTGGTTGAGCCGGCGCCAGTGGTGCACCCGCCAGCATCAAAACCACAAAAAGCCCAATGAAAAATGACTTCGTTTTCACGATTTTCAGATTGCTCCCGGGAAAAGTAATCCTTTTTACGCCTCGCGCTGCCTGTTAGTTGCAGAAAGATCGCAAAGATGTCGGATACCAGGTATCGGCTTGCCTTTGCCCTCCCTCTTTCCGCCTACCGCTTGTCGCCTTCCGCTTTGTGTTCAGCGTCCTGTTGCGCGACCAACGCATCAAACTTCTTCTGCTGATCGGCATCGAGCAATGCTCGAATCTTCGCGCGCGCTTTCAAACGCGGCTCGTCAAATCGCGGCCGCAACTCTTCGCGCAGCTTGCGGTATTCATTCCGCGTTTCATCCAAGATCGCGCGGATTTGGTTCGTTTGGTCTTCCCTCAGATTCAGTTCCTGGCGCATCTTTTCGAAACGTTCACGCATCGCGCGCTCGTGCGAATCGCGGCCAAAGGCGTTGCTCGCGCGCGAACGATACAAACCGGTCAAAGCGGCGCCGGTGACTGCGCCCAAAACGAACACGGCCACCAGCACCAGCCAAATCTTCATTTTCGTGTGACCCGTCAAAGTCATTTCTTCTTCTCCACTTCGCCGCGCTCGATGACAATGTTCAGAACGTCTTCATGAGACAGATTATTGCGGCTCAAAACTGTCTGCTCGACGCCCGGATCTGTCGTGTCCGTCAGCGCATCTTCGTACATGCCAAATCCAACTGCCGGAGTGTTGGCTGCGTTTTCGGTGTTCGCCGGTCCCGCTGTCCACAACGTCAGACCGCCCGCGAGCGTCGCGACAAGTGCCATCGCCGGAATTGCGCGCCAGGCGATCAGCGGCAGAGACTGCCAGCCGGATTCATTCTCGCGCTGCCGTTCAGTAATGCGAGCGCGAACGCGTGTGAAGAGAAACGGCGATTCAGACGCGGCTTCGATCTCCTGCTCATCAGCCACAGCCGCGCGCAAGACCAGCTTGCCGGCCCGGTCAAGATGCTCTCTGTTCCGCGGATTTCTTTTGAACATAACGGTTCTTGCCTCCGTCAGCCTCACAACCAAAGACGATTCTGAACGCGAAAGGGTTACAGCCTTATTCGGCTATTTGCCTGCAAAATAGGCGGAAAATCAGACAAATTTCCGCATAATACGCCGCAGATGCGCCCGCGCGCGGTGTGCGCGCACTTTCACTTTCGAAATTGACCAGTTCGTCATCTCAGCGATTTCGGCCACCGAGAAACCTTCGACATCGAGGAGCGTGAGCACCAGGCGATCTTCCGCGCTCAAGCGCGTCAGAAGCTTCAGCGCCAGGTCGCGCGAAATTAACGCGCCTTCAACGTCGCTGCGCGCGGCGCGAAGTTGAGTCGAGAAATCCTTCGTTTCGTTTTCCGAAAGCTCGCCCAGCGTCTGCTCTGAACGTCGGCGAACGCGACGCAATTGATCGTAGCAGGCGTTAACGGTTATTTGCGCCAGCCACGCTTTGAATGAAGCTTCATGAGTCCCGTGATAGGTGTGCAGCGCGAAATACAGTTTGGTGAACGTGTCCTGAGTGATCTCCTCAATCTGTTCGCGCTGCGCGAAGAAGCGGCCCGCGATGCGACCAACCTGACGCCGATGACGATTGAAGAGATCCTCGAACGCGGCTTCATCCCCCGCGGCAGCGGCAGCAACGAGCACGTCATCTGTTGGTTCGGTCGCAGGGTGCACGAGGATCGATCCTTGTGGCGCAAGCTGCTCGCTTGCAACCCAAACTGACAGTTTCTGTTACGATTCCGACTTCTTCCAAGTGAGACGATAACGGGCGGTGAGCGCGAGCCCCAAGCTTACAATCAGCAACCCCGCATCCACGATTGGCCAAACATACGGAAGCGATGCCATCACTACCCAAAAAGCGACGCCGAGCAGCAAGATCACCGATTCAGACTTAACGTTTGGCAGCAGGCGGCGCTGGAGCCAATGTCCGGTTGCTGCCGAGATAACGACGCGCCCAAACAGCGTCGCCACGATGATCAGCAGCGCAGCCAGAATCGACAAGACCGCGCTCACCAGCGATGGCAACAACCAAAGACAGAGGAAGACCCCGACGGTGAGCACTACTGAACCAACCAGGCCGATGATCGCGACGCGCAGACTGGTCAGTTGCAGGCGCGCGACCGCGCGACTGACAGTGTTCGGCATCGCTGCCGACAGCGCGAGCGAGATAATGAACCAAAACAGGATCGCGAGCAGACGAATGCCTAAGAAAGCCGGCGTGAACTGGGGACTGAGCAGACTGAATGGTTCGCGCATCGCGCGGCGAAGCTGATCTTCGTAGCCCGCGTACATGATGGTGACGGAATTCGGATTGCGGCCCGGAGCAGACTTGTCCGGATAATAGCCGCCACCCAAAACGATCACGTCGCCGCCGATGCGCGATCCCGCACGTTGTATGACCGAACCCCCAATCGAAGCGACATCGCCTTCGACGGTCCCTTCGACAATCACATCTCCACCGAAGGCAATCGCGCCCTCTTTCACGGTTCCGGTGATCCGAATGGATTGGCCCATACCGAAGACTGTGGTGTTGTTGACCCCTTCGATTACGCGAGCGTTTGTGTCAGTTGGAGGGCCGGCGGGCGCGGGTTGAGCAAGAGCCGTAAAGCTCAAAAGGAAAAAAGCAAAAGGAAAAAGGAAAAAATGTCGGCCGGCTTCGCCCTTTTCTCCTTTTCCTTTTTCCTTTTTCCTTTCGTGCCCCCTATTCAATGAATTCGGTCCGATGGTAGTTGGCAATTAAGCGAGGCAGCAGAGAAATCGCGATCAGAAAGACAAGCGCGACGAAAATTCCGAACCCGTATGAGCTGGCGACACCGGCGCGGCCAATCACGCGCGCGACTATGGTGGCCCCTTCCGCAGCGTCGGCGAATGTTTGCCAGACCAGATCGAGGACGCGCGCGACTAGTCGCATGAAACCGCGCGCCGGCTGAAAGATCAAAGCTCCTGACGCAGCGCCCAGCAGCGTGAATGCCGCCACGCCAAGCAGCGTGCACAGTTGCAGTGCGCGCCGCCGTTCGGATTTGTGGCGCAAGCCGCGCATGTCGCCCTCGGCGTGCGCTGCAACCACGCGGGAGAAGTTCGCAGGCAGTTTGATTCGACCTGAGTTGCTGAA
>DATBSG010000342.1:0-4812 GCA_036559945.1 Pyrinomonadaceae bacterium
GACCGCGGGCTGCGCTCTAATGCGGACTTGAGCCGCTTCATGGCGCGATCAGGCGCGCCATACTTCAAAAATAAATCGGCGTCGAGCAGCGCCGTCTCGACTTCGCCAATGGCCTCTTTATGATCGTTGCTCATCGAGGGATCCGGCCGAAGTTTAGCATAGTGAAGTGAGGGCCGTGCTGCTATATTGGCGCGAGTTCGCGCCTTGCTGTTGATATCATGTCAACCGTTGAAAAAGACTTCGATCGACTGGCGCGGCTCGATAGCCAGGGCTGGAGTGCGAACAATCACTACCACAATTTTCTCCTTCGATACGTTCCGAAAAAATGTGACCGCGCACTGGAAGTTGGCTGTGGCACCGGCGCATTTTCGCGACGTCTCGCGGCGCGCGCAAATCAGGTCACCGCCATAGACCTCTCAGCAGAGATGATCCGCGTGGCGCGGTCGCGCTCTGATCAGTTTACGAATATTGAGTTCAAAGTGGCCGAAGCGATGTCATGCGATTTTCCTGCTGGCCATTTTGATTGCATTGCGACCATCGCGACTTTGCATCATGTCCCGACAGAGCAAGCGCTCGAGAAATTGAAAGAGGCGCTTAGACCCGGCGGCACCCTGGTAGTCCTTGATTTGGTCGAGCTGAACCGAAACGTTCTCACGGCTGAAGGTTTAGGCGATACATTTCTCAACACGCTCGCTCTCGTCGCTAGTTGTGGGTTGAGGCTACTTCACAACGGCAGATTAAGACCGCCGCCGGAGGTGCGCGCCGCGTGGGAAGAACATGGAAAGACAGATTCGTACCTAACAATTCGCCAGGCGCGTGATCTGTACGGACGGATATTTCCAGTTGCAACGATTCGCAGGCATCTTTTTTGGCGCTATTCAGTTGTGTGGCAGAAACCCGCGGCAGATTGGCGGGGCTAGAGACTTAGTATTTCTTGCGCTGCGCGCTGGCCGCTTTGGATTGCGCCATGCACGGTGCCGATGTGACCGATGCTCGTCGCCTCGCCCGCGAAGAACAATTTGTTGTCGATAGGTCGCGCCAGGATCTGCTGAAGTTCCAAACCATTAACCGGAACGTACGCATAGGCGCCGCGAGAGAACGGATCGTCCCGCCAGTCGTGAATGAAAGAAGCCTCCAGTTGAGCGCGAATGTCGGAGCGCGAAAGGTTGAATATCGTAGCGAGGGAAACGATGGCGTCGTCGAGAAGTGAGCCTTCGCTGCCGCTCGGTTTAATGTCCTGACCTCTGTCGCCCGCTTCGCGGGCTACGGTCTTATTAACCGCGTCGATCCCAGCACTGAAGTGCTGGGCTACTGTCAATCGTCCGCTACGCGGACGCAAATCGTCTGCATTCGGTCCGCCTGTCCATCCAACCAGCAACGGCGCGCGCACCGGTAATTGCGTCCACCACGTCGGCAAAGGCGCGCCGGGACAGTGAAAAAATCCGGCGTCGTGAAAATCCACAAGGTTTCCGTCTTCATCCCACATCTTCGCTGTTTCCCAAAAGCGCCCGTGGAATCGCAGATTGATTTTCACGACATTTCCCATTGGAAGATTCTCAATCGCCGATTGTTTGTCGGACGGCAGTCGAGGAGTAAAGCGAACAGCGCCACTGTCTTCCACTCTGGATTTGAGGACGCCAAGCGGAAGTGTGACGATCACATGCGACGCTGAAAGACTACTCGACGAAGAAGCGCCTCGCGGCGTCGCGCACGAAATCTCAATTTGCTCGCCAGACCAGCCCACCTCGTTGACGACTGTGCTGAGACGAAATTCAGCGCCATAACTCTCCGCCTCGGCTTTCATCACTTCCATGAGCGAATCGTAACCTTCGATGAAACGAAAAGCTTTGTTGCCTTCAATCTCATCGGCAGCTTCGTTTTCTTTGACAAGCCCTTGTATTCCGACTCGTTCGATATTCGCGGCATCAAAGCCTTCGACGTATCGCACGAGCATGGCCTTCGCGCGGCGCGTCTCTTCATCGTCAGGCAACGAAGCGAGAAATGTCTTGAGCGATTGATCGTGCTCCGAGGATTTCATCTTGTCCGTCAGGCTTTCGATCTTTCGCCAGAACTCGCCAGCCTTGCTGACTTTGCCGTTTTCAAAATACCAGCGCCGTTGGCTGACTTCGTAAAGCTTGAGGTTCGCGGCGGTGGCGATCTGCCAGAGTTCCGGAGCCTTGCCGTGAACGAATTCGGCACCAAGTTCGATCGGCACAGGCGAGTCTGCTTCCTTGTGCGTGAACACTCGGCCGCCGACGCGTCCGCGCGCTTCCAGCACAATGACTTCGCGACCGGCTCGACTGAGTTCGCGCGCGGCGGCCAGTCCGGCCGCGCCGGCGCCGATGATGACAATCGATTCATTCATGAGCGAGTAGTCTACTGCGTTTTGGATGGCATTCTGATCTATTTGGAGTGCGCCGGCAGAGCGAAGCGGCGGCGCTTTGGTTGGTAAAGATTAGAAATCAAATCTCACGCCGATTCGCACCTGCCGCGGACGGAGCGTGCGGGTGGTGACGAGGAAAGAATCGAGGAATGCTTGTCTCTGTGCCGGCGTGGCAGTGGGAGCGAACGCGTTGAAGTCGATGAAGTCGCTGCCAAAGCTGAATACGGTCGCATTCAAAACATTATCGAATTCCACCGTCCATCGCATGCGCATCTTCTCGTTGAGGCTGAATTCGCGCGATACATTCAAGTCGAAAATAAATTGACTCGGCCCCGTGCCGGCATTGCGCGGCAGATTTCCTGACTGGCCAATCGTCGGCAGACTGAATTGGTTGAGTATGTTCGGGTCGATTGGCTGGCCTTCTTCGCGCCAATGCAACACGCTGGTATCGCCGGTGAAGTTCGGCCGATCGTTGCCCACATCGTCGAGATTTCGATCCGCGCCGCCGAGTCCAATATTGAACGGGGCGCTCGATGCTATGCGCAGAATCGGCGAGAACCGCAAATGCCCAAGTGATCGCGGCGTGTCGAATGTTCCGGAGAAAGCAAAGCGATGCCGGCGATCAAGCAAACTGCGCGAGAATTCGCGACTAAAGTCGCCGGGTATCAGCGCGTCAGAAGTGTTCACGATGCCGTCGTCTTTCATAAAGGACAGCGTGTAAACCGCGCGGAACGAGAAGCCTGCACCACTCGATTTTTGTCGCCAGCGATTGCGCACTTCCAGAGTCAGTCCATGATAGAGGCTGTTGCCGACGGAAATCAGTTGCTCGACTTCGGTCCGTGAAGGATCGGGACGCAACGAATTCAAGGCGGCTAGCGCAGCATTCACCGCGGTCGTTGACGTGAACGCATTGAGATTCACGAGCGACACGGGAACGCCGAGTTCAAAAATACGCACGACTGAATTCGGACTCGCCGGATCAGGCGGATTCAAAACAAAGCGCACCAAATCGCCGGCAGTGGAAGTGTTGATGACCGGTCGCGTGCCGGCGGGGCCGCTCAGAAAATTCGCAAAGTCGCGCGTCGATAAATACTGGGTGAAGCTCGAGAACCCGGCCGGCAGTCGCGGCGCATTCACGTTGAATTCGCGCCAGAGATGCAGTCCGCGGTTGTAAGTGTAGTTCGCCTCGAACACCCACGAATGCGCCAACTCGCGCTCAAGGCCGACGTTAGCCTGATAACTCTCCGGAATTCGCAACGTCGGATCGAGACGGCGCGAGAACCCCGCGTTCAGCGTTCCGAACTGTCTGACAAGCGACGAGTCAGCCGTGAGCGGCTGGGGAAAATGAAGCTGATTCAGCACCGTTGTCCGGGTCGGTTCAGGAATGTCGTTCGTGTCGAGAAACATTTGCTGCGCGCCCAGCGTGAAGTCATCAATCGTGCGCAGTAGCGCGCGGTTGTAAAAGACACCAGCGCCCACGCGCACGACGGTCTTGCCTGACTTGAACGGATCGTAGGCGAGCGCGAATCGTGGCCCGAAGTTGTTTCGGTCGCCCACGATGCTCTCGTTCTCCCAACGCAGGCCGTAACTGATCAAAAGATTAGGAATCAGCCGCCACTCATCCTGCGCGAAGATGCCGGTGTACATGTTGTGCTGGACGGACTCGGTTTTAAAGTTTTGTCGAAAACGGCTGGGATGGTTGGCCAAGAAATCTGCGGCGCTATCGAAGTTCCAGGTTCCTGAAATGTCGCTGAGGTCGATAAACGTCGATTTGACTCGCTGAACATCTCCGCCGAACTTCATCGAGTGCGCGCCCGCCACGTAAGAAAATATTTCCTGGGCCTGGAAACGCGTCTCTAAACGATTAGTGGCGCCGCTGGTTGAAGTACCTGCGGTCAAAGGCGATGACCGTCCAATATCAATGAGCACGACTGGAGTTTCCGTGCCTGACGCCTGAACGGCCGGCGTCAGGCGCGACCATTGAAAGCGCGTCTGCGCCACCGCCTTGGCAGAAAAGACGTAGTTGTCCGAATAAGAAATCGCATCTGTGTTTCGCGTCTTTCCGATCAAGGTTTCGGCCAGCCGATTGCCGCCACCAAATTGCCGAAGGTTCTTGAAGCGGCCAATTTGTACAAGAACCTGGCCGTTATGCAAGTCGTTGAATTTGTGATCGACGCGCGTTGTGAAAATCTGACTGCGCTGCGGAGTGCTGGTTAGCTCGGCGAACGGACAGAGAGGGTCAGGGCAAGTGCTGGTCGGCGGAGGCAGCGGAAACACCGGGTTCTGATCGACGGGCACGAGCGTGTCGATCGTCGTTGAATCCAGAATCGTGTCGTACTCGTAAGCGGTGAAAAAGTGCGTGCGGTCTCGACCGTTGTAAAAAGGCAGCACGATTGGCCCACTGAAAGTGAAGCCCGGATTGTGCTCTT
>DATBSG010000343.1:0-10236 GCA_036559945.1 Pyrinomonadaceae bacterium
ATCATCAGGCTCAATGCGACAATCATTGGGATGAGCAGTTCCCAAATCCAAGCCGTGCCCCACTCAGCTATCCAGAGTGTCGTCAGAAATAGAAATGCCGCAAGCGCGACGGGACGCGTCAGGAATCCAACCAACAGCAAAATGCCGAACGAGATTTCCGTGACGCCCTGCATCGGGCCGGCGATGTTTGCGTGGTTGGCCATCAATCCCATCACACTTTTCAACACGTGCGGAGCGTGACCTTTCTCAAGGTAATAGTTGATCAAACCAGAATAGCCTGACGGGCTGTAAAGACCTTTCCCCAGATTCTCGAAGAATACCGAGACGAACATCGCTCCGAGAGTCACGCGCATGATTGTCAGGGCAATTGCCGGCTTCTGACTCATGCGATCAGAATTGTTCATTTTCTACCTCCTTCGGGAATGTCGAGCAATCATCCAGCCTGCGACTTCCACAACTCTCTGGCTAACTGAGTCTTAGTTTTTCGACGACACCTGTCTTATAATCCAGCGCACCCCCAAAGCCAAATTTTCAAACGTCTAGTTTCACCGACGAGGGGAGCGATCGTGGCCACTCAAATAGATCAAAACACCATCACAGTTTCGCCGCAGCGCGGGCAAAGAGTCATTTACGCCACAATTCTATTGCTCGTCATTGTGACAACGCTTTTTGTTTATAAGTCCTCGGCAGCGCTGGCTGTCATTGAAAAAGTGCAGAACACGCACAATTTTCAACCACGTCTCAATGTTTTGCCGATACCGGGCAATACATCACAGATCGGTTTGTTCGCGCGCTCGTTCAATTACTTTTCAGTCATTTGGCCGGCGTTGCTCTTTGGCATTCTGATCAGCGGCGCCGTGCGCGTGCTCGATCCGCCGAGCTGGTTGGCGAAAAGCTTTGGTCGTGGACGAGTGCGCTCGCAACTCGCCGCGGGACTTGCTGGAGCGCCGCTGATGCTTTGCTCGTGTTGCGTGGCGCCGGTGTTCTCGGGAATGTACGAACGATCATCTAAGCTGGGTCCATCACTGGCAGTAATGCTTGCGGCACCGGCGCTGAACCCCGCCGCTTTGATTCTCACGTTCATGTTGTTTGCGCCGCGGATCGCGGTGACGCGTCTGGTCGCTGCCGGCTGCGCCGTTTTTTTCACCGGCGTGCTGATTGAAAGATTCATAAGAGTCAACCCGATCAATTGCGCGCCGGTCGAGTCAGAAAACCGTGAAGTGCTACTAAAAAGATTTCTGCGCTCTTGCGGCCAGGTAGCGGTAAGAACATTGCCGTTGATAGTAGTCGGTGTCTTGATCTCGATGGCGATTGCAATGTGGCTGCCCGTTGGATCATTAGCCTCTTCGCGAGGTCAGCTAGTCGCAACGATCATCGTGGCGCTGATCGCCGTGCCTTTGGCGATGCCGACCTTTTTTGAAATTCCGCTGGCGTTGCTCCTGCTCTCGGCAGGAGCGCCGGCCGGCGCCGCGGTCGCGCTAATGATCGCCGGCCCAGCCATTAACTTGCCGTCACTATTTACGATTGCGCGCTCGACAAACTGGAAAGTGGCCGGTGCAGTGGCCTTCGCGATCTTCGCACTGGCCATCGCCGCCGGGCTGGTCGTGAATGTCCTGTGAGGCGCTGTTTCTCACTCAGTTTAGGAAGCCATTATGAAACTCTTAAGACTTTCCCTTGCTACCTTGCTTTTCACGGCGATGGCGGCTATAGCCGGCGGGCTGCGGGCGCAGGAGCGCAGTGCGCCGGTTGCCGTTGGCGAACTTGCTCCCGATTTCACTCTCGAAGATCAGAACAAAACCAAAGTCACTCTGTCCGCGGCGCGTAACAAGAGTCCAGCCGTGCTGGTCTTCTATCGCGGTTACTGGTGACCGTTCTGTGCGCGGCAGTTGGCTGCGCTGCGAACCCTGCTGAAGAAGAACGAGAATGTGAAGCTCTACGCGATCAGCATCGACCCGCCGGATGTGAGCAAAGATTTTGCGCAGAAAATTGCCGCGGACGGCAAGGGTGAACTCAACTTTCCCATCCTCTCTGACGCCGACCACAAGATCATCGATGAGTACGGTCTCAGCGATCCGGCATACAAAGGAACCAGCCACTACGGCATTCCGCATCCAGCCGTCTACGTGATTGATAAGAGCGGCAGGGTGGCGTGGGCCAAAATTGAGTCGAACTATCGAGAACGTCCGGCGAATGAAGCGATTCGCGCAGCACTTGATGCGCTGAAGTGAGCCCCGACGTGGCGACTGTGTTTCGAGCTCTATTCCCAAACCGGGGGCGAGTACGACGTTGTTAACTCTTCGTCAGCGTCGCTTTCATCTATGACTTTGATCCAAGCCATGTAGCTTCGGATATTATAAGAGAATGCTCGACCGTTTGGCGGCAGACGAGATGAAATCAGCGACCCAGCCCATGTCCGGCAATCTGAGTCAGTTAGTTGAGGCCCTGCACGATGCGCGCCGACATACGCTGGCATTGGTTGCCGATCTTAATGATGAACAACTGATCGGGCCGCGGCTTGAAATCGTCAATCCGATGCTTTGGGAAATCGGACATGTCGCCTGGTTTCAGGAGTACTGGGTGCTGAGGCACTTGCAGGGCCGCGCGCCGATTCTTGAGAATGGCGATGCGCTCTACGATTCGGCGAAGGTCGCACATGAAACGCGTTGGGATTTGCCGCTATCGCGCAGGAAAACTCTTGAGTACATGCAGGAGGTGCTGGATCGAATAACAGATCAGTACCAACGTCAGGAAAGAATCGACAGTCAAGCTGAATACTTTCTTTCGCTGGCGCTCTTTCACGAAGACATGCACGACGAGGCGTTCGGCTATACGCGTCAGACGCTGGGTTATTCGAAACCTTGTTTTGGTGAGCGCGGCGACGCGCCCGCCAGCCACGGTATGACTGTCAGCGAAGATCTGAAAGACGCCCTAATACTCGGCGGGACGTTTTTGCTTGGCAGCGTGCCGGATCGGCCTTTTGTTTTTGATAACGAGATGGATGCGCACGAAGTTCACGTCGAGCCATTCGCGATTGCTCGCACCGCCGTTACCAATGCTGCGTTTGCCGCGTTCGTCGATGTTGGCGGCTATGAACGCGGAGAGTTTTGGAGCGACGCAGGTTGGCGTTGGCGCCAAACCGTGAATGCACAACATCCGGTTTATTGGCAGCGTGATGGCGGCGAGTGGCTGTGCCGCGAATTCGATCAGTTGGTGCCGCTGGAGGGCTCGTTACCGGTTTTGCATGTGAACTGGTATGAAGCTGAAAGCTACTGCCGTTGGGCCAAACGTCGCTTGCCGACAGAAGCCGAATGGGAGATGGCGGCGAGCACTGAACCGAACGATGGTCGCAGTGTTATCAGCGATCGAATGCGCAGATTTCCTTGGGGCGACGAATCGGCGACCGCGACGCGCGCGAACCTTGATTGGCGCGGCGGCGGCCGCATCGATGTGCGCGCGCTTCCGGAAAGCGACAGTGCGTTTGGCTGCCGCCAGATGATTGGCAATGTCTGGGAATGGACCGCGAGCGATTTCAATGCGTATCCCGGATTCACTCCCGGGCCTTACAAGGAATATTCAGCGCCTTGGTTCGTTGATCACAAAGTTCTGCGCGGCGGCTGCTGGACCACCCGCTCGCGCATGATTCACAACGCTTACCGAAACTTCTACAAACCTGATCGCCGTGACGTTTGGGCCGGCTTTCGCACGTGTGCTTTGTAACTTCGCGTTCGCGGCGTAACGAATGAAAATTGGCATTGTTACACCTGCACCGGCCGGATCGACGCGCGGCAACCGCATCACCGCCGAACGTTGGGCAAGAATTCTAAGAACGCTCGGGCATCACGTTTTAATTTCGGAGAAGTACGAAGACGAGCAACTCGATCTGTTAATTGCTCTTCATGCACGCCGCAGCCATTCATCAATCCTGCGGCTTCGTGAGGAACATCCGGATACGCCGATCATTCTCGCGTTGACCGGCACTGACGTTTACCGTGACATTCACAAGAATCGGCAGGCGCGCAGATCACTAAAACTCGCCGACCGAATCGTGGTGCTCCAGCCACACGCTTTGCGCGAGCTTACGCCTGCGAACCGAAAGAAAGCTCACGTAATTTACCAGTCGGTCGAAATAGGGCGCGGGTGGAAAGGGCCGCGAAGACCGCCCGCCGGCAGGAACTTTGACATCTGCGTGATCGGTCACTTGCGCCCGGTGAAGGATCCATTTCGCGCGGCGATGGCGGCTCGCACACTTCCAGATTCGTCGCTTATCCACATCATTCAACTCGGCGGCGCGCTCTCAAAACAAATGGAGCAGCGCGCGCTTCATGAAATGCAAATCAATCAGAGGTACCGTTGGATTGGCGAACTATCGCGTGCTCGTGCGTTGCAGGTCCTGGCGCAGAGCCGGCTGTGCATTGTTTCCTCGCGGATGGAAGGCGGCGCTAACGTTATTTCCGAAGCGATCGTCGCGGGAGTTCCCGTGCTGGCTTCGCGCATCGCCGGCAACATCGGGATCCTTGGCCAGAGGTATCCGGGTTTGTTCCGCGTTGGCGATGCGCGCGAGCTGGGGCAACTCATGTTGCGGGCTGAGACGGATCGGAAGTTTCTGCGCGGCCTGCAAATGGCCGTCGAGAAGTTGGCTCCGCTGTTCGATCCTGAGCGTGAACAACGCGCGTGGGCTCGTTTGATAGCCGAGCTAGCAACACGCCCGCGTCAATAACGGCAGATCGCTGCCAGTTTCAGAACCTCATCGTGTAACTCAACCGAACGTTGCGGCCAATCTCGGGTGCAATTTCTTTGATGAATGACAAGTGATTGCGATAAGGAGTATCACCTAGATTGTATCCGTTTACGGCGATGAAGTGCGCCGCTCGCTTCGTCACAAACGTGTAAGACGCGCTGAGATTGAAAACAGCGTAGCCGGCCGTCGGAGTCTCGTTGTCAAAGATGCGTGCCTGTCGATTTATCATCACGACTTCCGGTCGCAGGCTGAAGGCTTTGTGTCGCCAATCCAGTCCGACGCTGCTGCGCACGGGAGGAATTCGCGGCAGCGGTTTGTTGAATTCAGTTAGCGTCGCGCGCGTGTAATCGACCTTTCCGTTCAGCCAAAGCGACGGCAATACTTCACTCTCGATCGCGGTTTCCGCGCCGATGTAACGAGCACGTCCTTGCTCGTAATTCACGATCGAAAGACCCGAATCGACATCGCTGAGTCCAGTAAACGCGGTGAAGACGAAGTTGCGGAAGTTGTAGTAGAAAGTGCCGATTTCGAATCGCACGCGACGGCTGTTGTGACGCAGAGACAGGTCAACGCCGTCTCCCCGCTCGGGTCTTAGGTTCTCGTTTCCGATGTCAAACACTTGAATGCCGGGATGCGGCCCGTTGTTGTAAAGCTCCTCCAGGGCGGGCGCACGAAACGAGTGCTGATAGTTCGCGACAAACACGCCGTCATTCCACAGACGCACGCGTGCGCCGGCGCTGCCTGAGAAGCCGATGAAATTGCGGTGGCGGAAATCACCTTCAGGTTTGTAACTGTTCTGTTCGACGCGACCGCCGAATTGGAAGCCGACGCGCTCGAAGTCCATTCTTTCGAGAGCGTAAGCCGCGAACGAGTTTTGCTTCGTGTGCGGCGCGGGAGCTTCCTCGCCGATTGATTCGTAATCGCGGGTGAAACCTGAAAAGCCGAACGTTCCGGACGACTTTCCATGTCGGCGGTGATCAAAGTTTGCGAAGTAATTGAAATTTCTGTTTGTGGCCAGCGACTCCAACTCGGTTACATTCTCATCAGTTTCGAATTCGAATTCGCGCACTTTGTAATTGTTTTGGCGAACGCCGAAATCGATGTTTCGGACAAAACCGTTCAGGTCGCGCAATCCACCTTTGAAATCAAAACTGTGACGGCGCTCTTTCAAAAACTCGAGATCCAATTCATCTGGTTCAACCGGCAGGCCGTGACGTCGCCCATCGAAAGAATAATTGAATGACAGCCAGCCGCGGCGTGGAAACCAACCCGCGCCACCGCTAGCGTTGCCGCCGCGCGCATATGAATTCCTAATTTTTCCGAGCGGCGTGTCGTAATCGCTCGTTCTTTGTGCACCGCCGTTCGCAAACAACATCAAGCGGCCGACGCCAAATCTGAATCCGGCGCTGCCGCCGGCGTTCGGATTGCCACTGCCGGCAAACGTCGTGACATAACCTGACAAACCGCTCTGGAAAAGATTATTGGTAGAAATGGCGTTGACCACACCGCCGATCGCGTTACTGCCATAGAGCAACGTCGCCGGGCCTCTCACGATTTCAATTCGATCGAGAGCGAGCACGTCGATTGGTTCAGATTCATCGGCAGATTGCGACGCGATGCTGCCGGTCCGCAGCGCGTCCTGAAGCACAAGAATGCGATCGCCATCGAAGCCGCGCACGACGGGCCGCCCCGATCCCGGTCCGAAACTGCGTTTCGCGATCCCAAGCTGATTGTCCAGTGCTTCGCCAAGTGAGACCGTGTTCTTCTGCGCCAATTCCAGCGCGCTGACAGAATTAACAGACTGGTAAGAAGAACCAACCGATTCGGCAAAGCCGCTTGCAGTGACCGTGACTCGTTCACTGACGGGCGCCAGCGTTAGTTCGAAATCCAACGTCTGATCGCCGCCGCGTATTTCGACTGTCTTAACGACATCAGGTACTCGATCCAGGTGCGCGATGATTTCGTACGACCCTGTCGGTACATCGCCGAATTCAAATACTCCATTCTCATCGGTCGCCACCGATCGGCGCAGTTCAGTGATAGTGACGATCGCGTTACGGGCCTTGGTTCCTGATGGTTGAATCGTGACGGCGCCTCGGATTGTCCCCGTCCTCGCTTTGCCCTTTTCCTGTGCAGCGGAGAGGGAAGTGACCGAGGTTCTGGATGAAGCAGTCGCTAGCCCATTATCCGCCGGCTGGGCGAAGGCGTTATGAAAGACATTGGTACTCGCGAAAACGAAAAGCAGTAAGATCGATTTATTGCGCATGATTGGGTCGGCCCCTTAAAGCCGCATGTTCCTTTTTGAAAAGCTGAGCCTGCCACGAGAACTGCCCCCCAGGAAATTGAAAACCGTTTTCATTTTCAAGACAGGGCCAGGCGTTTGTCAAGACGTAGATCACCTGCAATGGGAATTCCTGGGCTAGTTGGGTGATCCGCGTCACATCGATGCTAAGATTTCACCCATGGCCGGGCGCGAAACTAAGAACCGAAAGCACAATAAGTCGGGCAGCGTAAAACTGACCCGGCAGAAAGAAGGCCCGGCGGTTTCTGTCGATGAGTTTCTCGAGCTGAAAAAACCAAAGGGCGATTTGATTCTCGACGTGGAGGGCGAACGCGTATCGCTCACCAGCCTCGATCGGGTGTATTGGCCGGATGAGAAGCTGACCAAATTCGATTTGCTCTGCTACTACCTGCGAATTGCCTCGGACATTCTGCCGTTCTTGAAAGATCGCCCAGCAATTCTGCAACGTTATCCGCGCGGAATTAAGGCGCCGATGTTTTTCCAGCAAGACCTTGAGAGCGCGCCCGCGTTCATCAAGACGATTCGGCTAACAAATCAGGAAGGGCGCGAGCTCCATTACGCGGTGTTCACAACCATCGGGTCAGTGCTGCATTTCGTGAACCAGGGAAACATCGAACAGCATCCATGGCATGCGACGGTGAAGCATCTCGACAAACCTGATTACCTGATGCTCGATCTCGATCCAAAACAGGCGCCCTGGGAGAACGTGCTGCAAGTGGCGCTCGTTTGCAAAGAAGTTCTTGATGAACTCGGGTTGCCGGCATTTCCCAAGACTTCTGGCTCGTCCGGCATTCACGTCTATCTGCCGCTGAAACCCAAACATGAGTTTGGAAAGGTGGCTGCGTTGGCGGAAGCCCTCGCCAGCGAAGTCGCGCAGCGCGCACCAAAGATTGCCACGATTCAGCGTGCGCTTGCCAAACGTCAGAAGCAGCAGGTCTACGTTGATGCAATGCAAAACGCGCGCGGGAAGACGATCGCCGCGCCATACAGCGCACGCGCGAAACTCGGCGCAACCGTGTCGATGCCTTTGACGTGGAAACAAATCGAGAAGGGCGTAAAGATTTCCGACTTCACGATCGAGAATGCGCCTGCGCTAGTGAAAAAGAATGGCGATGCGTGGAAGGATTTCTTTGCAAGCGCTCAGATGCTGAAACTCGGCCGTTAATCTCGTTTGCCCTCCCTGACGGTCGGCCTTCTGACGCCTAAGGCTGCGCCAGTTTTCGTTTTCCCTCAATGGCGTCCTTGTAAGCTCCGCCCGCGACGTCGCCAATCTTGATCGCCGCGTCGAACTCATTCATCGCTTCGTCTTTGCGATCGAGAAACGCAAGGATGCGGCCCATGGCTTCGTGCGCGCGCGAAAGCAGAACGCGATCAGTTTCGGGTGAAGCGGCCTGCACTGCGAAACCGTAGTTCGCCAGCGCCAGATTCAAACGCTGTTCCTGCAAGTCGTCATCCGTCGTGTCGCGCGCCCACAGGCTGGCCGCCTGACCGAGCGTGAACAAAAGTCGCGCGTCGCCCGGATTTTCCTGTAACAGGGCCTTCAGTTTGGTTTCGGCGGCGGCATAGTTCTTCGTCTGGAGCAACGTCTCGACTTCGCGCAGAGATTTCGTCAACGCGATGCTGCGAGTAGACTCCGTTGTCTCGCGCGATTCAGCGGAAGGATCGATTAACCAGAGCGAATACCTCGGATGCGCTTTGCGCGCTGCCATGGCACGGTCATGCGCATCCTTCACTTCGCTGCGCCGCTTTACTTCGCGCGCGGGATCGAAACCGTTAATCATGTCGGCTAAGAAGTTCGCGAGGTCGAATCCGGACGCGGACACGTCTCGCAGTTGATCTGCAAAATAAAAATCCAGCACCGCGCCGCCGTCGTAGTCCTCAACCAGCCGCGCGATAGCTTCGTCGGCAATGGCCGCGCGTGCAGCCTGAGCTTCGTGGCCGATTGCGGCGCGCGCAGCGTCATCCCTGGCTTGCGCCAAACGCGCGCGCTGTAAAGCATCGACCTGCGCCAGCCGATTCGCCTCTTCGAATCGTGCGTCGGCGGCGGCGACCAGAGACTTGGTCACGACGACAAACACGTCTGGCGAAATCGTCGCGCCTACTTTTGTGCGTTCGTCGATCAGTTGCTTGATTTGCTCCCGACGCGCGGCAATCTCTTTGTTGTTGTGCAGCACGAGCGCGTCCATTACATATTGAATGTATGTGCGGCGTAATTCGGAAGACGCTGGCTCGGTGCCTTCGGGAACGATTGCGTAGTAGTCGTCAGCGATCACGCGAAAGTTAATTGCGCCGGGAGCCGCCAACAGATCGGGCACGACAAAGAATCGTCGTTCATGCTCAATCGTGGTCACCGCAGTCTTGGCATTCTTCTTTTTGTCCGGACTCTTGACCTGAATGCGTTCGGTGGTAACGGTGATCGGTCGCGTGTGAAGGTAAGACAGAATCGCGCGCACGAGGTCACCCGCGGGCTTCCGCATCCGATCGCCTTCGGATTGGTACGCGCGCACATACGAAGTCAGACGCTCGTCGATTCCGGATTTCTTGTAATACTCGCGAACGAGCGGGGCAAAATCGAGGACTTCCAGCACGCCGCTGGGCAAGTCATCCGATCGTTCGGGCGCTTCGAGCCCAGGCAACGCACCCAGCGCGTAAGCAAGTGACACATAACGCGCGGCCTGATCGGCAGCAGTCGCCGGCGCCGGCAATTTATTTCGCTGAAAAAACGTCTTCAGTCGCTCACGCAGGTCTGCGTCGAGCGAAGCGTTGTCCTTTCGGACAAGCGCGCGAAACGGCGATGGCTCTTTGCCCGCCGGCGTCGGATCGAATCCGGCCGCATCAAGCGCCGCCATCACAACGATCAAACGCTGATCGGGTTCGATGCGGACACCAAACTCGGTCAGGTCAAATGTCGTCTGGGGTTGCGCGGTCTGTGACTTTGTGCGCGGCGATGATGACGACGCAGGCTGACTATAGGCGCGGTGCGCCGAGCACGCCGCCAGAAACAAAATAAGCAATAATCGCAGAAACATGATTTCGATTGATTTTCGAGTGGATGATCTTAGCGGATGCCGCTGGCCGTTCCAAATTCGCAGCGTGACTGAACGGTCAGATGTCTATTGCGGCTGGCCGGATGCCATGGCTAGTCTACGTCGGGGATCCAAAATTTTTGGCCGGCGACCTCCACAGGTTTTAGGCC
>DATBSG010000344.1:0-5943 GCA_036559945.1 Pyrinomonadaceae bacterium
GGTCATGACAAATTCCGCATTTCGATAGCCGCGCAGTGTAGTAAGATGACTCAGCCCGCCCATGGCTTCTCCCTTGCGGAGCGATCAAGCAGATATGGTTATTAGTAGATCGAAGACCATGTCCATGTTTCTTGCCGCGAGTCTCCTGCTGAGCTTGCTGTCATTTGCTTCTTCAATGACCGCACGGCACATGCAGGAGCGAAATCGAACCGTCACGCCGCAACAGCCAAATCAACCGACTGAATCTGCTGAACCCGTGATGCGCATCGCGCTCTCGACCGACGTGCGCGCGGCGACAATCTCAACGACGGCCAAGCTGCTAAACGCGTCTGATCTGGTTGGTGAGCCCCAAGCTCTGGAAGTCTCGCGCGTGCGCGTCGAGTCGCGGTTACTCACGCCCACGCAGCCATCCGAGCAAAACATAGAAATCGTTGTGGCCAAGTCGTTGGCCCGCGACGATGCCGATCGGCTGATCGATTCGGTTCGTGAATTGGCTGACGAACAAGCTAAAGCCGTCGCGGAGCCGGCCGGCGCCTGGCGCGTGATTGTCGTGAAGCAGTCGATCGAAGACGCGGAAGAAGCCATCGGCAAACTGGAAGGGGCGGGCTTCGATGCCACGACATCATTTCAGGCGCCTACGAACGAAGAAAAACTGCCGCCGACCAACGGAAGCGGAAACGGTTCTGGCACCGCTGGTCAGATCATGAACAACGGCAGCGCAAAATCCCCAAACGCAAACAGTCTCAATCGCGTGAAATTGACATCGCGCGCAAGTGCGCCAAACCGCGAAGTGGTCGCGTTTGCCGGCGGACTCGCCCCGCTGCATTCGAGTGCGCCGGTAACGTTCGCATCGAGCGACGAGGGCAACGCGCCCGTTCGCTTTAACGACAAGCCTTTCCGTGGGCGAATCGAAGTGTTCGCGAACCGCCGCGGGTCGCTGACGGTCGTAAACGTGATCGGCCTCGAAGACTACGTGCGCGGCGTCGTGCCGAACGAGTTGTCGTTCCCTGCCCTCGAAGCCTTGAAGGCCCAAGCAATCGCCGCGCGCACCTATGCCTTGAAAAATCGCGGTCAGTTCGCGCCCGAAGGTTTTGACCTGTTGCCGACGACGCGCTCGCAGGTTTATCGCGGACTGACCAGCGAAACGCCTTTGACGACCCGCGCCGTCGACGAGACGCGCGGCATCGTTGCCACTTACAACGGCGAGCCAATTAACGCGCTCTACACTTCCACGTGCGGCGGCCGCACCGAAGATGCCGAAAACATTTTTAATGA
Organism: Pyrinomonadaceae bacterium; assembly: GCA_036559945.1. Classification (GTDB taxonomy): domain Bacteria; phylum Acidobacteriota; class Blastocatellia; order Pyrinomonadales; family Pyrinomonadaceae; genus UBA11740. The sequence continues at coordinate 1,276 of DATBSG010000344.1, forward strand.
AGCAGTTCCTTACCTGCGCGGACGCGAATGCGCGGCCGAAATCAAAGCGCCGTTCGCGCCGTTCATGATCAAAAGTTCGCGCGACCTTTTTGAAATCAAGGACGAAAGGGACCTTGAATACGCCCGCGACGTCGCGCTGCTCGAGGTAAACGGTTTCAAGTTGCCGATGGGCAAAATATCGAGCTCGTGGCTGGCAGATGAACTGAAAAACGATGAGGCAACGGATTGGCTGGCGGCTACGGCTCGGGCCGCGCGCAACGTCACTTACCGGCCGGTCGACAACTCGATCAAGGCCCCGTCTTTCAGCACTGCCCTGATTGCGGCGGTGTACGGGGAGTCCAGAGCTGACACGCTTTTGAATTCTGCCGATATTGATTATCTACTAAGCTTTCATGACGGCGAGGAGGTGCCGGTTGCGAATCGCGCCGACGTGGCCATGCTGATTCGCGAAGGCGCGCTGACGTTATTCGCGGACGCGACGCTTCGTCCGAAGCAGGATATGTCGCGCGCACGCGCGCTGCACGCCATCGCCCGAATGCTCGAAGAACGCGGCGCGCTGGCTGTGCAGAAAGGAACGACGCGGCCGACGATCAATGGCGCGCTGATTCTCCGTGTTAGCAAAGGGAACGAGCAGCCCATCGTCGTCAGCCGTGACGTGTTTTTGTTTCGGCAGTTCGGCGAAAACTTGTATCAGATGAAGTCGGTCGCGCTGGTCGGCGGCGAACCGGTAACTTTTCACGTGAGCGCGAAGGGCGAAGTTGACTATCTGGAAGTAAAGCCCGCGACGGACGGCGCATCAGCCGAACGCTTCTCGCCGTTTACAAACTGGACAACCGACTTGTCGCTCGGACAAGTGCGGGCCCGCCTGTCGCGATCCGTGCGCGGCATCGGTGCTATCACGGACCTGCGTGTGGCTGCGCGAGGAACCTCGCGCCGTGTAATTGACCTTGAAGTGATCGGAACGCAAGGCGTAGGTCATGTGCGCGGCGGTCGCATTCGCTCTGCGCTCGGACTGCGCGAGCAGCTATTCGTGATTGATCGCGTCTATGCGAACGATCGCGTCGCGGGCTTTGTCTTCATCGGCCGCGGTTGGGGTCACGGTGTAGGCATGTGCCAGTACGGCGCTTACGGTTTGGCCAGGCAAGGCCTGAACGTCGAGCAAATTCTGAAAACTTATTACACCGGAATTGATCTAACGAAGCTCTACAACTAATCGCCTAAAGGAGCGCGCGCTATGTCGCAACAGGCCCCCGACCCGAACCAACCGTTCGTTCCGCCACCACCACCATCGCCATACGGCAACTCGTTGTATCCGCCGAACGTCCTGGCGAGCAAAGCCGCAGCCGTCGCGAGCGAAGTAAAGACAGCGCTGATTCTGAGTATCATCGGCCTGTTCTGTTTCGGCTTCATCTTCGGATATCTCGCGTTTCGCAAAGCCAACGAAGCGCTCGAGACGATTCAGATTTACGAAGTCGCACAAGACAAGAAGAGCCTGGCGATGACCGCGAAGATCATTGCGATCGTCGATATCGTAGGCTGGATTATTGGATTGGTTCTGCGATTCACCGTCCTCAGCCGGTAATGCGTTTCTCTCGCAATCAAATCATCGGCGCGCTGGTGTTGCTCGCGGTCATCTGGCTGGTGATTATGATTCGGCTTATCATCGCGAGGTAGCGCAAACTGTTAGTTTGCGCCAATGTTGTTACGCGAGCCGTGCAGGACCTACCAGACCGTTCCAATGAAGTCTTCGCCAAAATGCAAATTAACAATTTGCGTTACATCATTGCGATCGTCGGTCCAACAGCGTCGGGCAAGAGCGCGCTCGGGATTCAGGTCGCCTCGCAACTCGGCGGCGAAATCATCAATTGCGATTCGGTCCAGGTTTATCGAGACATTCAGATTGCCACGGCAAAGGTGCCTGTGGCAGTGCGTCGCGGAATTCCACATCACCTGATCGATTTCGTATCGCCTTCGATCAATTTCAGCGCCGCTGATTGGGCGCGTGCAGCAACCAGGAAGATCGAAGAGATTGAGGCTCGCGGAAATGTCGCGCTGCTCGTGGGTGGCACGGGCTTTTACCTTCGTGCCCTGCGTGCGCCTTTCTTTCCAAGCCCGCCAACCGATGAAGATTTGCGCCGGCGGTTGACGAAGATTCGCGAGTGCCACGGTTCAGAACGACTTCATAGGATTCTGCGACGATTCGACGCGGTGGAAGCTGAGAAGCTAAGCCCGCGGGACTGGCCGCGGGTGCAGCGTGCGATCGAGTTTTATTTGCAGACCGGCGAACGCATCTCGGCGCAGCGTCCATTGCGTGAGCAGCCACCTGGCTTTGCCGATCGAATCAAAGTCTTCGCGTTAAATCCGCCACGTGAAGAGTTGTACAGACGCATCAACGCTCGCACTGAGACGCATTTCGCCAATGGCCTGGTCGATGAAGTGCGGCGATTACTCGACGCGGGAGTGCCTGCAAACTCGAACGCGCTTGGCGCACATGGCTATCGACGCGTAGTCGAATACCTGCGCGATGAGCGCGACCTCGCGAGCGCAATCGAACAGACGAAGCTCGACGTGCGTCATTACGCGAAGCGCCAACTGACGTGGTTTCGTCGTGAGCCAGGCGTCGAATGGATCGAAGCCTTCGGAGACAATCCGGAAGCAGAACACTTGTTGCTGGCGCGCCTGCGCCGGTGATCCGCCCGAACATAAAACAGCTTGTCACGTTCAGCCTCGTGATATACTCTGAGCCTCTTTTGGCGCCAAAGCATTTCGCCGGACTGGAACGGTAATGGACTCCAAGGCTGCTCCGCAAAATATCCAGGATGGATTTCTGAATCTTGCACGACGCGAGAAGCTGACGGTCACCATCTATCTTGTTAACGGGGCGAAACTATTGGGACGCATCAAGAGCTTTGACAAGTTTTCCCTGATCATGGAAACGAGCACGCAAGAGCAACTAATTTTCAAGCATGCAATCTCAACTATTTCTCAGGCGCGACGATCTACCGGTGAGCTTCGTCATCAAGCAGTCGCCGCCGCCGAGCATCCTGCCGAATCACCTGCGGCCGAAGAGACTTCCGCCTCTTGAAATCAGTTGACGGACTCGCGTCAACCGGGAACATGGCCGGCGCTTTCATTACTTTCGAAGGAATCGATGGCTGCGGAAAATCGACGCAGCTAAGACTGTTGGCCAGCCAGTTGCGCGTGCGAGGAGTGCCGGTCATCGCGACGCGAGAGCCGGGGGGAACGCCGCTGGGACAGAAGCTGCGCGCCGCACTTCTGGATGTGCAGGAGCAAGTCGATCCGCTCACGGAGTTGCTGGTGTTCGCGGCAGATCGTGCACAGCATGTGCGCAAACATTTGTTGCCGGCCCTCGAACAAAACCGGGTGGTGCTTTCGGATCGTTATGCGGACGCGACCGTTGCTTATCAGGGCGCGGGCCGCGGTTTTGATCCGAAACTCATCGAGGAAATCGTCGAGCTGGCAACCGGAGGATTGAAACCGGACCTCACCCTGCTGTTTGATTTATCTGTCGCCGAGTCAGCAGTTCGCACGCGCAAGCGCGTGCAAAACAAGCGCACCGATCGTTTGGATATTGAGGACGCCGAGTTTCACACGCGCGTGCGTGACGCGTACGTGGCAATGGCCAAAGCTGCGCCGGAACGATTTCGGATCATCGATGCGCGCGGCTCGGTTGATCAGACGCACCGCATTGTGATGGATATCGTAGTGCCCTTTTTGACGGAGCGAGGACTCTTGAGCGCGGAGCAAAGCGCCAAGGGCAAAGAGTCACCAGCCGTTTGAGGTTTCGGTTTTCCCCTTTGCCCTTTCCCCTTTGCCCTTTGCGTTTCTTATCATGTTTGCAAAGCTCATCGGCAACAACGAAGCAAAAGAAACGCTCCGGCGGCTGTTGTCGAGCGGACGCCTTCCGGGATCGCTTCTCTTCACCGGCGAAGCAGGCATCGGTAAAAAGCTCTTCGCACTCGAACTAGCAAAGACGCTGAACTGTCGCAATCGGCAAGGCGTGGAAGCCTGTGACGAATGCTCGTCGTGTAAGAGAATCTCACGCTCAACTTTTCCGCCGTTCGGTGAGGATGACGAGGACAAGGCGCGCCTGATTTGGAGCGAGCATGCGGACGTCGCGATGGCGCGACCGTACAAACAGATCATCCGCATCGGACCAATTCGTGAATTGGAGCGCGAAGCCAACTTCCGGCCGTTTGAAGGCGCGGCGCGAATCTTCATCGTCGAAGACGCGGATTACATGAACGATTCGGCAGCGAATTCGCTGTTGAAGACACTGGAAGAACCTGAACCAACTACTCATCTCATCCTGACGACAACAAATCCGACTGCGTTGCCGGCGACTATTCGGTCGCGCTGTCAGACAATTCAATTCGCGCCTATTCCAGTCGAACAAATTGAAGAGTTTCTGATTGAAAAGAAAGACGTCGGGAAAAAAGACGCGGAATTGCTGGCGCGGACTTCTGGCGGCAGTCTGGGCCGCGCGTGTGCCGGCGACATTGACACATATCGTGACCGGCGGGAAGCGGTTATGAATCTGCTGAAGGCTTTAACGCTAACGGGTGATCGCGTGGAGTTACTGCGGTCGGCGGAAGGACTGGCCGCAGCCAAAGACCGCGATGAATACGAACAACTTTTGGACGTGCT
>DATBSG010000345.1:0-8572 GCA_036559945.1 Pyrinomonadaceae bacterium
TAAATTTGGAGGAATCGAAAATGCGAACTGCAACTGTGGAAGATGGCAAAAACACTGGAACTGGAACGGGAATAAAACTCGCTCATCTGGCGGCGAAGGCGGCCGAAGGAAAAGTTATCGCGGAAGACTTGGTCGATATCGGCAAGCGTAAAGCCCAGAAGCTTGTGCGGCAGGGCTATGAGATGGGCGAAGACTACATCGACGAATCGCGCCGTTACATCAAGCACAACCCCTGGCAATCAGTGGGCACCGCGTTGGGCGTCGGCCTCGCACTCGGCTTCATCGCCGGAATCTTGACTCGTCGACGTTGAGCGCCCGTTGCCTGAAATCAAAACATCTGAACGAAAGAAGTGGGCGCCGGCGGCGATTGTCGTCGGCGTTCTCTACTTTGTAGTCGGTTTCGGGTCAGCGGCGTTAGACCCGTCGGTTCCAAGCCAAATGCGGTTTACGTGGCGACTGGCAGCATGGATGGTCAGCGCCATAATCTTCGCGAGCCACCTCAGCTACGAACAGTTTCGATTGCGGAGTTCGGCCATGCGAACCGCGATACACGCGTCGCTGGCGGTCGCCCTCGGCGCTTTTCTGCTCGCAGGCGCAGCCACGGTGCGCGCATCGACCGAGCCATCACATGTGCCTTACACACGTTACCTGCTGGCGCTGGTGCTGTGGCCGATCATCACGTCCGTTCCCGCATTTGCTGTTTCACTGGTTACCGCCGCAGTCATGACGCGGCTCCGCGCCAGGAGTTGATACCGACAACGCGCTTCGCTTCTCAGCGTTGACGCGCTGTCCCCGCGCGCATTACAATCCGCTCGACTTTCAGAAACTGTCCGTCACGACGAACTTGCGTGCTTAATCGAATCACATTGCGGCTTCTTCCGGTGCTCTTGTTGCCGTTGATGCTGACGCTTGCCGTTACGGCGCGCGCGCAGCAGCGACCGCTGATTACCGAAGACGTGGATATCATTCCGCCCGGCTCAATGCGGTTTGAAGTCGGCATCGACTTCATGCAGGGGGCAAAGTTTCCCGTGTCGGGATTGACGGGCGACCTGACGCGCGCAGGCGTGATTGGCATCAACATCGGTCTCGCGCCAAACGTGGAAGTGCAAATCGAAGGTGTCGCGCAAAACTTTCTCAGCATCAATTCGCGCGGGCCGAGCGCGATTCCGCTGGAGATTGCGCCGGGCGCGAACTCGACGAACGACTTTGGCGATTTCACACTCTGGACAAAGATTAAGCTGCGAAAGGAAACCGAAAAAGGGCCGTCGATCGGATTTCGTTTTGGCGTGCAGTTGCCGAACTCGAGTCAGGGGCGGGGAATCGGACTGAATCAAACGAACGCATATGGACAGCTTTTGGTTGGCAAGAAGTTTGGCCGCAACGCGCGCGTGAACACGTTCGGCAATTTGGGCATCGCCATTCTCACCGCGCCGACGCAACTCTTTTCACAGAACGACGTGGTGACGTACGGACTGGCGAGCATCGTCCGCATCAATCATCAGTTCAGCATTGCAGGCGAGGTGAACGGCCGTCAGAACACCCGACCCGGCAGCGGACCGCTGGGAACTGAGTCGCAAGCCGAAGCGCGCCTCGGCATGCAGATTCGTGCATCAGGCTTGCGCTTCGATTTTGCCGGCATCAAGGGCCTGACGAGTTTGAGCCCGCGCTCGGGAATTACCGTCGGCGTCACCTACGACACTCCTTCGATCTTCAAACCTGCCCAGTAAAATCCGTTCAGAGTTCAACCTTCAGGTTGCCGTCTACTTTGAAACAAGCTAAAGCTTGAACTCTGAACAATGTTTGATTGGCTCGACGTCATTGCGCGGCGCGTAGGCAAATTCATTGTCGCGGTCCCGGTTTATGTTGCCGGACCGGCAATGATCGTGATTGGCGCGCTTGATTCGTCGCTGCTGTCACTGCCGGAGATAAACGATTATCTCGTCGTCGCGCGCTGTTACACGCATCCACACAGCGCCTTCTTCTTTCCGATCTTCCCGGCGATCGGATCGGTATTGGGCTGTTTGTTGCTATACACGATCTTTAGTCGCGGCGGATTGGCTGTCCTTCACCGAAAGTTCCGAATCGATCGCGTGCAGAAGGTTGAGAGTGCGTATGCTCGCTTCGGGATTCTGGCATTGGCCATTCCGGCGTTGTTGCCGCCGCCTTTACCCTTCAAGATTTTCGTCGCCACCGCCGGCGCTTTACAGTTTCCGCGACGCCGCTTTCTGTTGACGATCATGATTGCGCGGTCAGTGCGCTATTACACAGAAGGCATCCTGGCGGTTTACTATGGCCAACGCGTTCTGCGGTTTTTGAAAGATAATGGTTTATTGATAGTCAGCATCGTCGCCGCAGTCGTGGTGATTGGGCTCGCGATTTATCTCTTAACGAACAGAGGGCGTCGAGCGGTGAGCGATTCGCGCGCTGACGAGTGAAGAAAGGTCCTGATAATTTTTGAAAGTACTCATACATAAAGTCATCGCGGCCCTGGGCCAACTGGCGCAATACCTGGTCTCGTTCGGGCCGTTTGGGCTGTTCGCGATAGCGTTTCTGGACTCGGTTTTGGTGCCGATGCCCGGTGGAGTCGATGCGGTGCTGTTGTTGCTGGCAGCCTCGAGACCATCGTGGATGTTGATCTATGTCGCCGCCGCCACGGTCGGCTCGACGGCTGGATGTGTTGGGTTGTATAGACTCTCGCAACGCGCGGGTAAACGCGCGCTCTCCAGGTTTTCCGAATCGAAGCAGAAGCGCGTGAAAGATTTGATCGATCGCTACGACGTTATGTCCGTGCTGGTCGCGTCGCTTCTGCCGCCCCCATTCCCGTTCAAGTTGTTCGTGGTTTCGTCGGGCGTGTTTCGTTTGAACCTCGTCCGGTTTACGTTGGCGATCGCCGCTGGTCGTACGTTTCGTTACTTGCTGGAAGGCTATCTGGCGGCTCGTTACGGCGAACACGCGAAGGACCTGCTGGCGCGCTATTATCCGGCAATCGGAATCACTCTGGCAGTGCTGATTGTGGTGTTCTTTGTAGCGCGCGCGCTGATGCGGCAATCGGCAAAGACTGAACCGTCAGGCGTCGAAAGCTAACTGCAATTCGCCGGCGGGAAGTTTTGTCTGAAAACTGCGGGCCTCGGTCAGCGTCATAATTCCGTTCTGCGCCAACTCATCGAGCAGACGCAGGAACACTCGCGCCGTCGCGAGCGCATCGTCGGCAGCGCGATGCCGGCGCGGAATGTCGACTTTGAAATAAGCAGCGACCGAATCGAGCCGATGACTTTCGAGTTGCGGCACCAGCCGCCGCGCGAGATCGACTGTGCACAGATGCGAGTTTCGCAAACGATATCCCGGAAAGACGCGGCCGATTTCGCGATTCAGCAGCGGCAGATCGAAATTCGCATTGTGCGCGACCAGAACCGAATCGCCGAGAAAGTTCAGCCAGCCGTGCGCAATACTTTCGAACTTCGGCGCGGTCATCAGCATTTCGTCAGAGATTCCAGTCAGGTTTGCCAGGAACCATGGCACGTTCGCTTCCGGATCGATTAGGGTTTCGAATTCGTCGAGGATTTGACCGCCGCGAACCCGATAGCCGCCGAGTTCAATAATCCGCGCCGGGACTTTGCGATCATGCGTGGCCTCGACATCGAGCACGACGAACTCAAGATCTCGCAGCAGCGCGGCACCTGTCTCATCGGCTCGAACGGCCACTTGGTCGGCTTCGAAGATGAATCGTGGATCGTTCTGCGCGAGTTCGGTAACCAGCGAAGCCGCCAGCTCGTCGGTAACGTTACCTAAGCTGAAGATGGCTTCAGCAACGACCGTGTACTGGGCGCGACCGCCGCTGTCTCTTAGGAATTCGAAAGTCTCGTTTACCAGAGTAGAATCAGAAATAAGATTGCCAGGAATTTTCACGCGAGACATTGTAGCGGAATGTAGTACTTCGCCCAACTATGAAACAGAGTGAAGTAATCGACGTTTTCAAACGCACGGGCGCGTTGCTCGAGGGCCACTTCGTTCTGTCGAGCGGACTGCACAGCTCAGTTTATCTTCAGTGCGCGATCGCTTTGCAGTCACCGGCGGTGGCTTCGGAGTTCGGCGCCGCCATTGCCAATCAATTTCGCGAGCAAGGAATTGAGACGGTTGCATCGCCCGCCATCGGCGGTTTGATTATTGGTTATGAGGTGGCGCGGCTGCTTGGCGCACGATTTATTTGGACCGAGCGAGAGCAGGCAACCATGACTCTGCGCCGCGGGTTCACGGTGAAAGACGGTGAGCGTGTGCTGGTCGTGGAAGACGTGATTACGACCGGCGGTTCAACGCGCGACACGATCGACGCGTTACGGGCCTTGGGCGCGAGAGTGTCTGCGGCGGCTTCGATTATCGATCGTTCAGGCGGTGAGGCGAACGTTGGTGTGCCACGATTTTCGCTGGCAACGCTAAATGTTTCGGCCGTGCCGCCCGACGAATGTGAAGCGTGCCGGCGTGGAGAAATCGCAGTCAAACCCGGAAGCCGAACGACTCCGACGAAAGCCTAGCCGTTACGACGACGTGAATTTCAAACTTCTTCTCCAATACGACGGCACGGATTTTCACGGCTGGCAGACCCAGGAAGGCCTGCGAACCGTACAGGGTGAACTGACGCGCGTGCTATCTTTGCTCGACGGACAAGACGTCGTGGTGCACGGTTCAGGCCGCACGGATGCCGGCGTGCATGCTGAAGGGCAGGTCGCGAGTGTCCAGTTGCAACGCGAGATCACTCCGCAGAAACTTCGGAACGCAATCAACGGCAACCTCCCGCCGGATATGCGCGTGCTGTTTGCCGACACGGCGACTGACGATTTTCACGCGCGCTACTCAGCGCGCAGCAAAACCTACAGTTATCGGATTGTTCACGGTCAGGTCGTGTCGCCATTCTGGACGCGTTACGCTCTGCAAGAAGCGCGGCCAATGGATCTTGCTCGCATGAGGTCGGCCGCCAGGTGGTTAATCGGAGAGCACGACTGGACCGCGTTTACGGCCGCGCAAACTGATGCAGAATCGCGTGTGCGCAACGTTCTGCGCTGCGATATCGATGATCGCTGGAACGCGCGCGGGCATTGCCATTTGATCGAGATTACTGTTTCAGCGAACGGCTTCCTTCGGTACATGGTACGATCCATCGCCGGAACGTTGCTGGCAGTCGGTCGCGGCGAGATCGACGAACAGACGATCATCCGCGCAATCCGCGAAGGAGATCGCGAATTGGTGGGCGCGACGGCTCCGGCGCATGGACTGACGCTTCGGAGCGTGCAGTACGATTGACAGTAGTTTTGCTTGCGGTAAGAATGAAGTCGCTTTCGAGATCGATTCCGCCGAAATTCCGCACTAGTGCTCGCTGACTTTAAAGAAGTTGTGGAGAAGGGCAGTCGCGATGAGCGGCTACTTTCGGCGCTAGCCTGGGACCGCCTGCCGCGGCATGTGGCGATCATCATGGACGGCAACGGGCGCTGGGCTGCCCAACGCGGCCAACCGCGCATTGCCGGACACCGCGCCGGCGTCGAGGCCGTGCGCGCCGCTGTCGATACGGGAGCGCGCCTCGGCCTAGGGGCGCTGACGCTCTATGCTTTTTCGACCGAGAACTGGAAACGGCCGCGATACGAAGTCGATGCGCTGATGCGCATGCTGCGCAAGTATCTGCGGCTCGAGTTGGAAGAGATTCATCGTCAGAACATTCGTTTTCAGACAATCGGCCGCACGCACGCGCTGGCTGCAAACGTCCAACAGGAGATTGTGCGCGCGTCACAACAGACCGCAGGCAATTCCGGCATGGTGCTCAGCGTGGCGCTGAATTACGGTGGCCGTGCGGAAATTGTCGACGCCTGTCGCGTGGCGATGAAGAAACTGATCTCTGAAAACCGGCCTGCGGAAGATTTATCTGAGGCAGACATTGCGCGTGAACTTTACACGCGTGACTTGCCCGAGCTGGATTTGCTCGTGCGCACAAGCGGCGAGTTGCGCATCTCGAATTTTTTGCTCTGGCAAAGCGCCTACGCGGAAATCCATGTAACCGAAACGCTCTGGCCGGATTTTCGTCGCGTGCATTTGCTTGAAGCGATTGTTGATTATCAGCAGCGTCGCCGCCGATTTGGCGGACTGAAACTCGTCGTCAACGCAAAGTAGGCGGTAGCCCGACCGTGAGGGAGGGCTCCAACAAACGCCGAACAACCTCTTGGCCACTCAATCAAACAAAAAGAACCCGCTCGGAAAGCTCGCCAAAATTCCGCCGTCGATCGCGCGAATTCTGACCGCGGTAGTTCTGCTACCGATTCTGATCGCTTCGATCATTATTCCGCAATTGGCTTTGCTGTTTGTTTTGCTCGCTGCGGTTGCTTTGGTGGTTGCGCTCCTCGAGTTTTGGATGTTGGCGCGGAAGCAACAAATTCGCGCCGATCCCGTCGCAGGAGTACTCGGCGCCTCAGCGCTCTTTACCGTCTTGTACTTCACTGAGCCACATCGGCCGCCGGACTTGAAGGCCATAGTCATCGTGCTGATTCTGTTGACAGTGTGTTCTTTGGTAGCCGCGATGTTACGAGGCGCGCCCTTCGAACGCATGATCGGTTCTTCCGGAGTGACCGTCCTCGGCGTGATGTACATCGTGCTGCTCGGCGGCCATCTGGTCGCGGTGCGCACAGGTTTCGCTCCGCTGTTATCGAAGCATCTGCTGGCATTTTTCTTTTTGGTGTTGATGGGCTCCGACTCGGCTGCGTATTACGGCGGCCGGGCATTCGGCAAGCATAAGCTCGCGCCGACTGTTAGTCCGGGCAAGACTTGGGAAGGTGCCGTTGCGGGCATGCTGGCAAGCTTGCTGCTCGCCGCGGCTTCGCACTACTGGTTTTTCCCGGAGCTGCCGCTCCGGTTCGGTTTGCCGCTGGCGGCGTTGATGAATGTCGTGGGGATACTGGGCGACTTAACTGAAAGCGCGCTGAAGCGCAGCGCCGGAGCCAAGGACACCGCGCAGATTCTCCCGGGACATGGCGGCATGCTCGATCGAATCGATAGCTTGCTGTTCAATGCGCCGCTCATCTACTATTTTGCTCTCGCGTATTTTCGTTAATCATGAGCACCAAAAAGATCGTTTTGATCATGCTCGGCATCTTCGCCGCGCTGGGACTGATAGTGGTGCTGTTTGTGGGCGGAATTGCCTGGTTTACTTTTCACACGATTGGAAACAGCGAGGCTGCCGATACGGCGCGGACGTACCTGCGCAATAATCAAAAGTTAAAGCAGGAACTTGGCGAGGTGAAAGATTTCGGATCGCTGGTGAGTGGCAGCATCAACGTGCAAAACCAAGACGGCGACGCGACTTTGAAAATAAAAGTGTACGGAGAGCGGAAAACGGTGAACGCTACCGTTGATCTTTCTTATCGAAGCAACCGCGCCTGGCGCGTAACGGGCGCGACTTACGAGGACAACGGCCACGTGATTGATCTGATGTCGGCGTACGGCACCGAACCCGAAAACGCCCCGCCGCCTGAGTTGAACTAATGACACCTCGCGGAGTTTCCATTCTCGGCTCGACCGGCTCGATCGGCTGCAACACATTGCGGGTGATCGAAGCGTTGGGCGCTAATCGGTTTCGTGTGATTGCGCTCGGCGCCGGCCGCAATGTCGAGAAGCTCGCCGAGCAAATCGATCAATTCAAACCTGAGCTGGTCTCAGTTAATTCGGCAGAAGCCGCCGAAAAACTGAAAGCCGAATTGCGCGCGAGCGATATTTCATTGCCCGCTATTCGCGTTGGCGAAGCAGGCCTGGTCGACGTAGCGACGCACGAGCTCGCCGATTGTGTCGTGTCAGGAACTGTGGGCGCGGTCGGATTCGTGCCGACTTTGCGAGCACTGGAAGCAGGGAAGCGCGTGGCGCTCGCGAACAAGGAAACGCTCGTCATGGCCGGCGAGTTGATGACGCGAGCCGCAGCAAAATCCGGCGCCGAATTGTTGCCTGTCGATTCCGAACACAACGCACTGCATCAGTGTCTGCGCGGCGAAAAACGTTCAGAAGTGCGGCGTTTGATTCTGACCGCTTCCGGCGGCCCGTTTCGAACACGCGACAAATCGGCAATGGCATCTGCTTCGGTGGCTGAAGCGCTACAACACCCGACGTGGAACATGGGCGCGAAGATCACCATCGATTCTGCGACGTTGATGAACAAGGGCCTGGAAGTCATCGAGGCGCATTGGCTGTTCGGCTTTGGCGCCGACGAAATCAACATCGTGATTCATCCTGAGTCGATCGTTCACTCGATGATTGAATTGGTTGACGGGTCGATCATCGCCCAGATGGGCGTGACGGACATGCGACACGCAATTCAGTACGCACTGACTTATCCCGAGCGTCATCCGTCGGATCTGCCGACGCTGGATTTAGCGAAGCTATCGTCGCTGCACTTTGAGCCACCGGACATCGAGCGTTTTCCGTGCATCTCGCTCGCTTATCGGGCGCTGCGCGCCGGCGGCACGATGCCCGCGACGCTGAATGCGGCAAACGAAGAAGCAGTGCGCGCGTTCATTGAAGAACGGATCCGCCTGACTGAGATTCCGCG
>DATBSG010000346.1:0-7589 GCA_036559945.1 Pyrinomonadaceae bacterium
TCCGGATCGAGAATTACATTGATGCGTTCCAGTTTGTAACCGTGCAGAAGGCCTGTCTTGACCCCAACTGCATAGCCCACCGGCGCGCCGACAATGCAAACGGCCAGCGCCGCCGCGACAATCCACATCCGCACTGACGAAAGAAACAGCACCACCGCGAGTAGCGGCAGATAAGTCAGCGCTTGACCCATGTCCGGCTCGAGCAGAATCAACGCCATCGGCAGCGCGAGAATCGCGCTGCCTTTCAGAAACTCTTTCCAATTCAAGTTGCGGGTGCGATGACTGCCGAAAAACTTTGCCAGCATCAACACGACCGGAATCTTGACGAATTCCGACGGCTGAAACCGTCCCAGTGGCCCCGGCAACTGAATCCAACAGCGCTGGCCGTTCACCTTCACGCCGATCCCTGGAACCAGAACTATGACGAGCAGTAACAACCCGAAGACGTAAAGTATCGGCGCGATTTCCACGAGCCGCCGGTAGTCGCTAAACGCGATTGCCAACATCGCAATCAGCGCGATGGCCAGGCCGACAATCTGCTTCTGCCAGAAAGTCTCAGTCGGCTGGGCATTGCGAATCTCCCAGACGCCGAACGCGACGATCACAATCGCCAACGCCGCCACCAGCCAATCAAAATCGCGGATCGTTCTCTTTTTTAGAACTTCAACCATTTCCTTGCGTGCCGACCTACCGAACTTTCATCGCGATGTTTTCTTTGGGCGTTTCGGGTTGTCCATGTTTCTTCTGGTAATACACGTCGTAAACCGCGCGCACTGACGGCGCACCGAAGCGTGATCCGAGTCCCGCGTTTTCAATTAAAGCGACGCACGAAATTTCCGGCTTGAACGCCGGTGCATACGAGACAAACCAGGAATGATCGCGATGCTCACTGCCTTCCTTGCCGAGGCTGACTACCTGCGCCGTGCCCGTTTTGCCGGCAATATCGAACCCGACCAATTTGATTCCCGTAGCCGTGCCGGCTTCATTCACGACGGCCCACATTGCCTGAACCACCGCGGCGCTTTGTTCTGGCGGTATCCCGAGGTCCTTTGGCTGCGGCCGATCGAACCCGCGCCCTGCGCGCTCAGGCCGGTAGTCAATGCTGTTCGGATTACCGACCGCGGCGATCGAACGCACTTCCTTCAGCACGTGCGGCACGTACATCTTCCCTTTCATGCCAATCGCCGAATGCGCGCGCAGCAAAGCGAGGGGCGTCAAGACGTCTTCGCCCTGACCGAACGATGAATAGACCGTGTCGATGTCTTTCCATTCCGGATCGCTTGGATAAAGCTTCGCTTTCAATTCGCGCGATGGCGTAATGCTGACAATTTCGTGCGGCAGATCGATGCCGGTACGCTTGTCGAGATCGAATTCGCGCACCATTTGTTGAATACCTTCAAGCTTCATCTTCAAGCCAAGCCGATAGAAATAACCATCGCAGGATTTCTCGATGGCGATATGAATGTTCGGCGAGCCGTGATTACCGCCCATGCAACGCGTGAATTTGTTCCCGACGGTGATGCCCCCGCCGCAAACCAGATTGGAATTCTCGAGCGTGATCGCGCCCTGTTGCAGTCCCGCCGTCGCCATCAAGGGCTTCCACGTCGAGCCCGGCGGATAGCGGCCCTGCACCGCCCGATTCAATAGAGGCTTGTCCGGGTGTGTGAGCAACTGCTGATATTCTGCCCGGCCTTCCTTGGTCGTGATGCGCTGCGAAAAAAGGTTCGGATCGAAGGTCGGGGCCGAGGCCAGCGCGAAAATCTCGCCATTGTTCGGATCCATTGCGATGATTACGCCCCGGCCTTGTGGCGATTTCTTCAATTGATCTTCCGCAGCCAGTTGCAGATCGCTGTCGATCGTGAGGACGATGTCCTGACCAGATTGCGGCTCAACCCGATCGAGCTCGCGCTGGATGTGGCCGCGGCTATCAACAACCACCCGCCGAAAGCCATCGCGGCCACGCAACACTTCGTCATAAACGGCTTCGACTCCGTCCTGGCCGATAATGTCGCCGGGCTTGTAACCCTTGCTTTTGTAGCGCGGGTCCTCAAGCTGCTCAGGGCTGATTTCCTGCACGTAGCCGAGCACATGCGCCAGCATTCCGTTTGGCGGGTAACGACGTTGCGGCGTTTGGTCCACGCGCAGCGCCGGGAACTCCAACTGGTGTGCGTCGACCCAGGCGATGTCGCCCTGCGTCGCCTCTTCTTTAATCAGAATTGATTCGAACGCCGGCTGTGTCTTGATCTGTTCAAACCGCTCGCGCAGGATTTGCGGATCGAGGTTCAGTGCTTCCGCCAGCGGCTGAATCAGTGAGTTGCGATCAATGCTCTTAGTGTCTTCGCGCGAGAGCAAAATGCTGTAGATCGGATTAGACACGACCAGTTCGTGCCCGTCGCGATCGAAGATGACGCCCCGCGGCGCCGGAATCGGCAGCAAGCGAATCCGCTGGTTTTCCGCGACTTCGGCATATTTGGCGCCGTTGACGACTTGCAGCACGTACAAACGGATGGCCAGCACGCTTAACAGCAGAAGGATTACCGCTTGAATCAAGCGAAGGCGAACGCGAAGATTTTGTGAGTCGTCAACGAACTTCATGATCCGGTGAATAGTAAATCGTAAATCGTGAATAGAAAAAACAAATCACCACTGGCGGCTGGTGCTTCTTCGTCTCTTTCTACTGAAGAATCCAGAGCCACTTCGCGCCACGCGCCTCCGGACGATGAACGTCCGTCGCTGCCGCGCCTTCTCGCTAAAATAATTGTCATTGACGTAAAGCAGAATCGTTCCCACGACTGTCGTCGCGATTAGCTTGTACGACAGCGCCTGTACAAATGGCATCGAGGCAGATTGCCCGAGCAACCGATTCATTCCGAAATAGACCAGATTGTCGATTAACGAAGCCGCTGCCAGCACGGGAATTCGGAGCAGCGTGGTATCCAGCATCACGCGCGAAGCGACGAAATAGACGGCATAAGCGGTGATGACTTTTGAGAATCCGCTTGCCCCCAGCAATCCTCGGCCCAACGCATCAGTCGCCACGCCCGCAATCGCCGCAATTAACAATGCTTGCAGCGGTTCGCGCCGCAACGCGAAATAAACAACCAGCACCAGAACAAGATCCGCTGCCGCTAGCGGTTGCCATATGGCGCGCAATGCCGAAGGCAAAGCGATCGCGACGATCAGCACTGCGATGATCTTTAGTTGGCGCATGACGGAAAGCAGGCGGCAGTAAGCAAGAGGCAGGAAGCAGAAAACGGTTCAAAATACGCTCGATTCATGACTCCTGTCTACTGCCTTCTGCGGTCTGCCTACTGTTTTTTCTTGTCTACGTTCGGGAGAGACTGATCCAACTGCGTGGGTTTGTTAGGTCGATATTCCAGCACCATAACTTCTTTGAGGCGATCGAGACCCGCACTCGGTCGAATGTGAATTACATGAGGTTGCGTGGCCGATCCAGGATGCAGCTCGACGACCTGGCCCACGCTCAGACCTGGCGGGTAGATACCGTCCTGGCCAGTTGTGTAGACAGTGTCGCCCATCTGCACCTTTTCCAAACCCGAAACGTAGCGCATATCGAGCAGGCCGTTCTCGCCCATCCCTTTTATCGACCCGATCGAATTCGAAGCACCCAATTGACCGACCACCGCGCCCGCGCCCGACTTTTCGTCTGTGATCAGCATCACCTGTGCGCTCAACGGACCAGTGGAAACTACGCGGCCAACAATTCCGTCGGCCGTGACCACCGGCATGTTGATTTCCACGCCGGCCCATCGTCCCTTGTCGATCGAAACAGAATCAAACCACATGGAAGGGTCGCGGGCGATTACTTGAGCGGCAACAGTTTTGTAATTGGTTTGTTCGGCCAGCTTCAGCAGTTTCTCAAGTCGCTCGGCTTCCGACGCCTTCTGGCGCGTGTCGCGCAACTCGTTCTGCATCTGCTCGACTTGCGCGCGGAGCTTCTCGTTCTCAGTGGATGCGCGCCGAAGATCGCCGACGCCGCCAAACAATCCGCCAATGAAATTACCGACCGCCGATGCGCCGCGCTGAACTGGATAAGCGATGCTCTGCGCGACGGTGCGAATTTTTCGCTGCTTCGTTGATTCGTCGCGGGCGTCGTAAGTCATCAACGCGAAATTCAGCGCGAGCAACCCAAAAAACCACCACGGCGCCCGCTGTCGAATTTCTCTTTGCGTGCGAATTGCAGCCATTACAACATTGCCAATTGCCAATTGCCGATTGCCAATTTGTTCCAATCGCAAATCGGCAATCGAAAATCGGCAATGTTTTTACGTTCCGCTCGTCAGGCTATTGTCCCACTTCACGCGCTTCAGCAGGTCGAAATCCGAAAGCATCTTACCCGTGCCCAGCACGACCGAGGCGAGCGGATCCTCCGCCAGCGAGACCGGCAGTCCCGTTTCGATCGAAAGCCGCTTGTCCAGATTCTTTAGCAAAGCGCCGCCGCCCGTCAGCACAATGCCGCGTTCGACAATGTCCGCGGAAAGTTCCGGCGGCGTGCGTTCGAGCGCCACGCGCACGGCGTTGATGATCGTCGAAACTGAGTCGGCAAGCGCCTCGCGAATCTCTTCGTCGGTGATGGTGACAGTTTTGGGAATGCCTTCGATCAAGTTGCGCCCGCGCACTTCGTATGAAAGTTCTTCATCCAGCGGAAAGGCCGAACCAAGTTCAATCTTAATCGCTTCCGCCGTCCGTTCGCCGATCAGAAGATTGTATTTTCGTTTTATGTATTGCGTGATCGCTTCATCCATCTCGTTGCCGGCGACGCGCACCGAACGCGAATAGACGATACCGCTCAAACTGATCACGGCGATGTCGGTGGTACCGCCACCAATGTCGACGACCATGTTGCCGTGCGGCTCAGTGATTGGCAGGCCCGCCCCGATTGCCGCGGCCATTGCTTCTTCGACCAGATAAACTTCCGAAGCCTTCGCGCGATAGGCTGAATCTTCAACCGCGCGCCGCTCGACCTGGGTAATCTCTGAGGGAATGCCAATGACCACGCGCGGGCTGACCCACGTTTTGCCGTTGTGTGCCTTGCGAATGAAATGCTGAAGCATCTTCTCAGTCACTTCGAAGTTCGCGATGACGCCGTCTTTCATCGGCCGAATCGCGACGATGTTGCCTGGCGTGCGGCCCAACATCTCTTTGGCGTCGCGGCCGACGGCTTCGACGGCGTTGGTCACTTTGTTGATGGCGACGATTGAGGGTTCAGAAACGACTATGCCGCGCCCTTTGGCGTAAACCAGAGTGTTTGCGGTGCCGAGATCGATTGCCAGATCGCTGGAAAAAAGGCTGAAAACAGATTTGAAGGCCATCTAAAAAGACTTCCCTGAATGGTAATTGGATCGCCGGAAGAGGTGAGCGGTTGTTTCCTTACCAAGCTAGCAGTCGGCTGACTTCGCGAGCGGGTTTTCGAAAGCCGCAAACAACTCACCGAGGGCAACAGCCAAGATACAACGATTCGCGCAGTAATGCTATCGAGAAATGAATGCCGCGCGGAAATTTTTTGATCGCAGCATGCTGTACGAGCCAGGAGCTAAACCGCAGCGGATATCAGCTACAACTGAAGCTCTTAAATGGAAGTCAGCGCGTTAGCCGTTTCGCGTCAGCGGAAGACGATATTGGCTGCGATTTCCCTGTGGATCGAATGCCATAATGGTGACTTCTCGCAGCGTTGAGTTGGCAGTGATTTGAACCTGGAAACTGCCGTCTGAGCCCACCAAAGCCTCGCGTCCCGAAACCGAAATCGTCGTGCCCGGCGCGCCCGAGCCGCGGATGATATAAAGATCGCCGCCTAGATAGCTCGCGCTAAGACGCGTCACGACGACGGATCCAGAGCCATTGCTCGGGGTTGCGACAATAAACTTTTGAGGCTCGCTCCAGTCGCTGGTTTGTCCGGTGGCCGCGGTCGCGCGCACGCGCCAGAAGTAAGCGCCGGGTCTGAGATCCGTCGCGCTGAATTGCGTCGAGATTAACTGATCGCGTTCGATAACTTTTCCTTCGAGAACGAAGAAAGGTGAGGTTGCAACTTCGACGCGATAGTATACCGGCGCGCCTGTCTGTGGTTTCAACCAGCGCAACGCAACACTAGCCGAACCGTTGTTGCCGACGATGATCTTTTCAAGATCGCGCGGCTGCGCCGGCTGTGGCACTTCAAGCAATCGCTGTGGTTTCGAGATCGTTCCCGACTGGTTCACGGAAACATATTCGCCTGAACTCAACGTCGTGCGCTCGCCACTTCGATTCTGGCTCTCGATCGATCCTGCGTTCACGCGAATCTCTTCCGTGCCTTCCGGGTTCACGCCAAAGCTCGCGGCCGTCTGCGCCCCGACCTGATTCTGCGTCTTTGGAGTTTCGACTACGTTCTTCGCGCCTTCGTTCTGCTCCGGCGTGCGCACGAGCATTTGTCCGCTGTCAACAACTACGTGCACGTTGGATCTCTTGCCGTCTTCAAAACTCTCGTTGTCGCGAATGATGATCGTGCTGTTCGGACGAACGACAACTGTCGATCCGTCCGCCATCGCGATGCGCGCGCGACCATCAGCCTGCGTCTGCACCGTGTCGCCGGGATAGAGTTGAGTGTCGCTGCTCGCCAGGACCACTTCGCGCGTGGCGGCATGAATGACGCGCACGTCGCCCTCGAACGATTCAAAGCGCGCTCCCGCCGGCAGATCAGTTTTCAGCGCGACGCGCTTCAACGGGTTGCCGAATTTCCACACGTACAGCGCCGCTCCTGAAGCGACCAGGCCAAGCGCCAGCAAGAGCGCGGTCGCGTGGACCACGCGCTTCTGGACTACCCACCAATCAAACTGAAAGTGGCTCGGTTTTGTGACCATTTACAGCGGATTCCTAAGACGTTGAGGACGGGCTGGAAGAGTTCTTCGCGCGCCAAACGAAGTTTAACACAACGTTCGGAAGGCGTTCAAGGCACTGTTTTCGCCTAATTTTTGAGGATTCTAACGGATGTAAATCGGATTCGAGATGATCCAGGGCTTGCCGGTCGCAGGTGCGGGCAGTGAATCGAGGTAGGCCTCGATTCGGTAAACACCGGAGCTGGTGACTGGGAATCGCGCGGTCGCGGCTGACGCTTGGCTGATTTCGTTTCCGTCTTTGAGGAGTACGAATCGGCTGGGGAGTGGACTCTTCGCCACTAACTCCGTTGGTTTCGCGAATGATATTTCATCGCCCATCGTCTTGTCGGACTGAAGCACACGGAAATCGAAGCCTGTTGGATCGCTGAAGAGATCGAACGAGACGTAACAGTGGCCGAGCGAGATTGCTTCGAGCAGAGATTCGCGAGTCAGCGGCTTGTCTTTTTTGATCAGCACGTGAGTTCTTACAGTGCGAAAGCTGCGCTCGTATGGATCGAGCTTTACTCCGACGATCTGTTTGCCGGCAGAGTCGCTGAGTCCGAAGCCGACATTTGAGTGAGCATCGTTTCCGGCAATCGCGACGAGTCTGCGATTAGTCGATCTCTCCGCATCGTCCCAAAGCTTTAAGTTTTCGGTTGGGCGCGCAAAGAAATTCGCGAACATAAGATCCGGATACGAACGATAAGACCAAAGGCCATC
>DATBSG010000347.1:0-9506 GCA_036559945.1 Pyrinomonadaceae bacterium
ACCCGGGCCAGTGTCACTCATCGTGAAGACGACGACGCCGTCTTCGGCCCGGGTTCCCAAGTGGATTTCGCCGCCGCGGGGCATTGCCTGCAAAGCATTCAACATCAGGTTGGACAGAGCATCGCGCACCGCGGCCGTTTGAATTCCACCTAATGTCACATCCGAATCAACCGACGAACGCAATTTGATTTTTCGTGCTTCAGCGTCAGCCCGAAACAGGCTAACCACGGTTTGTACTATTCCGCCGGCGGTGCTGGATGACGCCGCGGCCGTCGGTCTGCGCGCAAAGCTCAACAATTGCGTGACTGTGTTGTTAAGGCGATCCGTCTCGCCGACAATCAGACTCAGGTCGTGCGCATGCTGTTCCTTCAGCGCTTCGTCTTCGCTCATGACCTGCGCGATCGATTTAATTGCCGACAGCGGATTCTTCACTTCGTGCGCGACCGTTGCGGCCATCTGGCCTAAAGCCGCGAGGCGTTCGCCTTCGGCGAGTTTTCGCTCAAGCCGTACGTTTTCTTCGACCAGTCGCCAATCATCGATCGCGATCGCAATTTGACTGGCCAGGACGTCGAGCACGGCGCGAACGTCGGACGTCAATGCGCCCGGCGATTTGATTAAGAGATTGCCGAGCGTCCGATCCTCGCGTTGCAGCGGAAAGGCCGCGTCGAACTCGTCGGCGTTCGCGCGGGCTTGTTCCGTCCGCGGCTCGTCGCCGTTCGTCAGGCTCGAATCAATCGCTATTTTCACTTGTCGCAGCGGCAACGCAGCCACGATTTGCGATTCGAGGAACGCGACCAAATCGGAAAGCTCCGGAAACTGGCCAACCTGCGCGCCAACCCGGGCGACCACGTCGCGATACAAAGCAGTCTCGCGCTCAAACAGTGAGCGAAACCACCGCTCAAGTGCGCCGCGCATCGGCGCCGCCAAAAGCGTCAGCGCCAGGATCAGGATCGCTTCAATGACGCCGGCGCGCACGCCGTAACGCGCATTGGCCCAATCGGCGATGCGCCTGATGCCGTAAACATAAACCGCAAGAACCACCGCCGCGAAGGTCGCCACGACGAGACTCTCTTTGATGATCAGCTCGAGGTAGCGATAGCGATAGATGTAATAAGCCAGCAACGCCGACGGCAGCAGCGACCCGAGGTTCGCGAACGTTTGCAGATACAGGCCCGCGGTAGTTCCCCGCCCCAAACCCAATCCAAGCGCGGATAAAATCAGAGCGGCGATGCCTAGAAACGAAACCGCAAGTGTCCGCAGAATCCGCCGCTCGCTGGTCGATTCAGAGCGGCGCGCGACGAGCAATTCCGTGATTGCGCAGACGCTCAATGCGTAGACGACCCACAGCGAGAACGGCAGGACGAAGGAAGACTCTTTCGCGATCATTGGCTGGTACGGCCCCATCCAAATGCGCGGGATTGCGACCACCAGAAACACACACGGAACGTAAGACAGGAAGGCGCGAATTCGTTCAGTTCGATTCAGCGGCCGATTGTGCGAGCCAGCCCATAGGTGCAAGTGAACATGCAGCAGCAACGAATAGCACAACGTGATACTGATGAGGGCAAATGTGTTGGCCAGGCGCAGCGGCACCATCCAGTTGGCATGGGGCAAACCGAGCAGGCTGCGCAGCGTCACGATCAGGTTCCCACCGTGCCACCCAACCATGCATGCCGCCAGCGCCAGCAGCAGACGCTCAACCGTCACCAGCCCAACGCGCTGGCGCAGAAGAACGTACGCCAGCCACAGCGGCAAAACCGCGCCCAGGCTGTAACCGATCAGTTGAAGGGTTTCGAGAAGCGACATGGCCCTCTTCTGCTATCGCAGTGAGAATACTACTTGCTTTGGAGAGAGCGAAGCTTTGGTTTGCACGGGAAGGCCACCACTGAACCGACCGCCATCTCTTTGTCAGACTGCGTCTATTCAGCGCTCGTGCGTCACGCGCATCTATATGCGAGGTTGAGTAAAGTGGGCCGTCGACTACCTACCCTTGCACTCGACAACGCAGGAATGGATCGTTACGGCGGCCCCACCGATTGCGCCTGCTAACGCGGCCAGGGCGGCGATTCCTCCAGTGAACGCCACCGCTACCACGAACGCGAAGCCGATGGCCAGAATCGCACCCATAACAATGGAAGCCGCAAGGAGGCCCAGATGCCTCTTCAAGCAGGCAAAAACGCACTTTGTCATTGTTCGTCTTCTCCTATGCGAGATGTGCAGGCTCGGGCTAAAAGGCAAAATCGAGCGAGCTTGGGTCTTGCGGCAAAGGATTATGCATCCGATGGCAAGGATGTCAAAGGATTCGCGGATGGTTCGTCAGAGTATTTGAGCCGCCTGCTACCGTCCAGCGAACGTGAGCGTGAGTTCGGTGCGACGGTTCTTCGCGCGCCCGGCTAGCGTTGTGTTCGGCGCCACGGGATTCTGTGAACCCATGCCGTTTGTCTGGATGCGCGTGACATCGACGCCGGCCGCGGCCAGCTTCTCAGACAGGACACGAGCGCGGTCATCAGTGAGTTGTTGCAGAGCGTCTGCCTTTCCGACATTGTCGGTGAAAGCGTCGATTGAGATTTGATAATCAGGATTGTTAGCGAGCAAAGCGCCGAGTTGATCAAGCTTCGCCGCTGCCGCCGCTGTCAGATTGCTGATTCGCGGATTCGCCCAAATCGATTCAGTCAGAAGAAGCGTGATGCCGCCGTTGTTGTCGCGCACCGTGCCGAACCGGCCGAGTGACTGACGGAGCGCATTCGCCGCTGCTTGCTGCTGCGCCGCCCGCACTTCTGCGGCGCGGCGGGCTTCCTCTGCCTGGCGCTCGCCTTCGATTCGCGCCAGCTTCAGTTTCGCTTCTTCACCCTCCGCGCGCACGGATTGCAGCTCATCTCGCAGCCTCGCTATTTCGGTTCGCGCATCACGCAACTGCTCCTGTGCATTCAGCGCATCACGCTCGGCCAATTCACGCGCGTGTTGCTCGTTGGCGAGCTCGCCTTTGAGCCGGGTAATCTCCTGATTTGCGCTCGCGGCGTCTTCTTCCGCGGCGCGCACTGCCAAATCGCGGCGCTCGAGCTCTTCGCGTCTTTCGCGCGCGACCCGGCGAGCAATGGCCATGTCCTCAGCCTTGACGGCGCTGCTGATGGCCTCGCGTGCCAGGATGTCAATCTCATTTGCTGTTGACCGCATGCGCCACGCGCCTTCAGCTTGAGCAAGATCCGCGGTCGCGGCCCGCAATTCATTCGGCGCATCGCGTTCAGCGCCGGCGTAACGCGCGAGGTTCACTGCCTGGCGGGCGCCAAGCAGAGCATTCGGAATGTCTCGATAATCGGACTCGGCAATGGTGGGCACGGCGGTGTCGCGAAAGTAATCGCTTGTGTTTCCGATGTACTGCACCGGCACCGTGGCAATCTCGGCGTCGCGCGGTATGGCCGGCTTCAAATTCTCAAGCACAACCATGCGGCTGGGCACGTGCACGAGAAAATGCGGTTCGGCGGTCACGATGAGCGCGAAGCTTTGCAGCGGCGTGGTGACGTCAATCTTCGAATCGACCACCATGCTGCCGCTCCGTTTGATTTCGCCCAGGTTATCAACATGGCCATCGGGCGAGATGGCCCACAACACGAACGTCGTGTAGACGCTGCCGAGCTCATACGCGCGCGGCAGATTGTCGATGTTCAGTTCGACGCGAGTACCACGACGACCCTGTCTCCGCACCTTCGCATCGCCCTTCAAACGTGGCAGGCGCGTGGTTCCGCGAAACGGCACTTCAATCGTTTGGTTCAGTGGGTAAGTAATCGCGATTGTGGTGCGGCGTGAATCGTTCTGCGCGAGCGCCGCCGTCGCGAAGAATGTAATAGCCAGGAACAGCGGCGCGATAGGCGATTTCGTCAGGCGAGCTATTTTCATTTAAGCCTCAAAGATGAAGAACAGGGTGTTAGCCCGTTCAGAATTTGCTATCAGACCAGGAACAGGCCACAGCCCGTTCTACACCCCATTGATGCGCGCCCCCCTCTCAATTGTTGCCGATGGATTAAATATTGCGCAAGGCGGTGCGCGTTAGTGGCGAAGCGAACGCTCGTAATCGCGCGTTCTTTGGCGTTGGACAAACTGGACCGCGAAGCAGCCGATGGCGGCCAGCAGCAGCGTGTGAATGAAGCCGCCCTTGTGAAGCAGAAACTTTTCAATCACCCAAATGGCGAGAAAAGCTGAACCGATGTACCAGAGCATTGTCAGAATTATCCAGGATCAGCGGACTTGCTAGCTTCAATTCCGCGGCCCGCTACCCTTCGGAAACTCAAGCGCGCGCAGGCCGCTCCGCGCCGGATCGGTTGCAATGAATAACACACCTGACGGTGAAGAAACCACCAGCGCCGACCGTTGCGTCGCGGCGGGCGCATGATTGGTGACGAGGCCCGCCGGCGGCTCATCCTTCCAGATCATCGTTCCGTCGCGGCCCGAGAGCGCAAATGCAAACCCTTCTCTTCCTGCCATCAGAAGATCGAGAACATGGTCGCCGTTGATGTCCGCGAAGGCAGCCGCCTCAGCGCGTTTCGCATCGCCTTCCCAGACAATCTTGCCTTCGTCGGATTTGACGACGACAACGCGCCCACGTTCTGTGAACATGACGACTTCCGGCGTTCCGTCAGCGTCGAGATCCTGTGCGAACAATGATCCTCGCGGCGAGTCATCTTTGAGCGTCACCCGACCCAGTGGGCGCAGGTCGTCAGCATTGAGAGCCGTCAAGCCGTTTCGCGTTCCGACCAACACGAGCTCGCCCCGCAGTGTTCTCACAATCAACGGAGCGGTCATGGCGACGCCGGCTGCATCTCCGGCCCTAATCAATTTGCCGCCGTCGTCAAAAATCTGGAGTCGTCCATCCTCAAGCGCAACCATGACGGTGCGCGGGGACAAACGATCATTTACAACCGGTGCGCCAACTGCTCGGCGTGGCAGGCGCACTTCCGAAAGCAGGTTGCCGGCGTTGCCGTCGATTATGAATAGTTTTGCGAGCGAGTTATCGATAACAAAGACCTTCGCCCCGGCTGCAACCGCTGTCGATGCGCCGCCGGGAATTTTTGTCCGCCATAACTCACGCCCGGTTTTGCCATCGAGAAGCGAACCGACAGTTCCGGCAAAAACTAAAACATTGTCGACACCGCCGCGCGTACGGATCGTTAGTGGCAGCAACGTTGTCCCAGTTTTAAGTGCATCCCATCGATGGACCCACAACGCGACACCATTCGATGAGTCCAGCGCGATCACGCGAGCGTCGGTAGTCATTGCGACAATCTCAAGGCTTGTGGGCGATCGCAAGTGGGCGAGAATGGGTCTCGAAATGTTCGGAATCGCCGCATACCAACCGCGTTGCGTCGCAACAGCCGAAGGCTGATTCCTGACCGTGGGACTTGTCGGGGGTTGCGAAGGCGTGGGGGCGGACGCAATGCTGGGGGCCACTTCAATCACACCGGCCGATGAAAACGTGCCCAGCCTGCCATCCAGCGAAGCAACGCGCCAAAAGTATTTGCCCGGGGCCAGATCCGCTACCCGATACTCATGTCCGTAGACGATTCGATCGAAGGCGATGTCGGTGAAATCCGCGTCATTCGCCAATTGCAGACGGTAGCGTGATACGCCCGGCCGCGCGCCCCAGCGAACCGTGACCAAGGTCGTCGTTTGAACGGTTGCAGTTTTTGCGGTTGTCGAACTCCCAACCTGGGCAGAAGCCACGCCGCCGCACAAAATCACCGCGAGGCCCAACATCAACAGGCAGCCATGGCTTGCGCAGATCATTTCACTAATCACTAAACGACGAATGTGAGCTGGTTCCCCTCGTTGCGGGCTGACTGAAGGTGCTCGTGAGTGATTTTGGTCAAGGGTTCTCGTTGAGTTTGTAGCCGACACCGCGCACTGTTAGCACGTAGTGTGGATTCTTCGGATCATTCTCGAGCTTCTTTCGCAGGCGATTGATGTGCGGATCGATGTTCCGCTGGTAGCCTTCGTATTCAGTGCTCCAGACGCGATCGAGCAAATCGTTGCGCGACCAGGCGCGGCCAGGCTCGGACGCCAGCAATTCCAGAATTTGAAACTCGAGCGGCGTCAGATCGATTCGTTGTCCACCGCGCGAAACTTCATGTCGTCGCTTGTCGACCACCAGATCGCCAATCTCCAAACGATCGCCATCGCCCGTTGTCTCCGGCGCAAGTTGCCCACGCCGCAACAGCGCTTCGATCCGATACTCAAGCTCGCGCGGACTGAAAGGCTTGGCAAGATAATCGTCGGCGCCGGCTTCGAAGCCGGCAACCTTGTCGTCCAACAAGTCGTGAGCAGTGAGAAACAGCGCGGGGGTGGTAATCCCCCGATCGCGCATCTTCTTCAAGAGATCGATGCCGGACATCTCCGGCATCGCGACGTCGAGAATGAAACAATCAAAGTGGTCATTCGTCACTGTCTGCAATGCGGCGGGTCCGTTTTCTTTTTCCGCAACTTCGAACCCAAGCCGGCGAAAGTACTCCGCGAGAAGCGTACGCATCTCGGCGTCGTCGTCGACAATCATCAGTTTTCTTTGGCGTTGTGCTGGTTCGGGATCCACGGCAATTTTCCTCACGCTGCTCAGGACATCGTCAGAGCGCCAACTGCTAATCTGCTGTAGCTTCAGGGGTTTCGCCCTAGTATGAACAGGGCGATGCCCTTGCGTCAAACGTTTTCGCTCAGTATATTCGTGTTTGTAATTTGTTTTCGTTTCCTGGCCCGTTTTCCTGTCAACAGAGTCGAACCTCGATTTCAATGCGTGATCTCCGGCGGCTGTTAAAGTATATGCTCCCTCACGCCGGGACGTTCGTCGTCGCGACGATTGCCATGGTATTCGTCGCCGTGCTTGAGAGCGCCATCGGCGCGCTGATCGTTCCTATCTTCGATCAGGCCTTCGCCCGATCAGGGCAGCGGACCGCGACGCTCTTCGGGCTGCAAAAGCTGATTCCCACTTCCGGGCTTCCCGCGTGGCGGATGATCGCGCTGCTGCTGATTGGGTTCACACTAATCAAAGGAATTGCGGAATACCTTTCGACGTATTTGATGGCGTACATTGGCCAGTCGTCGATTCTGCGGCTGCGTCAGGATCTTTACTCTCATCTACTCGCACAATCCGCAGCGTTCTTCGAGCGTCATCGCACGAATTACCTCGTGTCGCGTTTGATTTCCAGCGCCACCGCGATCGAAACCGCAGTCACGCACACCTTGCGCGACATGCTGCGCGAAGGTTTCACGCTATTGGCGTTTCTGGCCGCGGCGTTCTACTACAATTGGCGTCTGACTTTGGGCTCGCTTTTGATCGCGCCGCCCATCGCGTGGCTGACGGTTCGCTTCGGCACCTCTTTGCGGAAACTCGCGCGGGAATCTTTCGAAGGGAGCAAACACCTCACCGATGCGGCGCAGGAAGCGCTTGCTAATCAGGCGATCGTCAAGGCATACCAGGCGGAGCCGCGCGAGCGTGAGCGATTCACGCGCGTCGCGCAACGAATTCGCCGCGCAAATTTGCGATCGGCCAGTATCGCCGGAATGTCGCCCCCGATTATCGAGTTCATCGGCGTGCTGTTTGTCGCCGCGCTGCTGTTTTTCGGCGAGCGCGAAATTCGGTTCGGCCGCATGAACGAGGCGCAATTTCTCACTTTTCTCTTCTTCCTGTTTCGCAGTTACGACCCGATGCGCAAGCTTTCCCGTCTGCAGAATTCGATGTCGCAGGCGCTGGCGGCGGCGCATCATGTTTGGGAAGTGATGGACGAGCGTTCTGAGATTCCCGAGAAGCCGAACGCAGTCGGCCTTACGCCGCTGAAAGAGCAAATCGAATTCCGGCACGTTTATTTCGGCTACGCAAATGAAGGACGCGCCGTCCTTCAGGATGTCAGCCTCACTGTACCCGTCGGTAAGATGGTCGCGCTGGTGGGCGAATCGGGCGGCGGCAAATCGACGCTGACGAAGCTGCTGCCGCGTTTTCACGATCCGACCTCGGGTTCAGTTCTGTGGGATGGCGTCGACCTGCGTGATGCGCGGGTCGCTAGTTTGCGGCGGCAGATCGCGCTGGTGACACAGGAAACAGTGCTCTTCAACGACACGGTTCGATACAACATTAGCTACGGCCGGCCGGAAGCTTCAGACGCAAAGCTTCGTGACGCAGCGCTGACCGCCTTCGCGCATGACTTCATCATGGACTTGCCGCGGGGCTATGACACGATCATCGGCGAACGAGGAACCTTCTTGTCGGGAGGCCAGCGGCAAAGACTTGCGATTGCCCGCGCGGTGTTGATTGATGCTCCAGTGCTGATACTCGATGAAGCGACGTCCGCGCTGGATGCTGAATCCGAACAATTAGTGCAGCGGGCGATTGCAAACTTAATTCGGGATCGGACGACAATCGTGATTGCCCATCGATTATCGACTGTGCGCCGCGCCGACATAATTGTGGTGATGGAGGCCGGGCGCATTATTGAGCTAGGCACGCATGCCGAGCTTCTCGCGCGCGGTGGGCAGTATCAGCGGCTGTACGAGCTGCAATTTGCAGATGAAGAAGAGGAACAGCTGGTCGTATGAAGTCAATGACAGGGTTCGGTCGCGGTTCCGCGAGCGGCGAAGGGTTTGTCGTCGGCGTTGAGATTAAGACCGTCAACAACCGATACCTCGACGTTCATTTGCGCGCCCCCCAAGAACTCACATCGATGGAGATGGACATTCGCAAACGCGTCAACGCCCGTCTATCGCGCGGGCGCGTGGATCTGAACATCAGTTTCGATCGCACGGGAGAGGCCGCGACGTACGAGATCAACCAGGCAGTGGTTGCAGCTTACGTCGACGCGCTGCGCGAAATCCAGCGACAGTTCCATCTCACCGGCGACATCGACGTAAGCGCGATTGCGCGTCTGCCCGGCGCATTGTCCTCGCCGCGAAACGAGCTTACTGAAGCGATGGTCGCGGGAGTCGAGAGCGCAATTGATAAGGCGCTCGACCACCTCGAACAGATGCGGCAAATTGAAGGCGGGTCGCTGGCCAACGAAATGCGCACTCGTCTTCAGAAGATCCAGCAGACGATCCCAAAGATTGAGGCATCAGCAACGGGGTTGACTGAGGCTTATCAGCAGCGGCTGCAAAAACGGATTACTGAACTTGCCTCGCGGGGTGGCCAATCAATCGAGCTCGATCCCAGCCGGCTCGCACAGGAAGTCGCATATCTCGCCGACCGCAGCGACATCACCGAAGAGTTGGCGCGTCTCAGGAGCCATGTCGAGCAGTTTCGCGAAGCAATTGAATCCGAAGAAGAAGTCGGCAAGCGCCTCGATTTCCTGCTTCAGGAGTTGAATCGAGAAGCGAACACAGTACTCTCGAAATCCACTGACATCTCAATCAAGGAAGCCGCGTTAGCGATCAAGGCTGAGGTTGAGAAACTGCGCGAACAAGTGCAAAATGTCGAATGAGCTGACACAGGCAAACTCGACCACCCCCGAGCCAAAGTGCAACCGCGGAATGCTGAT
>DATBSG010000348.1:0-5849 GCA_036559945.1 Pyrinomonadaceae bacterium
GCTGACGAATAGCGAGCAGATCGTCATTAGTTACCGTCTTAATCGCTTGAGGCGGCGACTGGGAAGGCTGCGAAGGTTGGGAAGACTGCGAAGGCTGAGGGTCTACCGATTTCTGTTCGCGATGTTTGAAGAAGCTTCCCCACGGTTCGTTATTGGCACGTTCGGTGGCCGCGATATCAATCAAACTCAACAGAATCGTCTTCTGAAAACCTGGCGAGATTTCGTAGGTCAACGTCGTGCCCGTAAGCGTGAATTCATCAGGTATTTCCGTACGTAGACCACTGCGAAAGACCAGCGTGTAAGCGCTGGCCGTGACCGCAAAAACTAAAACCAGCACAACGGTCGTTCCGGACTTGGCCAATAACGATCGCGCAGCCGCGCTGGCAGACAAACCATTCTTGATCATCGTAGGTACCCCTTCCCTTTCTTTCTCGCTCGCCAAAAGTTTGGGGCTGCCGCACTCAGCCTCGGATTGATTGGTGGATCCTCCCAACCTATTTAGTCTGACTCGGTGAAGACTTCACATAACTATCGCGCGCTTTGACTGCCAGGTTCGGTTGGCGGACGCGCACACGAATCTGACGGCGCTCGCCGTCCGCCACGTTCGCAGACTTCGCGTAGTAGCCCAGTGTGTATTGACGCCGCAACTCTTCAGCGATGCGCGTAAAGGCGTCGGCTAATTGCGAAGTGTCATTGGCCTGATAGAGTCGGCCGCCGGTTTTGTCTGCCAGCAAATGTAAGTACTGATCAGCGCGGTCGTAATCTGCTTTGGTCGAGCCGGGAATAGGCGTTCCACCGTTTACGGGCGCATTGTACGTTTGCGTCGTAGTCCTGCTGCCAAAGATCCCGCGCGTTGTTGTGGTCACGGTCACTGTTCCGTTATTGGCGTTTTGCATGGCGCGCATGTAGTCGCTCGTGTCGTACTGAATCGGATAGATGAGTGCATCAAGCTCGTCAATTTCGCTCAACGTACTTTCATAGGTTGCCTGCTGACTCTCCGTATTAACGCCATCAGTGAAGAGCACGATCGCTTTCCGTCCTTTGATCCGATTCAGTCGCTCCTTGATCGTCAAATCAATCGCGTCGTACAAACGCGTCGAGGTTCCGGTATTCGCGAACTCTTCGATTGTTGCTGCCATCAGGTTCAGGTCATTCGTCGGCTCAGTCAGCAGCAGCACTTCACTATTGAAGGTCACCACCAGCACGCGATCCTGCGGCCGCAGTTGTTTCGCGAAAGCAACCGCCGCTTCTTTGATGTCGGACAGACGGAATTGCGTCGAGGCCGAAGTATCCAGGAGTAGCGCCACCGTAAAAGGCTTTTCCGCCGGCTCGAAATAAGCGATCGATTGCTCCTCGCCGTTTTCCAACAACGTGAAATCTTCACGTTTCAGATTCGGAAGAAAGCGTCCCTGACGATCGAGGACACTGACCGGAACCGTGACGAGCGTCGTATCAACGCGCACCACGTCGCCTTCTGCAACTTCTTCAGGGGTCGGCTCAGCCGCAGGCCCTGTCGCCGCAGGTTCGGACGAAGGCTCGGGAACGTCTCCGATGTTCCGCAGTTTTGGCGGGCCCGAAGCTCGCGCTGTTTCGCCGCCAATCAGAGTCGGTGGGCCAACTGGTTCTTGCGCTTCTTCAATGGAAACTCGACGTGGACGCCTAATGGATGCGACGTTTCCCGCGGACGAACCGACAGTTCTTGCGGATGACGCTGAGTCGTTTGCTGGTTGCGTTGTCTGGCTTGTTCCAGAAGAACCGCGCGGTTGGCGATTTCCAGTTGATTTAGCTGACGAGTCCTTTGGGCCGGTTCCTGATTTTGATCGATTACCACTCGGAGTGGTCGCTACTCCTGAATCATTCGGCGCGGCCGAGTTTCGATTCACGGCTAACGAACTCTCGTACTGATCCTGCTTTTTCAGAATGTACGCGCCGTGCGGACAGGTAGTTGAGGTCATGTACGCCACGATGATATAGCCATCGGGAATCGGAACGCCCTGGCAGATTCTGATCGTCGCATTGCGCGGTGTCGCAGGCGTGGCCGTCTGAGACCGAGGCGGTTCTTGGCGCTGGCCGACTGCTCCCGAAGTGAACGTGGCGAGGACCAGTAAGAAAGCGACGAGTGACTTCATGTCGCTACCCCCTTGACCGAACTATTGAAAGATTGGGGCGCATTATTCCCCCATTACCAGTAAAGATCAAGCTCGCCACGAGTTCCGCGTCCGGGAAAAAGAAAAATGTGTTATTGGCGACGGTGTTTGGTGTAAAATCCGCCGCGTTCACGAAACCTCGGTATTGAGCAGAGCCGCGGACTCCGCTGCGGATCCGTAGGCGGCGTTGACTGTTTTCATAGGAGGAACAACAAAGATCATGGCAAAGACTATTTGCAAGATCCTCGGTGTCGTATTTGTATTGGTCGGAATCGCGGGATTCGTCGCGCCGACTCTTCTCGGTGCGCACCTTACGCCGGTTCAAAACCTTGTGCATATTGTGTCCGGAGCGATCGCTTTGTACTTTGGCTTCGCAGGCTCCGCCGGCGCGGCGAAAGGGTTCTGCCTCATCTTCGGTATCGTCTACCTGTTGCTGGGCGTGGCCGGATGGTTCTTGGGGACTGGCGCCGATCACATGTTCAGCATCGGGACACTGTTGATGCTCGGGAAAGTGGATCACATTATCCACATCCTGCTCGGCATCATCTTCCTGATCGGCGGCCTGTTGGGCGGAAAAGAAGCGTAGGCGCCTTTCTTTAACTGAGAATACTAGCCACTGCGGCCTCGGAATTTGATTCGCCGAGGCCGCGGCGCGCTGTATTCATTTCACTCTCACAGTCAGTCCACCACGCGCCATGACGCCCGGCGCGCGAAATCCGTTCTCGAAGTACTTCACATCGAACAGATTGTCGGCCCCACCAAAGAACGTGAGTGTCACGCGTTCCGAGGTCCGCCGCTGATAACTGACGAATAGATCGGCCTTCGTGTACCCCGGAAAACTGAGCTCGGCCGTGCGAAAGGGAAAGTCGTTTTCAAAGATCGGCGCGATGTATGAGCCGGTGCGATTGAGATCGAAGCTGAAGATGATTGCGCGGTAGCGTTGATTCATCGTCAGGCCGAACAGGTGTTTGGGAATAACATACTCGGGTTGGAGACCGCGTCCCCTCACCAGCCGATCGCTGTTCGTGAAAGTGTACGACGCACGCCAATCCGCGCCGCGCCACGGTGCTGCTTCCAGATATGTTTCCACGCCGCGGGACAAACCACCCGGCCGGTTCTCGTATCCGCTGAACCTGCCCAAGCCGAGCGGGTCGACAACGAAGAACGAATTGAATGCGATCACGCGCTGGAGATGCGTGTAGAAGTAAGTCGCGCCAAAACGTGCGCGATCGTGGGCGACGCGCTGATCGAGTCCGCCATCGACGCTGATCGATTGTTCGGCCCGCAACGTTGGATCACCAAACCGAACGAAGCCGACCTGAGCGAACGTGCCCGCGCCGAACCTTTCAAACAAAGAAGCCGCGCGAAAGCCATTGCCAACGTGCGCACGCAGTTTTGTGCCGGTCGATCGAATGAAATAAGCGATCGAGCCATCGCCAGTGATTGAATTTTCCGGCTTGACGGAATTCAGGAAGCCGGGCCGATCAGCCGCGCGAACACTAAACCACTGGCCGCGCGCCGCAAACGAAATCTGCAAACGATCGTTGAGAGCGAAAATCTGATCCTGCGCAAACACCGCTATCGTTCGCTGTCGATCAGTCGTGTTATTGAACGCGCTGAAGGACGGTGTATTCGATTGAAAGATCGACTCGCGCTCGTACTCGAATCCAGCAGTGGCCAGATTGTGCCGCCCAAGGCGAAGACTTGTGCGCGCGTCGAATGTATCGGTCGAGCCGTTGTTCACTGCAACAAATGCAAAATCTCCAAACGGGTAGAACTGCGCGAAGCGCGGATCGATTTGCGGGCCGTTGTAGTTTCTTCGTCGCGAGCCAACGTGTTGGTAAGCGACCGTGTAGGACAACTTATCGCTAACCTGATCGCTGAGCCGAACCGAAGCAATCAACAGCCTATTGCGCCGGCCTTCGTCCGGATTATTTATGTCCGAATGAAAAGTCGTGCCTTCAACAGCATTCGGAAATTGGCCGCTGGTGAAGGCCGCGGGTAGCGCAAATGGACTGTCGTTAATGCGCGCATTTGAAGTAGTGCCATAAAAGTTGAGGGCCAGGATTGAAGAGCGCGTCGGGTGGATTTGCACGCGACCAGAACCGGCGGTTTTGCCGTATTCGTCATGGCCATCCACGCCGCGGCGTACATCGAACCGCGACAGATCGAAACTGTAGCCGGCACGCTTTCCGAGACTGCCCGACCCGCGGAGCCGTTCGCGAAACAGCGCGAGACTGCCGCCGTCAAATCCAAATTCAAAATTACGATCGCCGGCGGTGGCCGCGGAAACCAGATTGATCACTCCGCCAATCGCATTCGTGCCGTAGATGGACGAACCTGAGCCGCGCAGCACTTCAACGCGGTCGAGATCACTCGGGACCAAATCAGAAAAGAACGGCACGGCTGAACCGTTGATGTCTGAAGCATCGCGCACTCGCAGACCGTCGAGCAGCACGGCCGTGTCAAACGGTCGCTGTCCGCGCAAGCGCACGCTCGTCAACGCGCCGGGTGAGCCCTGTTGTTGCACGCGCACGCCGGGGATGCCGCGCAGGCTTTCACTTAGTCCGGTCTCGCGTTTGGCTTCGATCGTCTGAGCGTCGAGCACAGTGATCGCTTTGGATGTTTCGTCAATTTGCTGCGGCGTTCCGTTTGGTGTTACGACGACGATCTCATTCACTGCTTCGATTGGCAGCCGCACGTTCTGCGCCAGCGATTGACCATGTGTCACCTTAATTGCCGTCGCCTGAGACGCAAATCCTGGAGCTTTAACTTCCAGGATGTAAGTGCCGGGAGCGACGTTGCTGAATACGAAACTTCCGCTCGCGTCTGTAGAAGTCGTTGAGTTGGTGCCCGCCCGTGTCGTCAAACGGACTTCAGCGCCGGCAATGCTCGCGTCGCGCTGGTCGGTGACGCGGCCGCTAAGAGTCGCGCCGCTTTGGCCATGAGCAGTTGCCGCAATCGCAATGATCAGTACAAGAAGCAGATACTTTTTCATCTTTCATCCCTCATCCTTCATCCGTTGAGTTCATCCTTGCATGTGCACCGGCGTGATGCGCGGAGCGCCCGACACGGGATGCGCGTCCACCAGCACTTGCAAGCCAAAAGCTTGTATCAATAATTCGGGCGTCAGCACTTCCCGAGGCAACCCAAACGCGATTGTCTGGCCACCCTTCAGAAGCATCACGCGATCCGAAAACTCAGCGGCGAGATTCACATCGTGCGTGACGACGACCGCCGCCGTTTGGTTGCGGTCACAGCGATGGCGAAGCAGCCGCAACATGGTGGCTTGGTGCGCGAGATCGAGATTCGCGGTCGGCTCATCGAGCAGAAACACCTTTGCTTCGGTCGCCAGCGCTCTCGCCAGTACCGCGCGCTGTCTTTCGCCGCCGGACAGCTCATTCATCAAGCGCGCCTCAAATCCATCGAGTTCAGTTTCGTGCAAAATAGCGCGCGCAATTTCCACGTCCCGCTCGCTCTCCCAGCCCCACGCGCTCGACCACGCGTAGCGTCCGCCGATCACGAACTCCATCACCGTGACCGGGAATCGCAGCTCGGTCTCCTGCGCAACGACGGCCACGTGGCGAGCGATCACACGCCGCGCGTAACTGCGCAAAGGCTTTCCCTCCAGCAAAACTTCTCCGCCAATGGGCGCAACGTTGCCGTTCAGCGCGCGCAGCAAAGTAGATTTGCCGGCGCCGT
>DATBSG010000349.1:0-14112 GCA_036559945.1 Pyrinomonadaceae bacterium
GAGATTCAGGCGCATCGTCCAGAGCGTCGGCCTGGCGCTGGCGAGTGGGGACCTAATTACATCCTAATGTTTTCTCTAGCCCAGGCGTTTACGCGCCTGGGTGAGAAATAAGAATTGCTATGGAGCCCCATTAATGGGGCGACGGCCAAACCTTTTCTCACGCGGCGCCACGACCAAAGACGTCTCAGACCGCCGCATCCCAAAAACATCTTGCCGCGCATCGGAGTGGCGAAGCCAAGAGCCAACGACATTCAGACTGACGCCGCTTGCTGATCGTCATAAGCTTTGAAAATTGCTTTTCTAATCGCGCGTCCATTAAACGTCCAATAAGGATCCCTGTGAGTCTTCTAAGTGCGGTAGAGTGCTATCCATGCCGCCGAGTTCCATTGAATTTACAATAGTTCGCCTCTCTTTCACGGCGGCGACACGGCACATTCCTTTTTAAGGATGAAGATGGGGCCAAGATGGGGACCTTACGTTTTGATATATAGCCAGCCGAAGCGATCCGTTGACGACCGCTAGGCGCGTAAATACTGGCTCATATCGTTTCGTCAGACTACGTGGAACCCTCTGCAACGTTCTTAAATCCGTTGACCGTAAGGTCGTGTGGGTTCGACTCCCAACCTCGGCACCAATCTTTTCAATAAGTTACAGTTTCACTTTCTGACTTTGATGAAATTCGCAACGGACTTTTGTTGCGAAGCGGCAGCTTTCGAACGAAACTTTTTGCGACTAGAACTACAAGCGACTCAACCATTTATCACTACGCGTCTTTAACCTTCAATCAAACGCAACGGACTGGGTATAGATTTTGTCGTTCCTCACCTCACTTCCGCAAACCCGGCAACTCATCTGGTAGCAACAAGTTCGACTGTGGTGTATCAAAGATCGGTTCGACCTCAACTAGCCGGATGGGGCTAAGATGGGGACTTCTGGCCGCGCTGGCATTCGCTTCTTTTAACTAAGCTTTGGCAAGTCGACACACCTGGCTTCATGCGCATGCCTCCAATCGCACATCTCGAGCTGAATGGGCGCCGACAACGTCGAGCAGATCGGCCACGACCGCTTCCGTGGTGGGCCATCGTCCGGCACCCGCACCGGAAGTAACGATCGGCTCGCCAACCTCAGGCTCGACGACAAGTCGGTTCTCGACACCCTGCACCTGGGCCAACGGGTGATCAAACGTTAATTCGATCGGCCGCACGCTCGCCTCGACTAAACCAGCCGATGTCTGGCGACACTCTGCGACCAGCCGCACAGTGCGACCACGCTCGTGCGCACTCCGAATCGCTTCGCTATTCAAAGCTCGAATGCCCTCCAGCGAAATTGAGCGCAGCGGAAGGTTGATATTGAACGCCACCCGCGCGAGCAAGACGAGCTTCTGTGCGGCATCGATACCGTCAAGGTCTAAACCTGGATTGGCTTCTGCATACCCTGCTCTCTGTGCCTCGCGCACAGCGTCGTCGAAACTGCTGCCGGTTGCGATTTGATCGATCACGAAATTGCACGTGCCATTCAGGACGCCGCGAATACTTCGCAGTGGCCCGCGCTCCCTCGCCCGCCTGACTGTCTCGATCGCCGGCATACAGCCGCCAACCGCCGCGCTGTATTTGAACGTCGATTTGTTTTCGTGGGCGAGACGTTCAAAGAGATCACATGACTGCGCGACCAACGCCTTGTTCGCAGTCACGACCGCGCGGCCAAGTCTCAGCGATTGCTCGATCAGTGATCCAGCTCGATTCACTCCTCCGATCAACTCGATAACCACGTCACAGGGTCCTTCAATTAGGCCTTCCAGGTCTGAAGTGATCAACCTGTCCGGTACGCTCGCGGCTCTCGCGCGCTGTCCGGTGCGCGTACCGACTCCCGTCAACGTAAACAGATTCGGGAAGGCTTTGATCCGTTCAAAAACTCCCTCGCCGACAGTGCCGCAACCGAGCAGCGCGACTCGCAACGGTTCGAGTGGAGAATCCACGACGCCGAGTCGATCGGCAACCGGCCCGACTTCAGTTTCGTCCTGTGCGCCGATTGAGGTGATACTGAAATGAACTTTGTTGGCGGCAGCAAAGCGCGCCGCCTTGGTTTGCACAACCCTGCCGCCAAGTCGAATCGCAGTGTCGTAGGAGGCATGCGTGAAACGCGACATGGGTGAAACGCTCAAAGCAGGATCACTGGTGTAGAGGCCGTCAACATCTTTGATGAGCACGCACCGCGCCTGCAATTGATGCGCAAGGAACAGTGCGGTCAGGTCTGAGCCGCCCCGGCCGAGAACCGTTCTGTCCCCGCTTTCATCTCGACCAACAAACCCAGGAAGCACCACGACGGCGCGTTCAGATTCACGAACCAGCCTTGGTAC
This sequence comes from Pyrinomonadaceae bacterium, assembly GCA_036559945.1. Taxonomy (GTDB): domain Bacteria; phylum Acidobacteriota; class Blastocatellia; order Pyrinomonadales; family Pyrinomonadaceae; genus UBA11740. Next base: position 2,357 of record DATBSG010000349.1, read on the forward strand.
ATCAACCGCCACCGGAACCGCATCGGTGCTACCGCTGACCGTCCGTAGCTTTGCCTGCACTTCGTCAAGCAGGCGCGCTGCGATGCCGGCTTTCTTCAATGCCAGCGCCAGCAACGCCGCCGAGGTCGATTCACCGGTGGCCAATAAACTTGGCAAAACTGATTGGCAGGGATGCGCGCAGATCTTTTCCGCGCGGCGCATCAACTCATCCGTGGTGTCGCCAAATGCCGAGACCACGGCAATCACCTGCGCGCCGTCTCGCCACCAACGGTAGATTTCATGAACCACGGTTGGCAGATCCTCTTCACCTCGCAAAACCGAACTACCAAACTTCAGCACTACGATCGTGGATTTCTTTGCCATCACGCTTGTCCTTTTGGTCAATGCAACCTAACTGGCCTTCGCCAGCGCCTGATCGAGGTCGCGAATCAGATCGTTGGGATCTTCCAGCCCGACCGACAGACGCACCAGGCCATTGGAGATCCCGGCGGCCGCGCGGTGCTCAACCGGCATATCCGCATGCGTCATCGACGCCGGATGCGTAATGATCGTTTCGACCGCGCCGAGATTTTCCGCGAGCGCGCACAGGCGCACGGAATGCATCAGACGAATTCCGGCACCAGTGCCGCCCTGCACCTCGAAAGAGATCAGTGCGCCACCGGTTCGTTGCTGGCGTTGCGCCAATTCAATTTGCGGAAATGATTCCAGACCGGGATAGTTGACGCGCTCCACTCGCAAATGTTGTTTCAGAAACTCTGCGACACGCAGAGCGTTCGCGGATTGTTGCGCCATCCGCAACGGCAGCGTCTTGACTCCCTGCAAGGTCAACCACGCCGGAAATGGAGATTGGATCGCACCTGTCGCCTTGCGGGTAAAAGCGAAACGCTCTTGCAGTTCTGCATCGCGCGTAATCAGCGCCCCTCCCACGGTCGCGTTGTGTCCGTCGATAAACTTCGTCGTCGAATGCAGCACGACGTCAGCGTCGAAATCGAACGGACGTTGCAGCGCGGGCGTCAACAAAGTGTTATCCACCACGAGCAACGTGCCTGCTTCGTGAGCCAACTGCGCCGCTAGTTGAATGTCCGTTAGTTTGAGAGTTGGATTTGCAGGAGTTTCGATAAAAACAAACCGGGGCTTTGATTTCAATGAGTCGGCGAGGTCGGTTTCATTTGAGGTATCGACAAACTCGACTTGCACATCGAACTGCGCCAGCACTCTTTCAAAGAGTCGCACCGTGCCGCCGTATACTGCCTGGGAAACGACAGCGCGATCGCCGGCGCGCAACAGCGCCAAACACAAGGCCGTCGTGGCCGCCAAACCGCTCGCATAACAAGTGCAGAACTCAGCGCCTTCCAGTGCCGCGAGCCGCCGCTCGAGCGCGGACACGGTGGGATTGGCCGCGCGGCTGTAGGTGAATCCCTTGTCCTCTCGAACTCTCTCCTGCCGGTAAGTCGTCGTCTGATAGATCGGCGTGAGCATGGCGCCGGTGGTTGGATCCGGCGGAGTGCCGGCGTGCAAAGCAATTGTTTCGAGGTGGTAATCGGGCAATAGCCCGACAGTTAGGGAGGGTGCAGCCCTCTCGACATCAAGAATATTGGGTTCTTCAATTGTGGCCATCGCAGTCTCCTTAAAGTCTGCGTGGCGATTGGTAGGCTCAAACTCCTAAGCGAGTGCGGAGCAAAAGAAAAACCCCGCGCCTCAAGAGTGCGCGGGGTTCCATGATAGCTCGGGAAAACCTCAGCAGCTCTTTAGCAGTTTTTTACGTGGAGCAAGTCGCCTTAAATCGCCACGATACTCGTTTCAAAAGATCTTTCCCAAACGCGAATGACTTTATCGCACACATGCGCTCGGAATGTCAATTTACTGTGCTGGTTCAATTTAATTATTATTCTCACCTCGCTTCAGCGAGGTGGTCATCGATGCTTGAAAAAGCGCGAGCCGTTTCAACGGCTTGTTCTGAAAAACCGTGGAAGAGCACTCCAAAAAAGTACGCGGATCATTTACTTTCTGAATTGGTTTTTGGCTTGTTTGCTCAAGAGTTTGAGAAATTGCGCGGCCGCGTGCGAGAAAGTCATCTCGCGCCGATGTGTTGCCCAAAGCGTGCGCTCGTAACTTAAATCCTGTACCGGCACCGTAACAAGACTGCCCCGCTGCAGCTCCTCAGCCACACACATCCGCGGCACGAAGCCGAGGCCAATTCTCAATTGCACAAAGCGTTTGATGGTTTCAATTGTCGCCAGCTCAAGCGTGATGTTGAGCGGTGTGTGATGCTGCGCGAAAGTCTCGATCACTCTTTGCCGCGAGCCCGTCTTGACGTTATGAGCCAGGAAAGATTCGTTACCGAGTTGTGCAACTGTGACGGATCCACGCTTCGCCAACTGGTGGTCAGGATTCATGATAAGGACCAGTTCGTCCCTGAGCACCGGAAAAGATTCGAGGTCGCTGTCAACCGGCTCGAAGGCCATCAAGGCAAAGTCGACATTCCCGTCCAGCACTTTGCGTGGTAATTGATCCGATGAATGACCGAAGATTTCGACCATCACGTCCGGATAATGCTTTCGGTAATCGAGAATTATTTGCGGCAGAAGATAATGCGAAGTGCTCTCGTTAGCTCCGATCCGGACGCGCCCTCGCTTTAGCGTCTTCAACTCCGCCACACCCTGCAGCGCCTGATCACGCAGGGAGAGGATTCGTTTGGCGTAGTCGTAAATCAACTCGCCTACTTCGGTGAGAGCGGGCGCTTTCTGCGATCGGTCAAAGAGGGGCGCGCCAATCTCCTCTTCCAAACGGCGGACCGCGATGCTCACGGCAGGTTGAGTGCGATAGACGCGCTCGGCAGCTTTCGAAAAGCTACCTTCCTCGATGACAGTCCGAAAGAATTCGAGTTGAGTTAGTTCCATGTCCTAAAGATTATCAGCGGCTGATCCTAACATACCGGACGGGTCATTAAACCAACTTTGCGAGAAGCTCGCTTCCATTTATGTGGACCAAAAAATTTTTTATTGGGCAACGAGTCAAGAAGAATGTAGAGTTCACCGGGTGCTTACAGTAATTATTAAACGATGAGCTTCAGCTTTTTCGCGCGGTGACGAAAAGCGGAAAGCTCATCGAATCCAAGGCCATCAACAGATAGTTGGTGGCTTTGTTTTTCGGATCTGAAGGACAGCATGAGCGCTCAACCAGCCCTTTCCACGTATCCAGATTCGCTTTCTCTTCAGTGCGAGCAGTCTGCGCCGCGCGGTGCTGAGATTCTGATCGATGCGCTCGTGCACGAAGGCGTCGATTCGATCTTCGGGTACCCGGGCGGCGCGGTGCTGCACATTTATGATGAGTTGTGGCGAGCACGCGATCGCATCACTCATTACCTGGTGCGGCACGAGCAGGGCGCTGTTCATATGGCCGAAGGATACGCCCGAGCTTCAGGACGAGTGGGCGTCGCGCTGGTCACGTCCGGCCCTGGCGCCACTAACGCGATCACCGGCATTGCCAACGCTTACATGGATTCGACGCCGATTGTCGTCATTACGGGACAAGTTCCCCTGCGATTGATCGGCACGGATGCTTTTCAAGAAGTCGACACAGTGGGCATCACTCGGCCGTGCGTTAAGCACAACTATCTGGTGCGCGACGTCCATGATCTCGCCGCCGTCGTTCACGAGGCTTTTCATCTGGCGCGCACGGGAAGACCTGGACCGGTCGTAATTGACATTCCGAAAGACGTATCAGCGGCGCAAGCCTCTTATTCGCGACTCGATCATATTCGATTTCCAATTAGAGAGGGCGTTACGCGCCCGGACAGGCGCGCGCTGAGTCGGGCCGCTTCGCAGATTCTGCAAGCCGAACGTCCCGTCATGTACGTGGGCGGCGGCATCGTCAACTCTGGCGCTTCCGAAGAACTCCTGGCCCTGGCGGAATACTTACAGTTGCCCGTCACGCCGACGCTGATGGGCTTGGGCGGATTTCCGTCGGCGCACAATCTCTCGTTAGGCATGCTTGGCATGCACGGCACGTACGCGGCGAATATGGCCGTGGCGGAAAGCGATCTGCTGATCGCGGTCGGCGTGCGCTTTGATGATCGGGTCACGGGAAAGCTGGCCACGTTTGCGCCACACGCGCGTGTGATTCACATCGACATTGACCCGGCTAACGTGGGCAAGAATCGAATGCCGGACCTTTCGTTGATCGCGGACGCGCGTCAGGCGCTAAAAGCTTTACGAGAGGAAATCTCTGCTCGCGATCACGCGGAGATTGTTCGCAGCATTGCCCAAAGGTCTCAATGGTGGGATCAGTTGCGTAATTGGCAGCGCGAACAGCCACTGCGATTTTCCGGGTCCCGCGATCAGATCAAGCCACAACATGTCATTCGCGAATTGCATCGCTTAACGGGCGGTGAAGCAATCGTCGCGTCCGATGTCGGACAGCACCAGATGTGGGCCGCGCAGTTCTATCCGTTCAAGCGAGAGCGCCAATGGATCACCAGCGGCGGTTTGGGAGCCATGGGCTTCGGAGTTCCGGCAGCCATAGGAGCGCAATTGGCCTTTCGAGATCGACTTGTGATTGCCGTCGTCGGTGATGGTGGTTTTCAGATGACGAATCAGGAGTTGGCGACCGCCGTGCAATACGAGCTGCCGGTAAAAGTTCTGATCATGAACAACGGTTATCTCGGCATGGTGCGGCAGTGGCAAGAGATGTTCCATGAACGGACGTATTCGGAAGTGGATTTGTCAGTGGCGCCGGACTTCGTCAAATTAGCGGACGCTTATGGAGCGTTCGCGCGTCGCGCTTCAAGGCCTGACGAATTGACTGAAGTTTTAGCAGCTGGCCTCGAGCATGATGGCGTTTCGGTAATCGACGTCGTCGTGGAAAAAGAAGAGAACGTCTTTCCGATTGTGCCGGCGGGCGCCAGCTCGCGCGACATGATTTTTCAGAGTGAGGGAGTTTGAGGGATTGCAAATCGACAATGCGTCACACGCTTTCCATCGTGGTCAGTGATCAGCCGGGCGAGCTTTCGCGCATCGTCGGGTTGTTCAGCGCGCGCGGGTTCAACATCGAAACAATTTCAGTGGGAGCAACGCTCGACCCGCAGTGGGCGCGGGTGACGATCGTGACGCGCGGGGACGATCGCACCATCGATCAGATAGTCAAGCAGTGCGCACGGCTGGCGCGGGTGCGTGACGTGCAGGATGTCACGACGCGCCCGCACATTGAGCGCGAAATGGCATTGATTACAGTCAACGCCGAGGCTGGACTGCAGCGACAGGAGGTCTTGAATCTGGTGGGAGTCTTTCGCGCCAAGGTTGTCGATATTTCGCACAGTCAAATCGTTGTCGAAGCTTCAGGCAACAAAGAGAAAGTGGACACGTTTATCGAAATGCTGAAGCCGATCGGAATTAACGAGATCACGCGCACGGGGCGGATTGCGATTGGCCGTTTGTCGAATCTGGAAACTGTGACTACTGACGAGCTGGAGGAAGATGTGTTTGCGGTCGCCACGAGTTGAGAGAAGGGGTGTTTCTTGAAGCGTTGTGGCAAGGAATGAGCCAGTTTGATTTCGAGAGCTTCTCATTCACACCTCGCTTCAGCGAGGTGACCGAAGATCGCAAAGACCAGTACGAACCGTTTCAGCGATTTACCGAGAAGCCGCTAAAACGGCTCCGCAAAAAGAAAGATAACTCTGCTCAAACACCTCGCTGAAGCGAGGTGTTAATGAGACCTTGAAGCGAAAAAGGATCGAAGCAATGAAAATCTATTACGACAAAGACACCAACCCTGCCCTGCTGCGCGAGAAAAGGGTAGCGATCATCGGCTATGGAAGCCAGGGGTTCGCACAGTCGAATAACCTGCGCGACTCCGGCTGCAATGTTACCGTCGGATTGCGCGCGGACAGCAGTTCTTTCGCAAAGGCTGAAGCGGCGGGCTTGCGGGTGCGACCGGTCGCGCAAGCTGCGGCTGAAGCCGACATCGTGATGATGCTTGTGCCGGATGAATTCGCGCCAGATGTTTACGCGCGCGAGATCGCCGAATCAATGACTCCGGGAAAGTATCTTGCGTTTTCGCACGGTTTTTCCATCCATTACGGATTTATCAAACCGCCGGAAGACGTGAACGTCTTTATGGTTGCGCCGAAAGGACCGGGACACCTGGTCCGACGCGAATATCAGCGGGGCGCCGGCGTGCCGTGTCTGCTCGCGGTGCACCAGGATCCGGAAGGCGCAACCAAAAAGATTGCGTTGGCTTACGCTTCCGCCATTGGCGGCGGGCGCGCCGGAATTATCGAAACAGATTTTCGCGAAGAGACCGAAACAGACTTGTTTGGCGAGCAGGCGGTACTTTGTGGCGGTTTGACCTCGCTAATCAAAGCCGGTTTTGAGACGTTGGTCGAAGCCGGCTATGCGCCTGAGATGGCTTACTTCGAATGCCTGCATGAAATGAAATTGATCGTTGATCTAATGTACGAAGGCGGCATTTCTGAGATGCGTTATTCGGTTTCGAACACCGCCCAGTATGGCGATATGACGCGGGGCCCGGCGGTGATCAATGACGAAACAAAGCGCCGCATGAAGAGTCTGCTGGACGAAGTTCAATCCGGCGCCTTCGCTCACGAATGGATGAAAGAAAACCGCAACGGCCGGGCGCGGTTTGTGGAACTTGACGAGCAAACTCGCGGACATCAAATCGAGCGAGTCGGCGCGCAACTTCGTGGAATGATGCCCTGGCTGGCGGAGGGCCGTTTGGTGGATAAAGCCAGGAATTAGCAAGGAGGAGAGCATGGACGTCTACGATTGGGATTCGATGACGGGTGAAGAGATCACCGATCTCTATCTAAGAAAAGTCGCGGTCGGGGAAAACATCACCGTGGCGCGGGTTGAAGTTAAGGAAGGAGCAGTTACGCATGCTCACCGTCATGAAAACGAAGAGATGATTATCGTGCTCAATGGTAAGTGGCGCTTCGATTTGCCGGGCGGCTCAGTGACTTTGGCGGCAAACCAGGTACTTAACATTCCACCGGGAATCGAGCATTCATCCGAAGCGCTGGAAGACACTGTGGCGCTGGACATCTGCGCCCCCAGGCGCAGCGACTGGCTCACCGGATCCGATCGATCTCTCCACGCCGATCCCGATCAGTTTCTTTGGGCAGTGTGATGCACAACGCGAGAAGCCGAACCATAACAGCGGGGGTAGAACGCACGCCGAATCGGGCCATGCTGCGCGCGGTTGGCTTTGGCGATGCCGACTTTGATAAGCCGATTGTCGCGGTCGCAAATGGCTACAGTACACTCACGCCCTGCAATATGGGTCTGAACATTCTGGCGCAGCGAGCTGTCGCTTCATTAAAGAATGCAGGCACAATGCCCCAGGTCTTTGGAACAATCACGGTCAGCGACGGCATCTCGATGGGTACCGAAGGCATGAAGTATAGCCTTGTCTCGCGCGAAGTGATTGCCGATTCAATTGAGACTGTCTGCCAGGCGCAGAGCGTGGACGGTTTGCTTGCCGTGGGTGGCTGCGATAAGAATATGCCGGGCGCGCTAATAGCAATTGCGCGCTTGAATATTCCATCCATCTTTGTCTACGGCGGTACGATCAAGGCCGGCCACTACGACGGACAAGACCTTACCATCGTCAGCGCTTTCGAAGCGGTCGGCCAGTACTGTGCTCAACGCATAGGCAAAAAAGAATTGTTGGATGTTGAGCGGCAAGCATGTCCTGGAGCGGGTTCCTGCGGTGGGATGTTCACTGCAAACACAATGTCTTCAGCCATCGAAGCGCTGGGTTTGAGTCTGCCTTACTCTTCCACAATGGCGGCTGAAGACGACGAGAAGGCTGAAAGCGCCGCACGCTCAGGAGAAGTTCTGGCCGAAGCAATTCGCCGTCAGATTCTTCCGCGATACATCCTTACAAAAAAGGCTCTCGAAAACGCGATTGCGGTGGTGATGGCCGTAGGCGGCTCGACGAATGCGGTACTGCATTTACTGGCGATCGCTCACGCCGCCGATGTGCCACTGGCGCTTGACGATTTCGAAGAGATTCGCGCGCGCGTTCCGGTGCTTTGCGATTTGAAACCGTCGGGACGTTACGTCACCACAGACCTGCACCGGGCCGGCGGAATTCCGCAGGTGATGAAGATACTGCTGGTACATAACAGACTACACGGCGATGCAATGACAATCAGCGGTCAAACCGTTGGCGAAGCGCTGAAAGACATTCCCGATGAGCCGCGGGCCGATCAGGATGTGATCCGCAGGTGGGCCAATCCGGTTTATCCGCAGGGCCATCTCGCGATCCTGAAGGGTAATCTCGCAACCGAAGGAGCGGTGGCAAAGATTACGGGAGTGAAGAGTCACCTCATCACCGGCCCGGCGCGCGTATTCGATTCGGAGGAGGACTGCCTGACAGCAATTCTTTCAGGACGGATCAAACGCGGCGATGTGATCGTTATTCGCTATGAAGGACCTAAGGGCGGCCCGGGAATGCGCGAAATGCTGGCTCCGACTTCCGCGATCATTGGCGCCGGACTCGGGGACTCGGTCGGCCTGATCACCGATGGACGATTTTCTGGTGGTACTTACGGCCTGGTGGTGGGACATATTGCGCCTGAGGCCGCGGTTGGCGGAGCGATCGCGCTGATCGAGGGAGGCGACTCAGTTACAATCGACGCGGGGGCTCGCCTGCTTCAGCTTAATATTTCCGACAAAGAATTGGCGGCCCGTCGCGCGAAGTGGCGGCCGCCTGCGCCCCGCTACTTGCGCGGCGTTCTGGCAAAATACGCGAGCCAGGTAAGCAGCAGCAGCCTCGGCGCCATCACGGATCCGACATCCGGGGAAATGCAATTTGTCAGCGAAGCGGCAAGAGCGTGAAATTGACAGCGCCGCGGGGAGTTCGTATATTGCCGTCGTCAGTTATTGATTTGCCTCAACAAATGTACTGTCGCCAATCGAGCTATTTCGTCTTTACCTACCGCTTCTTCTTTGAGGAGGCGGGACTGGTGATGTGCGCGCGCGATGACGTGAAGACGTAAAGAAAACGCAGCGAAAGATATCGAGCCAGCCGCGACCTCTTGAGTGAGTTTGCGGCTGGCTTTTTTCTTGGGAGGAATGTTGAATGAGCGTCGGACAGTGGCGAGCCAAAATTAACACCCTTGATCTTGGATTGCTTCGCCTGCTGAATCAGCGGACGGCGTTGGCCCTCAAAGTCGGCGAATCGAAGAAAGACGCAGGCGTGCACCTTTGCGATCACACCCGCGAGCGCGAGGTGATCGAGCGAATGTGTGAAGCGAACGAAGGGCCACTCGACGATCGTGCGGTGGTCGAGCTGTTTCGCGCGATCATTCATGAATCGCGACGGATTCAAACTCGCGCAACTACCGAATCGAACGCCGCCGAAACTGTGCCCAGACTCGATCGAGTTCGGGTAGCCTTCCAGGGAGCGCCAGGCGCTTTTAGCGAGGCGGCGGCGGTAAAGCTTTTGGGCGAGCAGATAACCCTCGTGGACCGTCCGACTTTCGAATCGCTCTTTGCGGCTATTAGCGATAAATCCGCCGACTATATCCTGGTCCCGATAGAAAACAGCATCGCCGGCTTTGTCCACCCATCTTTCGATCAACTCCTGGACAGCAAACTCTTCGTCATCAGTGAGGTCATTATTCCTGTTAGTCACTGTCTGATCGGGCGCCCGGGCTCATCTTTCGAAATGATCGCCGCCGCCGAATCCCATCCGGTTGCCCTCGATCAATGCGGCCGATTCCTGGCTGCGAATCCGCAAATCAGGCGCGTTGCGGCAGAAGACACAGCCGGCAGCGTCGCGCGCATCATGGCTCAAGGCGACCTGACGCGCGCAGCCATCGCGGGCAGGCGCGCAGCCGAGAAATACGGCGGGGTGATACTACGCGAGCATTTAGAGGACAGCAGTGAAAACTACACGCGTTTTTTCCTGTTATCGCCCGGCAAGGATTTCGCAGAAGCCGCGGACCAACTCTCGCTGGTCATCGAGCTTCCACATCAGCCTGGCGCGTTGCACAGCGCGCTCGAACCTTTTGCCCGGAGAGGAATTGATCTGCTCAAGATCGAAGGGCGCCCCGTAAAAGGGCGGCCCTGGGAATACTGTTTCTTTTTGGACGTGCGAGGTTCAACAAGCGATGCAGAAGTCATCGACACATTGAATGAGCTGAAGGTTGGTCGCGTCGAAACTCGAATTCTGGGCGAGTACCGATCGGCGCAAGTACCGGCGAATTGAATAAGACCCAGGACCAAAGTCATGATCCTGATCCTAACTCCAAACATCGATCCCGAAAGCAGCAAGTACCGGCAACTGATGGCTCAGCTCTCTCGTTTGCCAGACATTCGGTTGCGCGTTCATCGCGAAGTGGGGACTGAGCAAACGCTGACTGAGATTTACTTGATCGGGAACACGTCGGCGATTCCAGTCGAGGACATGAAAAGCCTGCCCGGCGTCGAGCGAGTCGTCCGGGTGTCCGAAGAATACCGCGTGCTGGGCCGCCACCGCGACGATCATCGGCCGGCGCATTTCGATTATCGGGGACTGCACTTTGGCCAGGACACACTGCATGTTTTCGCTGGACTATGCGCCGTCGATACGCGCGAGCATGTCGAGTTGATGATGAAAGCATTGCGTGAGCATGGTCAGGTGTGCACACGCATGGGTGCTTACAAACCGCGCACTAGTCCGTATTCATTTCAGGGCCACGGGAAGGAATGCCTGCCTTACGTTTTCGATCTCGCCGGCAAATATGGAATTAAGGTCATCGCCATGGAGGTCACACATGAATCGCACATCGATGAGATTCACGAAGCCCTGCGCGAAACGGGTGAGCCGACGGGTGTGATGCTTCAAATCGGCACGCGTAACACCCAAAATTTCGAGTTGCTGAAAATCGTGGGACGGCAAAAAGAATTCCCGGTGCTGCTCAAGCGCGGTTTCGGAATTACTTTGAGCGAATCTCTCAACGCCGCGGAATATCTCGCCAGCGAAGGCAATCGCAAGGTCATCTTCGGCCTGCGCGGAGTCAAGACGAATATGGGCGACCCGCACCGCAATTCTCTTGACTTTGCCCACGTGCCAGTGGTGAAACGTCTGACGCGAATGCCGGTCTGCATAGATCCTTCCCACGGCATCGGCTCACGCACTCGCGGCCCTGAAGGAATCCTCGACGTTATGCACGCGACGGCCCAAGGTCTAATCGCCGGCGCGAATATGGTGCTGGTGGATTTTCACCCCGCACCTAACCGGGCACTTGTCGATGGCCCGCAAGCGCTCTCGCTCGATGAGTTGCCGCTCTTGTTGGAGGACGTGAAGATCGTTCGTGAAGCTTATGAGAAGCGGCTGGCCCGCTTGGTGCACTCAACTCGCGAGACGGTTTGCACAAGCCCATCTTAGGACAGGAGCTGGACCACCGAGGGGCTGATATTCTTCAAGACGTAAGCTCCAACGAAGTATGAGGCCAAAAAAGAATGCGCTTATTTGTTGGCGACAGGTCGAGTGAGGCGAAGCCCGAGCTTAAGACCTGATTTTCCGGCGTCCAAGGTCGCACATCATTTCGAGCCCGCCGAGCATTCAAGTCGCCGGCCTCAGAAAGAAAGTTGCTAAGATGTCCCCACCCCCCACGCGAGATGCGGCGGTTTCATCGAGTAGTGTTGAATCGCTCTTCTTTCACAATCGTGACACTGAATGCTCCAACGCTCAAGATGGGGCCAAGATGGGGGCCTTACGTGTTGATATGTAGTCAGCCGAAGCGATCC
>DATBSG010000350.1:0-4102 GCA_036559945.1 Pyrinomonadaceae bacterium
TTGAATTACGTGACTGCGAATCTCAATGCCAAAATCGGCGAGCAACTGCTTCGCAAGCGCCCCGCATGCTACGCGCGCAGCCGTCTCACGCGCTGACGCGCGCTCGAGCACATTGCGCAGATCGCGCGCATCGTATTTCAAGCCACCAGCCAAATCTGCATGACCAGGGCGCGGGCGCTTCACGCGACGTGATTTCTCCGGCGGCAGTTGCTTCGGCTCGACCGCCATGACCTCGTCCCAGTTCGCCCAATCTTTGTTTTCGATCATGAGCGCCAGCGGAGAACCGAGCGTCAAACCATGTCTTACGCCGCTGAGAATCTCTACTTGATCCTGCTCGATCTTCATGCGCGCGCCACGGCCATAGCCCTGCTGCCGCCGCCACAGCTCGTGATTGATTTGATTGATGTCAACCGGGAGGCCGGCAGGCAGACCTTCAACGATCGCGACGAGCGCGCGCCCGTGTGATTCGCCGGCAGTGGTGAAACGGAACATCAGTTCGTGAATCGTAAATCGTGAATCGTGAATAGTAAAAGCCAGACTTTGCGTTTCTTTGCGTCTTAGCGCCTTGGCGTGAGCTTTTTTGCACTCGAATCTCACGCAAAGCCGCAAAGGCGCAAAGCATCGCAAAGAAAAGCTAAGGAGCAGCCAACAGAAACCCCTCTGCGATCATATTTCCACGGCCCAGAATCGCCGCCGGATCGAACGCTTGTTTCAGTGCTGCCATCTCGCGCAAATGCTCTTCACCGTAAAGCTCGCGCAGATATTCGCGCTTGAGTTTACCGATGCCATGTTCAGCGGAGATCGTGCCGTCGAGTTCGACGGCGCGACGAATGAATCGATGGTAAATCTCCCACGCTCTTCCAGCCTCGTCGTCATTCCGCGGCAGAATGTTGACGTGAACGTGATTGTCGCCGATGTGCCCAAAGATCGTATACCGCAGATCGCCGCCGCGCAGGTTCTCCCGATAGAACCGCAGCATCGCAGCGAACGTGTCGTCCGGCAGGGCCATATCAGTTGAAACTTTGCGCTGCTGATACTTTGCGAACCATTCGTTCATCAGCACGGGCAAAGCATGACGAAACTCACGCAACTTAGCTTGATCGTTGTCGTTCGTAGCAAACCATGATTGGTCGGCGAGCGCGTGATGCTGTTCGATCAAGTCGAGCCATTCGCTCATCAACAAATCTTCCTGAGCACGCGTGGTTTCTTGTTCGAAGAAAATTGCGCCGGCGGCTTGCTCGGGAACTGTCGGATACTTTTCACGCAGGAATCTCAGCGACTCGTAATCGAAATATTCAAGAGCGCGGGCGTCAAGATTGCCGAAGGCGCCCTCGCTTAGGCGTGGGCTTCCGACACTGGAGCCATCCGTCACGGTCGGGCTACTGCCCCGACTAGCCAACGATCTTTCGCGCGAATCGCGCACAAACGCCAGCAGTTGGTCGTCGTCATCAAAGAAAACGATGCCGCTCAACAGCCCTTGCGGTTTTGGAATTAACCTCAACTCCGCCTCGACGATAACGCCCAGGGTGCCTTCGCTGCCGACGAACAAATCAATGACGTCCATTTTCGGCGCCACAAAATACGCGGCCGCATGCTTGCGAACGCGAGGCACGTTGTACGACGGCAACTGAGCTTTGATCGCGCCACCGGACGGGAGAGGAATTGTGAGTTGTCGATCGTCAGCGTGAATTTCTCCGCGTCTGATTTTGAGGACATCGCCGGTCGTGAGCGCGATGGTCAATGCTTCGACGTAATTTCGTGTTGGGCCGTATTTGAACGTGCGCGCGCCTGAAGCGTTCGTCGCGATATTCCCGCCCAGAAAGCAACTCCGCTCGGTTGGATCAGGCGGATAAAAAAGGCCTTCCTCGTCTACCGCGCGCTGGAGATCGATCAAGCGAACTCCGGCCTCGGCGATGACGTGCCCGCCGCCAGGTTGTGACCTGATGCTGTTAATCTGATTGAGTTTGTCGGTGGCGATCACGATGCCGCCGAACGGAACGCGGCCCGCGACTGTGCCGGTGCCGGCGCCGGATACGGTCACAGGCGTCTTCGTTCGCGTCGCGTCAGCCATAATCTCAGCAACCTCTTCAGCGGTTTCTGGAAAAACAACGCGCGCCGCATATCCGCCGCGCAAGTAGCTGGCGTCAGTTAGATAATTCTGAATTTCGTCTGGTTGAGTCTTGGTAATCATTACTGAACCACAGGGGACACGGAGGAAGACAATTTAGAAAAAGAATCCCGTTTGGCTGAGAACAAAGTGAATTGCTCTTTCCATTTCTGGTTTTCTCTGTGTCCTCTGTGGTTAATTATCCTTACGCCACCTGCAACTCACGCTCGCGCAGATACTTGATCCGGTCACGCAATTCGGCCGCCTTCTCGAATTCAAACTTCTTCGCGTGCTCGCGCATTTCAAAATCCAGTCGCGCGATGGTTTCATCGATCTGCGCGGGACTGTAGCCGTCGATGTCTTCCAGGTCGAGCGGCACTTTGAAGTAATCGGCTTCGGCGGCGGTCACCAACGTGGCTTCAATCGGCTTAATGATCGTCTGCGGCGTGATGCCGTGTTCGCGATTGTAGACTTCCTGTAATTCCCGGCGCCGCCGAGTCTCGTCGATCGCTCGCTTCATCGAATCCGTCACGCGATCGGCGTAAAGAATTGCTTTGCCGTTCGCGTTCCGCGCTGCCCGACCGATCGTTTGGATCAATGACGATTCCGATCGCAGAAATCCCTCTTTGTCAGCGTCGAGAATCGCGACCAGCGAAACTTCAGGCAGGTCTAAACCTTCGCGCAAAAGGTTGATCCCGACCAGCACATCGAATTCGCCACGACGCAAATCGCGCAGAATTCTGATGCGTTCGAGGGTCTCAATGTCGGAATGCAAGTAGCGCACGCGCACGTCGACTTCGGTGAAGTACTCAGTCAAATCCTCGGACATCTTCTTGGTCAAAGTAGTGACCAGTACGCGCTCGTTGCGTTCAGCGCGCAGGCGACATTCGCCCAGCAAATGATCGATTTGACCTTTGACCGGCTGCACTTCGACCTCGGGATCCATCAGGCCCGTCGGACGAATGATTTGCTCAATGACTTCGCCGCTTGATTTGGTTAGCTCGTACGGCCCGGGCGTCGCCGACACGTATATTCTTTGCGCAACTCGTTCTTCAAACTCGTCAAAATTCAACGGGCGATTGTCGAGCGCTGAAGGCAGACGGAACCCGTATTCAACCAGCGTACGTTTGCGTGACTGATCGCCAAAGAACATGCCGCGCACCTGTGGAATCGTCTGGTGCGACTCGTCGATGATGACCAGCGTGTCGCGCGGCAGGTAATCAAGCAGCGTTGGTGGCGGCTCGCCCGGTTTCTTACCCGTCAAGTGCCGTGAATAATTTTCAACGCCACGGCAGAAGCCCATCTCTTTGAGCATCTCGAGGTCGAACATCGTGCGCTGATGCAGCCGTTGCGCTTCCAGCAGCTTGCCCTCCTCGATCAGTTTCGGTTCCCACCATTCCAGCTCTTGTTTGATTGATTTGATCGCGCGCTTCAGCGTGGTGCGCGGCATCACGTAATGCGACTTCGGATAAATCGGGACGCGCGAAGTGTGCTTCTGCATGACTTCGCCGAGCAGCGGATCGATGGTCGCAATCGAATCGATCTCATCGCCCCAAAGCTCGACGCGATACGCCTCGTCCTGATAGCTGGGATAGACCTCGACGACATCACCACGCACGCGAAAGCTGCCCCGTTTGAAATCGATGTCGTTGCGCTCGTACTGCAACTCGACCAGGCGTTGCAGCAAAGTGTCGCGCGCGATGCGCATGCCCGGTTCGAGAAAAACGAGCATGCCGTAATACGCATCCGGATCACCGAGGCCGTAGATGCAGGAAACGCTGGCGACAACAATCACATCGCGCCGTTCGAACAGCGCGCGCGTCGCCGACATCCGCAGTCGATCGATGTCCTCGTTAACAATCGCGTCTTTCTCGATGTAGGTGTCCGACGCGGGGACGTAGGCTTCAGGCTGATAGTAATCGTAGTAGGAAACGAAATACTCGACCGAGTTTTCCGGAAACAGCGTCCTGAATTCCTGATACAACTGTGCGGCCA
>DATBSG010000351.1:0-5619 GCA_036559945.1 Pyrinomonadaceae bacterium
GGAACCAGTAACGCGCCGCCGACACCTTGCGCGGCACGCGCCACAATCAATTGCTGAATATTCGGCGCCAATCCGCACCACACGGACGCGAGCGCAAACACGGCCACGCCAATCGCGTAAATTTTCTTGCGTCCAAATCGATCGCCGAGCGAACCGCCCAGCAACAAGAGCGCGGCGAGAAACAGCGTGTAGGCTTCAATCACCCACTGAACATCGGTCACGGTCGCGTTGAGATTTGTCTGCAACGCGGGCAGCGCGACGTTGACGACGGTGCCATCGATAAACGCCATGCTCGAGCCCAGGATCGTCGCTGCGAGCGTCCATCGCCTTTGCGCCTTGCCGCATTTGGTAGTGGCGGCTTTGCGCGTGGTGATGACGGCTTCGTCACAAGGTGATTTCAGAAGGTTCATTGGCGAAGCACTTTACATCCAGCCGTGTCGAACGCAAACAAAAACGCCGCCCGCTTTCGCGAACGGCGTTTTCTTTCTTATTCGAAAGTGATTGTTAGATCCGGACGCTATCCCGACTCGTCGGGATTCTGACATTCAGTACCGAATCCTCACGGTAAAGCTGCCGCTGTTGTCGCTGTAGTTGTCGTCGTTAATCGCCAAATACAAGCGGCCATCGACAGGCACACTGAAAGTGAGTTGGCTGCCGATGAAAAACGGCTGGCTTGTCTGTCCATCCAAAGTGCGGATGTAACCGATGAGTGCGCCCACGCCGGCGTTGGGCACGGGACGTGTGCCGATAATCGAGCCAAATCCCGACGTCGCTTTTCCTTCCGGGCCGACCGACCCGGCGCGTTGACCGGCAACGACCGTCCCAGTCGCGGTGAACGTGATTTGATCGCCGGCGCGCACGTCAATGCCGGCGTCCGTGCCGCGCGATGTACCGGGTACAGTGATAGTCGTTTCGTTTGTGCCGGTTCGGCCGAAAACATCGCCGGTGCGCGTCCGCGTTCGCACGCCCGGTCGGCGTCCAATCACGTTACCTTGATCGTCCGCGACGACATTAAGATCGCGTTCGCGTCTTACTTGCACACTGAAAGCGCCACGAGCGTCCGTGTACGAACCTCGGTTGACGGTAAGATACAAACGCCCATCACGATCGGCGTTGAACTCGCGCGAACTGCCCAGTTCCATAACCGGCGCGCGCGGATCGTCGGTGATCGCTCCGATTAGCTCGCCTTCGTTTCCGTTTGGCAGCGGCGCGCTTGCGTCGGTCCTTTGCAAACCGTCAGGCGTAATCCGCGTGCGGCCGACGGTAATGATTCCCGACGCGCTCACCTGCACGCGCTCGCCGCGGCGCACGTCGATGCCGGTGTCGATCCAATTCGGTTCGAGACCGACCTGCACGGTCCGCACTTCGAAACGCGCGTCATCAAGCGAGCGCCCATCAATCTCGATCCGATCAATATCGCTCGGCCGAAAGTACTGAATGTCGCCTTCGTAAGTTCGATTGCGCGCGACATTTGGATCGGTAGTGGCGCTTGGCGTTGTGGAAAAGCGCGGCTCGACGCGCACGACGAAGCGGCCGTTGATAAAGCCCAACAGGGTCCCGCGAATCGTGCGTCCGTCGCGCAAGTAAATCGTGTCGGCGGCGGCAAAGGTGGCGGTGGCGATTAAGAGCATCACCGCAAGCAATAACTTCTTCATGGTGAATTCCTCCCTCAGCAAGACGATTTTCAATACGGCTAAAAGCAGCCGACAGATTGGGAGAGTTGATTAAATGGAATTTGCTCTGAAAGAAGCTTATACCCGTGAGAGGGCCGGAGCAAGCAAGGCCAAAAAAGTCAGTACCGCCCGCGTCAGCCGGTGGGACAGGGGCGCATGTTGATCGTTTATCCCACCCGCTCACGCAGGTGGTACTGACCGTCATCGGAATGCGTCGCTCGTTACTTCGTCAATTCATCCGCCAGCTCAGTCGCGCCGAAGACTTTGCGCAGCACTTCGCGCATGGCCCGCACGTCGACGGAAATCGCGCGATTCACTGAATCGTCGAAATAAAAGTTCCCGACCAGCGATTGGATGTTGCCGTCGAAGATTAACCCGATCAGCTCGCCATTCTTGTTGATTGTAGGCGACCCTGAGTTGCCGCCGATGATGTCATCGTCGCTGACGAAGTTGAACGGCGTTGTCAAATCGATCGTCGACTTCTTTTCCATCCAACGGAGCGGCAGATTGTAGGGAAACTGGTACTTGAAGTTCGCTGCGCGATCGTACAAACCGCCGAGAGTCGTGAATGGTGTTACGCGTTTCCTCTTCTCTGAATAGCCTTTGACCGTTCCGTAAGACAGTCGCAGCGTGAAGGTCGCGTCGGGATAAAGCTTCGTGCCTTCAGTGTCGAATTTCGCGCGCGCGATTTTGGCGTAATTCGCGCGCTCGACGCCGGTGACTTCCGATTCGAAACGTTTGCGCAGCTCGCGCGCTTTCGGATCGATCAGCCGTGCCAATGCAATCATCGGATCGGTCGCGGACTCGATTGCCTTGATGCCGCCGCCGGCCAACTGCTTGCGAAACTCGACGTCCTTCAGTTTCGTGCCGGCGATCAATTCCGCGGCGCGGGCTTCGGGAGTCTTTCCATTCAGCACCTGCTTGACCAGCGGATCGTTCGCGCCGAGCAGTTCAACCATGAATCCGAGCGAATCCGCCAGCTTTAGCTTTTCAAAATCATTGAAGACCGGCGCCGGGGAATACAGCCCCAGCTCGAGCGAAGGCCGCCGCGCGTCGGTGTACTCAGGCAGGCGCTCGGCGTTCGGTTTCTGATTCTCTTCGGCCAGCCGTACGAGCGTCCGCGCGACATTGAACAGCGCCGTGTTGAAGCCGGCGGCCTGATCGAAAATGCGCCTCTGTTTCGCATACGACGCGTAATCGCGGTGCGCTTTGGCAATCGCATCCCAGGCATCGCCGTACTTTTTCTGCTTCTCCGGATCGGCAGCGATCGCTTTGCGCAGACGCGTTTCGTCCACCCGTTTGAGCGTCAACAGCTTTGGATCTTTCAAACCAGCAAGCTGACCGCGATAAACCTTGAGACTGTTTTGAATGCTGTTCAGCTCGTTCTGCGCGCGGCGCGTCTGCTCTTCACCCATCGCCATGTATTTCTTGAGCATCGTTTCGCGGCGCTCGAGCAAGCGCAGAATGATCGGAATGCTCGTGTCGCGCAGTTCTTCGAGGTGTGCCACCGTATTCAGTCGCGAAGTCGATCCGGGATTGCCGATGACAAATGCGAGGTCGCCTTCTTTCGCGCCCGCGGTTGACCATTTCAAGTAGCTCGCCGGCTGCACCGCTGTGTCGTTTTCGTAAACGCGCACCAGCGCCATGTCGATATTGAAGCGCGGGAAGTTGAAGTTGTCCGGATCGCCGCCAAAAAACGCCGCCTGAAACTCAGGCACGAACACCAGACGAATATCGGTGTACTTCTTGTAACGATAGAGATTGTATTGGCCGCCCTGATAGAGCGTGATGACATCGGAACGCAAGCCCGTCGCTTGCGTCGATTCCGCTTCAATCCCGGAGATTTCCGCGCGGCGGGCCGCGAACGCATCAGCGTCAGACGCTCCCGGTTTGACGGCGGCATTCACGCGGCTCGTCACGTCTTCAATGCTCATGAGGACATTCAATTCCAGACTCGGAATCTTCATCTCCTCGGTCCGAGTGCGCGCGACGAAGCCCTCTTTCGCGTAATCTTTCGCAGGCGTGCTCAACTCGCTCACGAAATCTTCGACGATGTGATAATTCGTCAGCACGAGACCTGTCGGCGAGACAAACGAACCGGAGCCGCCGTTGTTGAATCGCACCGCGGCCATCTGCACCTTGTGCAGCCAATCATCAGTGATCTCGAACCCGTACTTGCGTTTGATTTCCGCGCGCGGCACGTTGTTGAAGGGCCACATGCCCTCGTCCGCGAGCGCTGTGAACTGGAAAGTTTGTAAGCTGAACAGCGCCAGAATTAGCGCGCACAGGAACTTTCGGAATTTCATACTCGCCTCGATCTGCAGGATTGGGAGAACTCCTTGGAACAAATTGTTATCGAATTAGATTCCTCGAACTGCCGTGAATAGTAAATGGGAAATCGTGAATAGAAAAGTCGCTGCGTTCCGATTGTCCGCATCATTTACTATTTACGATTCGCGATTTACGATTCCAATCGTCCATGACCAACGAAGAAATCGCCCGTCGTTTTAATCGTATGGCTTCGCTGATGGAGGTGCGCGGCGAAGATCCGTTTCGCATTCGCTCGTATCGCATGGCTGCCGAAGCAATCGAGACGTGGCCGATAGCGATGAAGAAAATCGCTGCCGATGAAGGCGCGGCCGGTCTTCAGGAAATTCCCGGCGTCGGCAAGGCGATCGCCGGCAAGATCATCGAGTTGCTTGAGAAAGGCACGTTCGACGCTTGGGATCGCTTGACCGCGGAAACACCCGAGACGGTGCTGGACCTGCTGGAGCTGCCGGGCGTCGGTCCAAAGACCGCGGCGACTCTTCATCAGAAATTCAAAATTGCTTCGCTGGACGACCTCAAGAAATTCGTCGAAGGCGGCGGACTGGAAATGGTGGACGGCATCGGGCCGAAGAGTGCCCAACGCATCGCCGCGAGTCTAGACCGACTTACCTAACTTCTTACCCAGAGCGAATCGAGTTCTTGCGCCGCGGCTGCGGCTGGCCTACAATGCCGTCCATCAGCCGACTGTCCTGGCAATCGCGCAGCGTCTCCCCGCAGCGTTCTTTCAGGGTGAAGCTGTGCTGAACTCTTCAAGGCAGCGCAGACTCTTTCAAAGTAGAATAGCCGGCCGAAATTCGTTTCGGCTTCAGGGGCGCACTGATGTTTCCCCTCACGCGCAACTGTTGACACATCGCCGGTCATCGAATCGAAGGCTTGAACGCTTTCGCCAGGATGGGGGTTCTTCATGAAGCCGCGTCGCCAGTCAGCACTTGCCATTCTTTTATTCTTCGCTGTTTTTTGCCTCGCTGCGTTTGCAGCGTCTCGAACCGGAAGCGCTCAGAAGAAGCCGGTCGAAAAACCATCGCCGACGCCGACCAATGAGTTACTGAAGGTCGAGCCAGTGCGCCCGCAGACGCCGACGACGCAACCAGAGCTGCCGCCTGCGACGACCCAAAAACCGCGAACGGCTGATGGCCAGCAACAGAAACCCGGGAATGAAGTAGACGAAAAGATCCCGGTCATCACGAACACCGACCTGATTACTTTCACGGTAACAGTCACCGATCTCTACGGCCGATTTGTTTCAGGGCTTTCGAAAAACGCGTTCTCGATCTTCGATGATAAGCAGCAACAGGAAATTACCTTCTTCAGCGACGACGATTCGCCGGTGTCGGTCGGCGTAATTTTCGACGTGTCCGGGTCGATGAGCGGCGACAAAGTGCGGCGCGCGCGCGATGCCCTGGCCCACTTTATTCAGACCAGTCACGACCGCGATGAATATTTTCTGATAGCTTTCAATTCACGAGCGCAGTTGCTGATGGATCGCACGCGCGACGGCAACTCAGTGCTCGACAAACTGACGTTTGTTCAGACGAAGAACAACACCGCCCTTTACGACGCGTGCTATCTCGGCGTGGAGCGCGTGCAGCGCGGCACGCACGCAAAGCGCGCGCTGCTG
>DATBSG010000352.1:0-9252 GCA_036559945.1 Pyrinomonadaceae bacterium
AACAACCCGGCGATGATGCTGGCGTGCGCATCGTTCGCAATGGCGTCGGGATTAATCGTTGCAATGGTGCCCGGCTCACCGTTTTCGCGGAGCAGGTATCGCAACAACTTAACGCCGCTCAGACGATGAACCACGGTCACGATCTGGGGCGCGACCGGCTCCTGATCTTTCACCATCGTCACGCGGGCCGGCCGCGTGCTTGCACGGCGAATATTCTTTTGCGCTTTTGGCTTTTCCGGCGCAGGCGGCTTTTGCGGCTCATAAGTCGACGCGCGAGCGCCAGGCGTCTGGCCGTTCGCTGTCAGTGCGAAAGCCGAAATCGCAAGACCGATAAGAATGAACACCAAAGATGTTTTGAAAGTACTTCTCATTTCACTACGAATGCACAATTTACCAAACTCGACTATTGGGCGAGTAACTCGCCACCGTGCGATTATCGACGAGACTTTGTGCGCCGAAGCTAACCGCCGGCAATGAAATCCTCCGCGTGTTTCCCCGCTCGTCCTGCAAAGCGAACTCTACCGGCCGCGTCGGAACGTAAGCGTCAGATTCATTTTGACGCAGGGAGTTCGCCGGCAGCACATTGAAGTCTTCAGATCTGGCTGACCGAGTTGTACGCGGTCGGCGGATTCCGGTGTTTCTGCCTGCTTCGGCAATCTCATCGGGCGGGGCAACAGGCGCCGTCACGTCTGTTGTCGGATTCGATTCTCGTGTCGTCGCTGGACTGCCGGTTTTTACATCGCTGTTGTTAGCGACCGGCGGATTGTTCGTCGCTACTGGTGAATTCAATTGTTTCTGCGCGATCCAAACGGCTGACGCGGCCACAATCACGAACAGTGCCGCGGCCGCTAGTGCCGGTGTCGTCAGCAGCCGCGCAAAAAACGGTTGCCGCGGGACGGACTTCTCGGCAGCAATTCGGGCGCGCAGCTTCATGTCGAAATCGGCGGGCGCCGCGACGGGCTCAAGGCTGCCGACCAGTTCGCGCAACGCTGTTCGTTCCGCGCGAAATTCGCTACAGGCGGGGCAAGACCGCAGATGCACATTTGCGCGATCGCTCAGCAGCTGACCCAATTCCACTTCATCAATTTCTCGCCGCGCATGGCGGCATTCAACGCTTTTCATGATTACACCACCTGAACATAATTCCGCATTTTGTCGCGCAGAAAATTTCGGGCGCGGTTGATACGCGACTTCACCGTGCCTTCGCTGGTCCGCAGGATTGCGGCAATCTCTTCGTAGGTCTTGCCCTCGACATCGCGCAGCACCAGTGGCGCGCGATATCTTTCCGGCAGAGTGCTGATTGCCCGCTGAACCACCGCTCTCCTCTCTGCATCGACGAGCACGACGTCCTGCAAAGGCTGCTCGTCCGGAGGATTGAAATCGATCGCTTCCTCGCCGTCTGAACCCGTCAGCAAGCCCGTCAGCGACACCAGCCGCCGTCGCTTCCGTTTCCTCAGCTCGCTGATCGCCAGGTTCGTGGCGATGCGATAGATGTAAGTCGAGAACGCGTGCGTCGTCTGATACCGACCGGCCGCGCGAAACACGCGCAAGAACGTTTCCTGCGCCAGGTCCACGGCTGTGTCGTAATCGTTCACAATTCGATAAATGTAGCTCGTAATCTGGTTGCGATAACGAGCGACCAGTTCAGCGAACGCATCCTCGTCGCCGGCCAGCGTCCCCTCCAGCAGAGCGTGATCGGTCGCCGGCTGGACAACCACCGGCGCGGGCGCCGCGGCGGCGAAATCAAATTGCTCTATCGAACTTAACGCCCTCATCGGCAGGCAGGCTCTTCGGGTTAATGTGGCGCAAGTTGGCAACTTGCGTTACCTCTCTGTTGCGAGCAGACATTATACACTGCTGCCTGCGCCGCTCATTGGTGACACGCTGAGGCAGGGTTTAGGTTCCAAAAGGTAGGAAAAGAAGCATCTTTCATTTGTCATGGACATTTGCCATTTTCCATTCATTCACCGGCGGCCTCGCTATCTAATGGAGTTTGTTTTGGCCTTTTCCTGCGACAGCTTCCGGAATTTGGGAAATAGTGCTCACCAAGTCCCTAAAATGACAAATGAAAAATGGCAAATGGAAAATGAATTCAGGACGTTCTTGGAAGGGTACTAGTTAGCTCCGCTGGCTGACTCCGGACTCTTGAACAGCGCGTCTTCCATTTTCACCCCGTAGGTCACCGTCAGAATTCGCGTCTCCACCGTTCGCTTGCCGTCCTCAAGCAAAACCGTGCGGTAAGGAACCAGCGTATTTTGGGCGTAGCGATAGTCGTAGAATCGCTTCATGTATTTCACCGGTGTCGTCGAATCCGGCGGCGTCTCTTCGTATTCCAGCCACAGCACGCGAAAGAATTTTGCGCTGATGAAATAACGCGTCTTGTGATTGGCCTTGTCCGTGAGATCGATAACGTAAAGGTCGATTCCCTGCTGTTTGTCCTTGCCGGCCGACGCCAGCTTGGACTCATTTTCCTTGTAGCGCAGCAGCGCCTCGATGCTGTGCGTTTGTTGGGAAAGAAATTCAGCCGTATCGTCGGCGCGCGGAGTGAACGGCGAACCGTTGATTATTCCGAAGACGTGGTCTTCGTTCTTGATCAGTGAATATTCGGCTTGTGGTGTCTTCTGATCGATTCGGATTTTGTCCTTCTCGATTTTGTCGCCATGAACAAAACGGATCTGGTATCGCACTTCCACGGGTCGGCCCTCGGGTGTCATGCGCGACATGCGGCCGTACTCAACGCCCGTCTTCCGCACCTGCGCCAGCCCCGGCCTGGTGCCGGAAAACAAAATCACTGTCTCAGCGACTTGCTCGGCGGTGAACTCCCTCGGCTGATCGGCGCGGGTCGCCGGCGCAAAAAAAGTCGCGCCAAAGACCAGCGCGATGCTGACAATGAAAATAATTGTTCGAGGGAACTTCCTAAACTTCATAGATGTGGTTTTCGCTCGTTCTCCTGCCGTTTAGCTGACCGCCGACTGCCTTCTGGTTTTGCGCCGCGGATTGTAGCACAGGCCATCCGTTGACAAAGATGAGAGACAAAGGATAGATGCGTCGTCCGAATCGCCGGATGTCTGCGGTTTGACATTGGGCCCGCCTGACGATAGCTTGTTTTCGCTTCCTCAAAATCAGAAACTTACGTGAACGCAGGATGATTTACCGCTGAAGCACGCGCACGTTCACCGTTTGGAGTGGCGATTTCATGAAACGTGTAGGCATTTTGGTTGGCCGGGAAAAGACTTTTCCTGAAGCCTTAATTCGCAACGTCAACGAACGCAGCAACGACGCCGTGACGGCTGACTATCTGGTGCTCGGTGGCGTTCGGCATGACGATCCGCCGCGCTACGATTTGGTCATCGATCGCATCTCGCACGAGGTGCCGTTCTATCGCGCGACGCTGAAACGCATGGCGCTTGAAGGCACGATCGTCATAAACAATCCGTTCTGGTGGTCGGCGGACGACAAGTTCTTCAATTATTCGCTGGCGACAAAACTCGGCGTGGCCGTTCCCAAAACAGTTCTGTTGCCGCAGAAAGATTACATTCCGGGGATCGTCAGCGAGAGTCTGCGGAATCTTCAGTTCCCGCTCGACTGGCAAGCGATTATTGACTACGTCGGCCTGCCGGCTTTCATGAAGCCGTTCGATGGCGGTGGCTGGAAAAATGTTTCGAAGGTTAACTCGCTGGAAGAATTGATTCATGAATACGATCAGACCGGCACGCTGTGCATGACGCTCCAGCAGTCGATCGAATTCGATCAGTTTGTGCGCTGTTACTGCATAGGCCAGGAAGACGTGATGATTATGCCTTACGATCCGCGCAAGCCTTATCTTTCCGGCGAGCAGTACATCTACGATCCGAATTACCTGGCGCCGGAACTCAACGCGCGTGTCACACATGACGTCCGCACGCTGTGCTCGGCGCTTGGTTACGACATCAACACAGTCGAGTTCGCGATTAAGGACGGCATTCCCTACGCGATCGACTTCATGAATCCGGCGCCGGACGCCGAGCTGGTTTCAGTCGGCGAGTTCTATCACAACTGGGTAACGGAAGCAGTAACGAAGCTGGTATTCAAGCGTTTGCGCGAGCCGGTCGAACGGCCACGCTATCGTTGGGACGCGTTGCTGAATCCGGAGCCGATAAGAATTGAGGCGGTGGCGTCAGCGGCGGAGCAGGCCGCTCGGACAGTGACACCGAAGCCGGAAAAGAAAGCAAGCAAATCTCGCAGCGCCCAGAAGTAAGGAAATCAGCCAGCCGGCGATTACGCGCTCTCGAAGCCTCGTCGTCGCCCCAGTACTTTTTTCAAAACTACCGCGGCTGACCAGCCCATGACCGATGAGGAGGCGACGGCCCAACCGACGCCGGCGACAATCTGATCGACAAACGAGCCGGTCAGCGCCACGAACAAGGCGGCAAAGCTTACTCTCGCCGAAAATTGCTGAATCCGGCCAGCGCCCTCGAGCCAGTTCATCCGCCGCAATTCCGCAGACAAATAATCGTCGTCGTCGTTGAGCCGCGAATAGTATTCGGCTTCGCGACGAGCCATGCCCACGCTGGCCTGATCGGAAGTCATGCGCGCAGCGTCGCGATAATGATGAATGACGTGCGCCAGCTTTCCCTCGCTGAGGGCAATCTCGGCAAGTGCGGTTGAGGCTCGGAATGAGTTCTGATCAATGTCGAGCGCGCGCCGAAGAGCCTTGGCCGCGCGGGCCGTCTGTCCAAATTCAAAGAAGCTTTCTCCGACGCGTTCCAGGAACCGCGGGTCTTCACTACTGCGCAACAACGCGAGCTTCAGCGCCGCGCACCCGCGCGCGAGCAGACGGGCATCCCCGAATGCGGAAGCTTGCGAGCGCAGCAGGCGCGCGTACTCATAAAGCAGCCACGCATTGCGCGGCGAGAAATGCAATGCGCGCCGAAAGGCTTCGGCCGATTCACGCAATCGGCCGGCAATCCTCAAGCGATTTGCGGCCTGTCTCAGCAACTGTACACGTTCATTTTCGTCGTCCATCGAGGAGGGAGCCGCTACCGCAACTCGCTTTTCGATTCGGTTGCGTGTTTGATCATCTCCGCTTTCCAAAACGGCTGCGGTCGCAATCCCTAAACGGCGCAACTGTTCGCGCAGCACTTTTGAATCGCTCAGGTAGTCACGCAACTCGCACGCGCGCGCGTCGAGCTTTTCGTCCGCAATTCGCGGCAGCAGCGCCTGGGCCATCCGCCGAAACTTCCTGCCGCCTGACGAAAACACAAACGTTTGTTCCTTGCCACTGACTTCAACGCTGTAGCGATAGCGAACCGTGCCGCCGCGACGCAGCGTGCGCACGGTGGCAACCTCGACGCGCTCGACGTCGCCAATCGCCAACTGGGGCCGTCGTCCGCGCACCAGGCGCGCAAGCATCGGCAGCAATCCCGAACGGAATAGAGTCTGGCCATCAAAGTACAGACGATCTGTGGCGATAACGGCTGGGATTAGAGTCCACGTCGTCGCGACCAGCAGCAGCGCGGCAAGGTCTCTGTGCGTCCGCAACAGAACGACTGAAATAAACGTGAGCAAAGCAGCGAGCGCAAAGTAGCCACCGGGAGAAACGCGAATCCCAATTGTCGGCGCACGGTCTTCGGTAGCCGCGCGGACCCGCGGCCGTTCGCGTAGCACTTCGAGGAGTTGCTGTTGTGTTGATTCGTTCAAGGACAAAACCCGCACGGCCAATTCCGGTCTATCTATTTAGACGCGCATTCAATCGGTACGTTCAGAGAAAAAGTTGCTCGACCTGCGCCAGGCTTAGTGTAGCGCAGGTCAGCGAATTGAACGATGGTCTGGGTGATGCAGTCCTCGTCCGGCACGTGGGCGATCGGGAATCTGGCAAAGTCGAGCAAGATCCCGGCGCGTCGATCCTGCACCGCGACAGCCACAAGTTGCGCGGCGCGCTCGTTCGGTTTTTCGTAGCGTTCGATTGCTTCCGGCGCGTCGACTTGATAGCCATCGACGACCTGCGGTGGGTGCGACGCCGAGCCGGCGCCGAGTCTCACCGAGAATCGATAGAAGGCCCGATCAGTTTCCAAAACGCAAAACCACCGCGACGGATTCGCCAGAGTCGGCATGGCAGCGACCCTGAGTACACGTTCGTTCACTTGAGACGCAGTGCGATTTGCTATCCACTTTGCCGAGTTGAGAGCCTCACGATGCGCGAGCGCCAGGGCCACGCAGTAAATAACGACAAGAGAAAGAGCGAAAGTCGCGATGATTCTCTCGCGACCACGACTGAACCCGAAGCTGCGCACCAGCAGCAGGACGAAGACGCCGACGAGCAGCATCACGCGTGCGGCCGCCGTGCCTGCAAGACTCGGATCGCGCCGTGCGCCGACGATGAAACTCAGGGCCACGAAGGCTGTCGCCAGCAGTGCCCACAAAACGATCTTCGGCCGGCTGTTGCTGTACGCGAGGAATGCCGCGCCGCCGACGAGCAACAGAATCAAAGGATCTACGATGAAGACCAGGTCTCCGTAGAACCAATGACCGCTCCACGGCAAGAGCGGTCGCACACCGTAGTTATTCGTCCAATCCAGCAACGGATGCGTCGCCGTCGCTATCAGCGAAGCCAGCAGCAGCCCGCGATAACGCGTGGCAGATTGGCGACAGCGCAACTGACACCAGCCACGTTCTGCGACCCAAACGATTGATGGGACAATAATCGCCAGCGCAAGTACGCCAACAATTGAATGAGAAATCCCGCGATGATGATGAAGGTAATTCCAGCGGTCGGTCGTCAGCCCGACGATGACGTCTGAATCGGGGCTATTCGCCGCTAGAACACAGACGGTCGTCGCGAACGGCGAGAGCTTCTCGAGGCCGGCTCTGGCTGCCGCCAGACCGACGAACGTGTGGGTAAACGGATCCATCTATGCGAATCACTGGAGCGCAAGCGAGGACGCCTGCGCTCCAGTCCTTGCTGGATGAAGGCGTCAGAACGAAATATCAGCAGGAGGAGGAGCCGGCAATTGTTTATGGCGCTCTGGGTCTATTTTCAAAAGTTCCTGAGTTGCGTCACGAGACGCGGCGGATTCGGGTATGGGCTTCCCGTCTTTGTCTTTGGCGTTGCGTGCGGCGGAAACGATATTAAAGAGCAAGTCGGCGGCTTCCTTTGTCTTGCCCTGCTTCTCGTAGACCTTTGCCAGCCGCAGATTCGCACTCTCGGGAGTCACGATCGCCGCATTGAGCTTTGCAATTTCGTTGTACAGCGCGGCCGCCTCGTCCAGTTTTCCGTCACCTTCCTTTGCCTGCGCCAGAGCAAATTTGGCGAGGACGGCGGTTTCACCACTGCCGCTGCTTAACGACTGCAACTCCGCAACGCCTTTGTCGTGATCGGTGACCAGCAAACTTCGCGCGATGAAGAGTCTGGCCTGAGTGCGATATGGATCGCCGTACTTCGCCGCGACCTTTTGAAACTCCTCGATGGTCCGCTGGGCCCGCTCCTGCTCAGTACTGAAAACTGGATCCTTTGAATTTGCCGGCGGATTTGGGTTGATTTCCGCGCGGGCGATGGCGATTGCCCGGCCCATTGCCGCTTCGGCCTCGTCTGACCGTTTGTGCCACCAGCGATAAATTCCGTATCCGACGGCGGCCACGACGACTACAGCCAGCAGCCCGTACAGAATCTGCCGGCCGCGGCCCGCAACGCGTTCCGCCATGCGGTCAGCGAGCAGCATCGTGGTGTCGCGAAATTTGTCATGCTTTAGCTCGCGGGCCCGTTTCTTTTTGTATTTAGCCAAGGGATTCCTCTTGCAAGTACGCACAGTGACGTGCGTTCAAAATCGTGTATGATCGCAGAAACAGCGAATTTAACGGCGGGTCTGGAGGATGTCAAGCAGGCGCCGGTCGCAACGAACACCCGCCAAACATCATCGAAGTAACCGGAGGACGCAGCGATTTCCGCGATGATTAACTGGGAACAAATGGCGAGTGGCGGATGTCTAACCCAGCATCGACCCGAGAAGCATTCGCGGTCGAACGGTTTTGAGCTTCTCGCGCATAGATGTCCCAGAGGGGGCGCACGGTGAGCTACGGAGAGCAAATCGCCCTCCGCACCCAGGCGGAGTTGAACGAAGTTGCCTCGGCAGCTCTAGTCGGTGTCCGTTCGACTGCGGAAGACCTGTTCCTTGAAAGACTGAAGCACGGCGAAGCGGGCGCGTTCGAGCAGCTAGTCGCAGAACGGACCGGCGATATTTACGCTCTGTTGTTTCGCCTGACGAGCGACCCCGAGGAAGCGCGCGACCTGACGCAGGAAACTTTTCTTCGCGCCTTTCAGGCGATTGAAAAGTTTCGCGGCGATGCGGATTTGAAGACGTGGCTCTATCGCATCGCGATCAACCAGGCGCGGAACCGCTGGCGTTGGTGGCGCAGGCGACGACGCGACGCGACGGTTTCGCTGGACGCGACTTTCGGCGAGCGCGAACAAATCGTAGCGGCGCGTTTGGAAGACACGAACGCCGCTAACCCCGAGCAGGAAACTCTCGCGCACGAACGCGAGGACCAGTTACGCGATGCGTTGCGGGGGTTGCGCGGTGCATATCGTGAAGCTGTCGTGCTGCGAGACATCGAAGGTCTCAGCTACGAAGAAATCGCCGCGGCGCTGCAAATCAACATTGGAACTGTGAAGTCGCGGTTGGCGCGCGGTCGCCTGGAGCTGCGACGAAAGCTCGACGGTTCTTTGTAAATTGAAAGTGAATGGTTGGCCTGCCCCGGCTTCACGGAGAACTCGGTGCCAAAAGGGTCGAAGTGACGGCTCGGCAGGACGGCAGGTTCGAAGATCAGAAGAGTGAGTTTGAAAAACGTGGCCAGCAACAACACGTAAGGTTCACTCGACGATCGACGAACCAGAAGTGCCACTCTTTTCGAGTCGGCGTTGCTCCAGGGAAGAGCGGCCGGGGTTGGCCAGCCATTCACGAA
The DNA here is from genome assembly GCA_036559945.1 of Pyrinomonadaceae bacterium. Lineage (GTDB taxonomy): Bacteria > Acidobacteriota > Blastocatellia > Pyrinomonadales > Pyrinomonadaceae > UBA11740. Next base: position 8,938 of record DATBSG010000352.1, read on the forward strand.
AGGCAGAGGTCAGTGGTCAGATATCAGAGGTCAGCAGCAAAATTGCTCCAGCTCTAACCTCTAGCCCCTGAAGTTTATGAATTGTGATGAAATTCAAGAGTCGCTTTCGCTCTTCTGCGACGATGGCTTAACTGAAGATGAGCGCGTCCGCTGCGATCGGCATCTGGAAGTCTGCCCAGTGTGTCGAGATGAGATAGCGCAGTTGCGATCGCTCCGTTTGCGTCTGGCTACGATGCAAAGTCCCGCCGTGCCGGCCAACCTCGCACCCGCGATTCAGAACGCTCTCCGAGCCGAAGTTTTCGTGCAGCGGGCGCG
>DATBSG010000353.1:0-46791 GCA_036559945.1 Pyrinomonadaceae bacterium
ATCTGCCGAAAGAATTTGCGGATTGACGACGACGATGTAAGCCATCGTGAAGAAGGTCGTGACGCCGGCGATGGCTTCCGTCTTGAGGTTAGGTTTTTCCGCAGAATTCATAACCACAGAGGACACAGAGGAAAATCAATATGAGAAAGAGAGCAACCAAAAACACCGGAAAGACAAGCTCGACAAGTCCGTCCTGGTTGTCTGTTCTTCTTCTCTGTGTCCTCTGTGGTAAACCCTAGTCGGCTAACACACTTCGCATTTCCCGCAAAGCAGTCTCAATATCCGCGCTCGAAACGTCGTAATGGGTGACCATTCGAATTGACGAGCCGAAGCCAATCGCCAGCACGGCGCGCTCGCGAAGTTGCGCGCAAATCGCGTCGGCAGCTTTGCCTGTTTCCGAAACATCGACGATGACGATGTTCGTAACGACCGTTTCCGGATCGATTTTCATGCCCGGCAGTTCCGCTAAACCTTCGGCGAGCCGACGAGCGTTCTCATGATCTTCGTGCAGGCGTTTTGGAGTTTCTTCCAGCGCCACCAATCCGGCAGCAGCCAGCACCTCTGATTTCCCATCGAACCGGTCGGCACAAAGATCGCGGCTTCCTTCTCGAAAACTTCCGCCGCTCGTTCCTGCAAACGATTTACAGTTGGGTCTTCGCCGTAAACATCGTCGCCGACTTCGGCTTCGGCCATCGCGCGGCGCATCGCCGGCGTTGGTTTGGTGACGGTGTCGCTGCGTAGATCAATCATGCGCCCTGACGATCTGAATCCGGTGATGTCTGTCAATACAAACGGAATTCTGTGACGCAAAATGTATCACAGAACAGCGGTTGGAATCGCTGCGCCATGAATGACGTTTCCAATTGATAGCTGGAGGTAGAGGCAACGGCAGTTCAGCGGCTCGCGGCTTCCTGCGCGGCCTCGGAATTCGAGGTAAATGTGCACCGGCCTTCAAACACCGCGCCGGGATGAATCAGGAGTTGTGCGGTCGCGATATCGCCAATCACCCGACCCGAACTTCCGATTTCGACGCGCGTGGTAACGCGGATGTCGCCTCGGACGGTGCCATTGATCGTCGCGTCGTTGACCGAAACGTCTCCATCGATTACTCCGCCCACGCTCAGAATCAAATTGCCCTGATCAGAACGCACCACTCCGGCCATATAGCCATTGACGCGCAGAGTTCCTTCGAAAGCGATCTCGGGCGGTTGATTCGGCACTTGGCTGGACGGCGGCGATTCAACTTTCTCCTGCGGCTGATTCCCCAACCACTCCTGAAAGGTCAGATTGGTTTCGCTTGGCAGATTCTGATCGGTCCGATCGGACGTTAACTGTGAAGTGAGGCAGGATTCATCAGTGGCAATGGTTTGAACTTCGCTGGATGCCATCGAAGACTTTATATCGCGTCTGTTTCAATTATGCGAGTTTGAGCATCCGGCAATCACCCTGGAAAGTCGCGCCGGGTTTCATCGAAAGTTTCGGAGTTGAGATATTGCCGTTGATGATCGCTTCCTGACCAAGCTCAACGCGTTCTCTGCCGACAATGTCTCCATTGACGGTGCCGGCGATGACCGCCACGGCCACGTCAACAAACGCATCGACTCGGGCCGCGGCGTCCACGATTAAGGTGCCTTTCTCTGATGAGATTTGTCCGGCCACGTGACCGTTGATCCGAAGCATGTCTTTGAATCGAATCTCGCCGTCCAACTCGGGCATCGAATCGGTTCGGCCAGTACGCGGCCGCTGCTTAATGGTCAACGCACTGCCGCTCGCATTTAACTGCCCCGACAGCACCCCATCCACCAGCAGGTAGCCGCGATACGTAGCCTCTCCGGTAATGACGGGAACGCGCGGCTGAAAGATGAATGAGTTTTCCTTTCGCGACGGCTGCTGCACGGACCTTAAATCCGAGACGTTGCGGTCTGTACCTGCTTTTACGTATGGAAGTCGCGGCGGAAGTCCGCCTTCGTTGGATGGCGCTACCGGCTCGCGCGGCGTAACGTCCGGCTCTATTTGCAGCGCAGCTTTCGCCAGGGGCATTTTTCTCTCCAACCCGAAACCGTGGGGAACCAGACTAACAACTGCAAGAGCAAACAAAAATGCTGGGAAGAATTTTTGAGGCCGCGAACCCGGCGGCCGGGAACAAACCCGCTTGAGTGCGGCGCACACTATCACAGCCACGTGTACTGATTCAAGCCATTTTTTGCGCGGAGTCGTTTGAAGGTTAAGAGGGTTTCAGTTTCGGCGTTGCGGACTGTCCATATTTGAGGATCGTGCCCCCAAATCCGACGGCCCAACCATGACTTCGATCAATTAAGAAAAGACGCTCGAGGGTGTGAGAAATATTTGTGGTTTCAGCAAACCAGTAGCGACCGCCATTCACTGTGTGGAGCACAAGGCCTTCAGCTCCGGCCGCCCAGCCTTCAGTCGCGCTGATGAATTTCACATCGAAGAGATCAGCGTCGATGTTTGATCTTTGCGCGAACCACGCGCGACCACCATCGGTCGTTGCGAAAATTCGGCCGGCTGAACCGACGGCCCAGCCAAAGCGATTGTCGATAAAACTCGTTGCGGTGAAGCGAACACTAGCCTCGTCGCGCACGGCGCCACTCTGCCACGTCGCGCCACTGTTGCTTGTGTGAATTATGGTCGCGCCGGCGCCGACCAGCCATCCGTGCGTACTATCGAGAAACGCGCCTCCTAAGAGAAGGTGTTTCGTTGGCGGCGATTGCCGCGTCCAATGCGCGCCGCCATCACGCGTCGCGAACAAAACGCCGGTCTCACCAAACACCCAGCCGTTTGCCTCATCGCTGAAAATCACGCGTACGAGACGCGCATTCGAATCAGCGCCATCGAGGTAAGCAGCTTGCCAGGTCAGTCCGCCGTCGTCAGTACGCAGCAGATACGAGCGCGCTTCGTCGTTTGTCTTCAGTTTGTAAATGTCGCGCTCTGCTATCAACCAGCCAATGTGATCATCAACGAAACAAACGTCGCGCAGAGTATCCTTCGTCAGGGTCGAAACTTTTCTCCAGTTGGCGCCGCCGTCCGTTGTTTCGAGCAGCGTTCCTCCGCTTCCTGCAACCCAACCGTGATTCTGATCGAGAAACTGCACCGCGTGCAGCCAAGCCATCGTGCCGCTCTTTTGGCGAGACCAGGTAGCTGCGGAAGCGGTGAGCAGTGAGCAGTGGACAGTGAGCAGAATGAGCAAGAGACGCGGAGACGCGGTGACACGGCGACGCGGAGATCGTCGTCGCATCTCTCCGTGTCCCCGCGTCTCCGTGTCTCCGTATCGCATTGCTAGAATCCTGCGGTAAACAATCTCGCAAAACTCAACACCGGCAGGAAACTCGTCAGCGTCTGCCATTTCTTCAAGCTGTTGCCGGGCACGACGACTTGATCGCCGGGCACGAGATAGACGGAATCGGGAGCCTGGCCTTTGTAGATCGCACTGACGTTCACCGGAATCGGTTGGAGATTTCCGTTCGGCTGTTTGCGCAGCACGTAGACTTTGCTCTTGCTGCCGGTTTGCAGTATGCCCCCGGCTTCAGCAATTGCTTCCGTCACCGAAAGACGACGCGTCATCAAGCGAATCCCTGGTTGGCCGACGTCGCCAATCACGCTGTAGCGATACGAACCCGCGCGATCGAGCGACACGGACACCTGCGGATCGATGATGTATTCGTCGTAACGCTTCTTGATCAACTCAGCAACTTGATCGACGGTCTTGCCGTTGACGAAGATGCCTTCGGGAACCAGCGCCAGATAAACTCGGCCGCTCGGCGGAATCACGATTCCTTGCTTCGAATACCGTTCCTGCGCAAAGACGTTGACCGAAATTACATCCTCCGGCCCGAGCCGATACGTGGTGAAAAAGTTGTTGTAATACGGCACGATCGACGCCTCTTCGGAAGTCGGATCGCTGCGATTAGTCTGCGCGTCAGCGGTGACTTCGGGTGTCGCCGACGCTCCGCCCGTCGCAGCCTGCTGAGTTTTCTCAGAGGATGTGCGCCGCTGGCGCGTGGCCGCAGGCGATTGAGCGAACACGCTCGCCGCAGTCGCTAGCGCGATCGTTACAACTAAGGTTTGAGTTAACAACTTCTTCATGGTTACGGACCTCCCAAGGTGGCGCAAATTGGCAATTTGCGCTACGTGCCTCTTCCAAACAAAATCGTTTTGATCGTTTCGAATATGATGGTCGCGTCGAGCGCGAGGCTCTGGTTTTTCATGTAATACAAATCGTATTGCAGCTTCTGCTTCGCGTCTTCGATCGACGCGCCGTACGGATAATTGATTTGCGCCCAGCCCGTAAGGCCCGGCGCCATCAAGTGCCGCTGTTCGTAATACGGAATTTCCTGCGCGAGCTGCTCGACGAAGTGCGGGCGCTCTGGTCGCGGGCCGACAAAGTTCATGTCGCCGCGCAGAATGTTCCAAAACTGCGGAATTTCATCAACACGAATTTTGCGAATGACGCGGCCCACCCGCGTCGTGCGTTCATCGTCGGTCTTGGCCCAGACAGGACCATCCTTCTCGGCGTCGATGCGCATCGATCGAAATTTCATCAGCTTAAAGGTGCGGCCGTTTTTACCGACGCGCTCCTGCTTGTAGAGAATCGGGCCGCGCGAATCGAGCTTGATCAGCAGCGCGGTAATAATCGCGATTGGTAACGAGAGAATTGCGCCGACAAGGGCAATCGCACGATGCATCACAGCGCGACTGATTTCGTTGATGCGCGCGCGACGCCCGCGACTCGAAAAGATCAGCCATGAAGGTCGGATCATGTCGAGCAGCACCCGTCCCGTCAGTCGCTCGTAAAACGCCGCGCTCTCTTCGATGGTGACGTCGCCGGACAAACTCAACTTCAGAAGTTCCTGCGTCGGAAACTGTCCACGTCGATCGCCAATCGCGACGACTAAGCGGTCGATATTTTCGCGCTTAACGAGCGAAGCCAATTCGGAAGTCAGGCCGATCACCTTTGGATTGATCAGACTCTTGCCGACCAGATTGGGGTCGTTATCGACAAACCCCACGACGCGGAAGCCGACGTCTTTTCTTTGCAGGGTCTCTTTGGCAATCTCAACCGCGAACGGCCCGGATCCAACAATCAAAATGCGTTCGCCGAGTTCCGGATGTCCCAGAATCCAATGAATGGAAAGACGCCAACCGACCATCAACGAGAGCGCCAGCGGCAAAGAAATCAGCGTCACACCGCGGCCAATCATCACCTGGGGCAGCGCGTAAAACGTCAGCGCCAGCGCCACCCATGCCAGGCCGAGCGCTTGTAGCAGACGCAGCACCAACTCGCGCCGGTCACGCATCACCACGAAATCGTAGAGATCGAAAAAGTAGAAAGAGGTCAGACAGAAGACTGTCGCCAGCGCGGCTTTGTAGAACCCGTTGCGATTAATCAGCGCATCTCCTCCATCGATCGCGCCCATCCGCACATACACAGCGATTACCAAGCCGCCCAACAGCAACATCGCTTCGACGAGCAGAAGGAGAATCGTGCGAGCTTTGAGACGCGATGACTTCATTGGTGATTACGACACCACATCCTCCTCGATGTAGATCATCTCCAGCTGGCGGCCGTCATCTTCAACCTCGGATTCTGCTTCCTCATCAACTTCCGCCATCGCCTGATAACGCCTCTGTTGATAATAGTAAGCAGTTTCATCGGCTCCGGTCTCAGCGCGATTTAAAACAACACCGAGTATCCTTTCGCGCGGTAACTGTTCGAGCAGCCGATCGACGACCGTGTAACGAGTCTTGCCGGCCCGCACGACCATCAGCGCGGCATCCGCGCGATTGATCAAGAGATTCGCGTCGGTGAACACGCCGAGCGGCGGCGCATCGATAATGATGTAGTCGAAGTGCTTGCGTGCTTCATCGAGCAAGCGGCCGAATCGCGGCCCGGAAAGCAGCTCAGCCACGTCCTCACGCGGTGCGCCGCCCGGAAGCAGGTGCAAGCCGGAAGGTTGAAGCTTTATGATCGCCTGGGTCAGTTTCGTCTCGCCGGTCAGCACTTCAGACAGACCAATTTCGTTTTCGATTCCCAAGTAATCCGACGTTGCCGGCTGCCGCAAATCGGCGTCAATCAGCAGGGCTTTTACTCCGTCTGTCTGCGCCAGCAGCCACGCCAGATTCAAACTCGTCAAAGTCTTTCCTTCGCCGATGCCCGCGCTCGTGACTACAAATGCGCGCATGTTCTGTCGCTCGGCGGCCTCCAAAAGTTTCGTGCGCAGCGAACGAAAGTGCTCGCATTCGGGCGAGCGCGGAACAGTTATCGCGACGAGGTGTGGTTCGACGCGCGCGGTCGAGATTGCTCTTGAAGAGAACTCGACGGCGCGCGCCGATCCGACAGCGCCCAAGGTTGCCCCAGCATCACGGAAAGCTGGTCCGCCGGGGAGTGCCGGCCCGCCGGTCGCCTCCTCCGTGTGCGCAGTGGACGCTGAACTGATAACCGCGGGGATCGCAGTGAACGGCGAGACATCCCACGGATGCTCGGCGTGTCCCGGCTTGCCGGGATGCGCGAATTCATAGACGTTCCCGTTGCGGTTGACTGAAGATTTTGAAGTTGGAGTGCGCGGAGCGGATTCAGCCCGCTTCAGCGCGTCATAGACTCTACCCATTGTTTCCTCTCCCGAAGCCCGAACGGTCATAAGCCGAGCTGAGCTCATCAATGCTGATTGGGTCAGTGCGTCGTGAGTATTCGTTGAAGGTGGTGCTTGTTTCCGGCGCCGGTGAAACGAGTGAGAAGGTTTCGCGCGATTCGCGGCGATCGAACGATGAAGCCTCCGCGTAATTGCCATTGCCGTTATCGTTGAGTGTGGCACGCGCATCTGGCGCATGATTCATGGGCGGGACGCCGATGCCACTGTCTCCGTTGCCCGCCGCCCAAAGTTCAGCGCGCGCCGCGGAGTTGAAGATGCGCGCCGAATTCTCCTGTGGCAGTCCCGACAAGTTGGGATCGTGCCCATTGCGCGGCAACATATCGAACGTCGCGGCGACTTCTTCGACAATCGCACGGCTGATGATCGTAGCGCCTGAGGCGAAGCCATTCAGCAGCGCGTTGTCGCAAAGGTTGTTGATGTTGCGCGGAATGCCGGCCGAGCAACGAAAGATGTAATCCACCGCTCCGGGGGAAAAGATGCTCGCGTTCGTCGCGCCCGCGACCTTCATGCGCGACGCGATGTAATGCGCAGTCTCGTCGACGTTCGGCAGCGTCGTGATCTCGCAACGCAGTGCAACGCGCTGTTTGAGCTGGCGCAGGTTCGGCTGATTCAGAACTTCGCGCAGCTCGGGCTGCCCGGTCAGGACGATTTGCAGATGCTTCGACGTGTCGGATTCGAAATTGCAAAGCAGGCGAATCTCTTCAAGAACATCTGTCGACAAGCCATGCCCTTCGTCCACGACCAGAACTGTTCGCAGCCCACGGTTGTGACGCGACTCAAGAACTTTCCCTAACTCGATCAGAAGATCAGATTTGTTTTCCCACGCGCCGATATTGAAAAGCGTCGCGAGGTATTGATAAAACTCAATCACCGACAAGCGCGGATTGAAGATGTACGCGACCATCACGGTGCGATCGAGCCGCTGCATCATCCAGCGCAACAGCGTCGTCTTGCCGGTGCCGACTTCACCCGTCACGACGATCAGCCCGCGGCCGCTCTCGATGCCGTAATGCAGGTTGGCCATCACTTCGGTGTGCGAAGGCGTGAAGTAGAGGTAGCGCGGATCGGGCGTCAGCGCGAATGGCAACTCTTTCAGTCCGTAGAATTCTGTGTACATGGTTCCTCCATGGGGTAGCGCAATCCCGACCGCTCGGGATTGCGCCCGCAAATTAGCAATTTGCGCTACTGCGCGATCTTTTCAAACACGTGCGTCATCGTCAGAACGAATGCCAACATCGGCACCGCGACAACGGTCGCGGCGATGCCGGCAGCCAGGACAAGATTCTGGCGTCGCGGAATCGCGAGCGCCTCAGCCGGCGTTAGCAATTCAGGAATCGAAGCGAGGACTGGCAGCGTCGTGTAGTGCTTCGCGTCTGCAACGGTTTGAATCGTGAATAGGCGTCGCACTTCCAAACCGAGCACCAGCAACAGGCCCAACGCCAACCCAATTCCGAAACCACCAGCGGTCAAAACAAATCGCTTCGGCGCGACAGGTTTCTCAGGCAGGTTCGCCGGATCAACGACCTGAATGCCGCCGCCCTGCTGTTCCTTGGCCGCATCGGCGCCGACGACGATCTTCTGCTGCTGTAAGAGCAAGTTGTCGTAATTCGATTTCTTTGTTTGATAATCGCGGTCGAGTGCTTCCAGGCCGACTTCCGCATTGGGAATCGCGTTGATGCGCGTATTCAGTTCAGCAATTTGCTTGTTCGTTTCGTCGAGCAAGCGCCCCTGACGATCCATATCGCCTTCGATCATGGAAATGTTTGTGCGCAGCGTCAGCAAGCGCGGATCAGTCAGCTTCGTCAGCTTCTGCCTCCGCTCTTCGATTCGATCCTTCCAATCGTTGAGCATCAGATCCTGCTGGCCCTTGATGTCTTCGATCTGTTTCTTCTTGGCAACAACATCAGGATGCTTTTCCTTGTACTGCGTCAGCAGGAGTTGCAACTCTCCTTCGTATTCGGACCGACGGCGCACCAGTTCAGCCCAGGCCGCAGTCGTCTTCGGATCGGTTGTGTTCTCAGCGCTGAGAACGATTTCCTGTTCGTAACTCTTGGTGATGTCGCCGAGTTGGCTGCGATAGGCTGCCGCGAGATCGCGCAGACGGCCCTGTTCGGCGATGAGTGCTTTCTGCTCTTCGTGCAAAGCCGTCAGGCGGCCTACCAGCGCCTGCGACTGCGACGGCAGGTTGTTCATGTTCTGTTGCAGGTAAGCGAGCCGTTGCGTGTCGCTGGCATCGAGCTCTTCTTTCGCAGAGCGCACCTGCTCTTCAATGAATTGCTTTGCCGACGTGCCCGCGTTCACCGTGCCCTTCGTCTGCTCGTCGACGTACCTGCTGGCGAGTTCCGCGGCGACGGCCTGCGTCGTCTTTGGATCGCGGCCGCGATAGGTGATGTTGAATGCATTCGTGATGTCGTTGCGGCTGGTGTTGACTTCGACCTTAATTCCTTTGCGCATCTCGTCGATGATCACTTCCATCGCTTCGCCGCGACGGCGCTCTTCCTTGTACAGGTCGTATTTTTCAACCAGCGGTTGCAGCGAGCTGCGGCTGGTGACGACTTGCGAGATGCTGGCGAGTTCGCGCGTGAGCGTCTCTTCCGTAATCATCGGCACGACCGAGTTCGGCAGCGTCGAAGGCTTCACGACGATCAGCGTGGACGACTCGTAAATGTCCGGCAGACGGAACACGACGAATGCAATCGCCAACCCGATCGCGAGCGTCGGCAGGACGATCATCCATTTGCGCTTCAGCGCGATGCGTAGGTATTCGCTCAGTTTGCGCGTTCGAAATTCAACACTCATGTTCGCTCCTCATCGTTACGTCTAGAGTCGGGCTACTGCCCGACACAGCGGGCGGTAGCCCGCTGCTAAACGGACAACAATCTTTACAAAGTCGCCAATGCCTTTCGCGCTTCGTCAGCTTCGGGGAAAGGCGCTTTCTCACTCAACCGCAACGCATTTTCGATTTCGCGACGGGCGGCGGCCTTTTCGCCCTTCGCGGCCAAGGCCGCGCCCAGGTGGTAGTGATAAGTCGGCGAGGGCGTGACGTTGTTTCTGCGCGCAGCAATTTCATCGACGCTCACAGCCTTCTTCAGCTGCTCAGTGGCCGCGCCGTACAAACCTTTCTTGTAGTAGACCCAGCCGAGCGTATCCACGAAACTCGACACCTCCGGATTCGCCTGCACCGCGCTTTGCGCCAGACGCACGGCTTCGTCCAGATTGCCCTTGCCGTAGAACGCGTAGAGCCACGCCAGATTGTTCGCAGCGAAAATCGAGTTCTGATCGATCGCCAATGCCTTGCGGTAGTTGTCGATCGCGGCGTCGATGTTCTGCTGATTCATCTCGAGCATTCCGATCAACGTGTAGATGGCCGGGTTGTCCGGCTGGCGCTCGACGATTCGGCGGTACTCTTCGATCGCGCGCTGCTGCTGGTTGGTGTTGACGAACAAAGCGGCCAGAGCGGAGTAAGAAGCGAGATAGTTGCCGTCTATCTCGAGTGATTTCCGAAACTCTGCCTCCGCACCTTGCGCGTTCATTTCAAAACCGTAGACGCGGCCTTTGAGAAAATGGAGCGAAGCGTTGTTCGGCTGCGCCGCGATGGCTTGATCGATTCGCGTGTGCGCCAGGTCGGTTCGCTTTTGTGCCGCATAAATGTTTGTCAGACCGCGCAGCGCATTGAAGTTCGCGCCATCGACCGTCAGCGCGTTGTTGTAGAAACCGATCGCTTCGTCGGTTTTACCTTCAGCGAGCGAAACCATCGCCAGGTCAACATAAATGTCAGCGCTGCTCGGAGCGACATCGTGCGCCGCGAGAAAATCCTGCCGCGCAGTCTTGGTGTCGCGCAGTTGCAAAGCCGCGGAGCCGTGCGCAATTAGCGTCTTCGCTTTCAATTCGGCGAGCAACTGTGGCGAGTTGTCACGATCGGGAGCAGCCTTGCTCAGTCGATCCTGAAGCTGTGCCGCCAACTGCATCGCCGACTTCGCGTCGCCGCTGGCAAGATTGATTTGCACTTCCATCAATTTCGCGGGCAGGTAATCGGGATAGTTGCGCGACAAGTCGCCGGCGAACACACGCGCCTGCTCGGTTTGGCCAAGGCGGAAATTTGCTTCCGCCATGAAGAACAAGCCGGCGCGCGAATTCGGCTCCTGCCTGAGAACTTCACGCAGGTCTTCGATAGCGACTTTCAGATCCTTCGGCTGCCCGGCCTGCATTCCGATGCGCGCGCGCAGAATCAACGCCTGGCGATCCTTCGCGTCGGTCTTCAAAACTGATTCGACTTCGCTTTTCGCACCGGCAAGGTCGCCACGGGTCAGCATGATCTCGGCGAGGCGATAGTGCGCTTGGGTGTAATCGGGCGACTTCGCAATCACTTCTTTGTAGATCGCGATCGCTTCGTCCAAACGTCCTACCGACGAGTAAAAATCGCCGAGCACCGAACGGCCTTCAGGTTTGTCCTTGTCGAGCTCCGCCAGCGCTTTGTAAGCAACTTCCGCTTTGTCGAACTGCTTGTTGACCAGATAGAAACTCGCGAGAATGAATTGCGCTTCGCGATTGTTCGGCTCGGCCTGAACCGCTTTTTGAAATTCAGCTTCTGCCGCATCGAAACGCTGCGCGCCGACCAGGAACTTTCCGTATTCGTAGTGCGCCATCGCTCCCGACCCGTCGGGACTGACGGAAATCGCGCGCTGATAAGTCGCTTCGGCCGCCGCAATGTCGTTCGTCAGCACGTAGAACCGCGCGAGGCTCAAATACGACTCGACGCGCTTCGGATTCAGTTCGACCGCGTGATTCAGCTCCGCGAAGGCTTCCTGCTTCTTGTCCTGCGTGAACAGAACTGAGCCCATCAGGATGTGACCTTCGATGTGGTTGGGATCTTTTTCGAGAACTTCTTTTGCCAGACGTTCGGCTTCACCGAGAGCCGCCGGCGATTGCTTGCTGCCGACGAGGTAGTAGTTGCCGAGCTTTACGCGCACATCAAGGTTGTTCGCGTCGAGCGCCGCAGTCTGACGCATCTCGTCGAACGCTTCCTGATAACGCTGCAAACCTTCGTAGGCATTCGCCAAGCCCCAGTGCGCGTCGGCAAGCTTCTCGTCGATTTGCAGGGCGCTGCGAAATTCCAGCGCGGCTTCCTGAAACTTTTTGTCTTTCAGGAGCTCTTGCCCACGGGCGACGTGTTGAGCTTTGGCTTTTTCCGGCGTAGTGCACGCGCTGAAGGTCAGCGCGGCGGCGAGCAGGACGAGAAACAGAGAAAGGACGTAGAACTTGCGGCGGCACTCTCGATTTTTCATTACGGTCTCCGTGAACGCTGTACCGCAAGCTGTTAGCTTGCGTTCGCAAATTAACAATTTGCGCTACGCGTTCGGCTATTTCGCTCAAGGGTTATTTTCAGCAACGGGCAAGGTCGCTGGAAAGGCCGTTTGAGCGAGTTGTTGAAGGTGTCAAAAAACGTCACTCGCGCACGAGCGAGTTACAGGTAAGAAAGAGATAATCAGGAATGGATTTCAGGAAAAATGCGTGCGGCTGTGCCGCTTAGTCAGGCACAAACGCCGATAATTCCGGCGCGGCTTGCGAGGCCATGTCAACGGCCGTTTTCTCGGCTTCTTCTTTCGAATCACCCAGCGACACCATGATGCGCACCATCGCGCCGTCGGAGCGGCGGCGCCGAACGCTGTCGATCACGGTGTAAATCTTGCCCCAATATTCGCTCGCCAACGCGCGCCCTCGACCTTCGTACCAATAGAGCATCAGCGCGCGGTCGTTGCCGTTCTGGATCACGTATCGATTCGCTTCGAACGCCGGCCGGCCACCTGCGGGAGTGATGGTAATTCGACCGCCATCGGTCATGATCCAACCGGCGCCGGGCAGGCAGTTCAGCGGACTGTGATAAGTCGCACCCGTGCGCTGCGAAGCGTAGTAGCCAACGTAAAACGAAGCCGCGCGGCCGTCATTCGATTTGTAATTACGCGAGACGTAATCATCGGCGCGCAGAACCTTTTCCGTCTCAGCATCGAACCGAGTGTCGGCGCCGTTTTGCCGCCACTGGCCAACTTGAGAAGGAAAGTCTTTCAAGGGCCGCCGCGAAACCTTCGCTTCGCCCGCACGTTCCCATGCGTTGATGATTACGCCGCCGAGCAGGAGCACGACGAGTAGTATCCAGAATCGTTTTGAATTCGATTTCGACATCTTAGCTTCGCACTTCGTTAAGAGCTGGCTTCTTGCTCGATAAATCGGGCTGACTGCGCAGAGGCGTCGCTCCCGAGCCTTTGAAGAGCCGTGGCGTCTTGTCGATCAACCAACCCGTCGCGAACAGCAGCCCGGCGGCAACCAGATAGATCACCCAGCCCGAGAACGAGTGAAAGAACCCATCGGCGACTTTCGTCCCGTAGTAATGGGCCAACACGCCCGTGCCGCTGACGCGCGCGGCGTTCGTCAGAATTGCAATCGGAACCGCGGCGGCAACCAGGATCACTGAACGCCAGAACGTGAAGGTGGCATAGACTTTAGTTTGTGTTTTCCCCGGCGCATCACAGACTGAAGTCTGTGCCACTTTTGGTCGAGTGAAATAAGCATAGACGACGGCCAACGTGACGAGCGTCATCAGCGAACGAATTCCGCTGCACGCTTCGACAACGGCCAGTCGCTTCGGCTCTTTCGCTCCGAGCGGCATCAACTCAATCACGTTTCCCTGGCGCAGCACGGGAATCTCGAAAAATGACATCGCCGAAACTGCGCACCTGGACGCGAAAAGCTGCAAAGGAAAGGCGATGCGGTTGAAGATGATTTGCGGAATTGGAATCGCCAGCGCCAGCAACAACAGCGGCACCGCGACCCGGCGCATGACTCCAAAACCAAAGAAGTAAATCGAGATGCCAACCAGCATCACGACGAGCGAGGCGCGCTGCACGAACAACTCGGCGCCTGCGGTTCCGGCCCAAAGCGCCAACAATGAAAGGCCTACTAACGTACCGGCGGTCCAAATTGCTACCCTGGTTTGCTGCTCAGTAAATCTCTTCCGCTCCTGCCAAATGATGAAGCCGATGATGAACGGAATAAGCAGCCCGTGCGAATAGTTCTCGTCGCTCCACCAATCGCGGCCCAGCTTTACCAGCACCGTGAAATAGACAAACACCAGCGCCGCGGCGATGGCCAGAGGCTTATAGAATTTTTGCGGGATGGCGACACTCATGTGGTCGGTTCGTGCTTGGCGACCGAGGGGGCAATCTCGGTCAGCGAAGCCTGTTTGTGGTGCGGGCCGGGAAATAAGGGCCGCAAGCCGAAGGAAACGAAAGTCCTGCGGCCGCAATGTCCGGGCCCGCCAAGCGGAGAAAAGAACTAATGGCTGCGGCATTCCGCGCAGTTTTCTGACAAATTGAGTCACCCTGCCTGGGCGCGATGGTCGGCACCGATCCAACAATCCACATCGCAAACTAACGGCGGCGCGGAAGCGCCATGGAAACACCCGTTAACCAGCTTTCGAATTCAATGGCCGCAAGCGAGGACACATCAACTAATCGCGGCAACAGCAACGGATCGGATTGCCGCGAGGCCAAACCAAGCTCGCAGGTGGTGGCCGACTCAATGCCCGCTTCGTGCAGCCACGGAAGAAATTTCGGGCTCGAGGCGCCGCTCGGATAACAAAAATGAGAGGCCAAGCGGCCCGTCATTTCTCGAATGCTAGTTTGATTGTCTGTGATTTCACGCAGAAACGATTCGCGATTCTGCGGCGTCCGGTGCCGATGTGTGTGCAGTTGAACATCAATACCCTCGGCTGAGAGTTTTTTCACTTCATCTGCCCTCACGAGTTGTAGTATTCGCTTTTGAGAAAATTCGTCGTAATCGACATTGATCTTCCCGGCGAGCATTCTCAGCAGCTCATCTCTTTCTTCAGCCGAAAGTTTTTTCGCCTCGACGACTTGGCGAATTTCTTTCCATGCTGCATCGCGCGCCGCAGCCAGACTCAAATCAAAAGTCGCGTCGATTCCGACCACCGGCCCAAGATTCAATCGATTTCCCATGCCCTTCCACAACACGTAGGGACAGGCGACGTCAAAAACTGGCCGATTAAATTGCGAATAGAAGGTCGTTAGGTAGAGCGTGGCCGGGTACGCAAAGTCGCCTAGCAGCGGAAATGCCTGGCGGTAAAAATCGAAAGTGCCATCATCGAAAGTAATTGCCACGCTCTTTTCCGGTAAATCGCCCGCGTACAAACGCGGAAGCGCTTCGGCCAGCGGTAAAACAGTGCAGCCAGATTTTTTAATCAGGCTCAGACGCTCGGCGAACAATTGCCGCGGCATGTAGAGGCTCGGGTTCCAGCAATCCTCGTCGTCGATCGAGATGCCGTGATATCCCAGGATGAGCAGGCGTGCGCGTCGCCACTTGCTCGACTGGATCATGGCAAACGCTCCGGTTGCTTTAAGCGACGAGAGAGTTGTTTGTTTTAGCTTCTTAAGCATTGCGACTGGTAACAGAGACTTTCAATTTCCGATCGTCTCAGCAGTACGAGTTGATTCATCCGGCTTTGATGATCACAAACGAAGGTGTGACGGGATTTGAATCGGGAGTCTCAGACTGAATCGATAAACCGTGTCGCCTAAGTTCGCGACTAATCAGCCACTTGGTCTGAAAAGTTTCGCGGCTGGGAATCCGCCACAAAGGCTGTCTGCGCGTGACATGATAAATCGCGCCCGCGATCAAAACGCGGCTGGCGTGGATCATCGAGAGAACCCTCCGCTCTTTGATCGCTTGCTTCAGTTCCATGAGATACCAACGGACGCCGCTGATCTTCAGAAAGTATTTACCGCCTGGACGCAGCACGCGCGAAACTTCCGCCAGAGCACGCGCATTGTGGGTGTAGGGTAAAGCAAGGCGACAGACGACGACATCGAAAGCGCCGGACGGGAAAGGTAAATCCTCGGCATCGCAGCGCAAGAAATCGATGTGCGCGCGCGGAGCGTCCCGCTCGTACAATTCGCGGCCCACCTTTCCTACGTCGATCGCAACGTCAGTGGCCACGCCGCGTGCATTTCGCTCCATGAGAAAGGGCAGAATCTCCTGACCAGCACCGCACCCAACGTCAAGCACGCGTTCAATCTTCATGCCTTTGGTCAAATCGAGCGCAGCCCGTGAGCGTTCCGGTTCGCTAACGAACTTCGCCCACTCGAAGCGGAGATACTCGTCATAATTCGGATTTAGGACTGGGGCTTTTACTTTCATCTCGTTAAAACTCTAGGCAAACCGGTGGCGCGCTTTGTTCAAGCGGCGCAGATAAATCGTCTGCAGAAGGTGTGGGCAAAGCTTTGCCGCCCAAAGCGCCACTGCCGCTTTCCAATTTGTAGCCGCAGCCAGAGCCTCAGTGAATGAATCCTTCGCTTTCTCAAATTCGCCCTGACTCAAATAAATTTTCCCAAGTTCAAATCGCAGCAAAGTACGACGACCGGCAATCGCCCGCGCCACGGCTTCGCGCTCTGCCTTTGGCAGATCAAAATCTGTTTCAATTTTTCGCAGGACCTTAAGCTGACGCGTCATGCGGTTGATCTCATCGCCTGATAAACTTCCTGCCCGCCAACGAATTTTCACCAGCACTCGATCGTGATAAAACGCGCGCGCGCCCTTGTTAATTAGCCGCAACCAGAGATCGAAATCCTGCGAGTTGCGCAGACCCTCATCGAAGAACCCGACGTCGATAATCGATTGCCGACGAGTTACCACGCCGGGCGTGTTAAGACTCTGTTTGGCGCTGACCAGGCCAAGAAAGGTAATCCGTCCTGTGGGCGCCGCACCCGGCATCAAGAATTCCATGTATGTCCGCCCGGCGAAAACAGAATCACCGAAGTTGATCGCGTTCGCGCAAACCAGATCGCCGTCGTGTTCGCGAATGAATTCAAGCTGCTCTTCCAAATAATTCGGCAGCCAGAGATCGTCAGCATCTAGGAATGCAATGAATTCTCCGCGCGCGGCCCGCAGTCCGACGTTGCGAGCGGCGCCGGCGCCGCGATTTTCCTGTTTGAAGTAACGAATCCGATCACTGAAACTCTCGAGCCTTCGCTCCAGGTCTTCAGTGTCGGAAGAGCCGTCATTGACAATAATCACTTCGTAATCTGCGAACGTCTGGGCGAACACGGACTCAAGCGCCTCGTCAATGTAGGGCGCGACATTGTAGGCCGGAATAATGATGGTGACTGTAGGTGCAGAACTCATGAAGCTTGTTTGCTAGCGCATGTCTTCATCAATTAATTAGCGCCGAGTGTCCGCGGCATAACTCGTCTGTTACGGCGCAGATTTGCCGGCGACGGAATCGATTCAGGATGTCGATTGTTCGAAAGACGAGGGGCCGGCTCAACTCTCGCAATAAAAAGATCGTAGCGCCCACTCTTTTCCCAGTTTGAGGTGAAGGCGATAAAGCGGCCATCTTTTGAAATTGTCGGTTTAGGAATCGCCCAATAGCCGCTCGCGTCGGTTTTGTTGTCAATCGAAGAGCGCGTGTGGCAGATACGTCGGACCCGGCCGCTGCCATCCAACGCAACCTGGAATATCTCTCCTTCAAAGGCGCCGTTGCTGGGCAAAGTACTCGATGGGTCACGATAGGTTCCTACAGTTAACCAATCTTCGTTATCACTCAGAAGGGTCGCATGCATGTCCATGCTCCAATTTGCGATTCCGCGTTCGTCGGCAAAACGGAACACAGTACGCGGGGCGTGCGCGTCACTCAACCGGCGCACGTTGATGCCGCATGCCCAATTGTCGAATCCCGCAAAGATCCCGGTGCCAATCGCGCCATGTCCCGTAGGCGAATCGGAAGGATTCCACTTAACGTTCTCAAGATGGCCCGAAGCCAACGTCAAATAAGCTGTGTAAGTGGTGTCGGGTTGCTTGGTCTTGTAAGCGATCGCAGCGTAACGCCCGCTTTTGTCCAGCGATATCTTGTCGAGAATTCCTTTTGTCGGCATCTGGTAAAGAACTCGATCAGTGCTTTTTTGCCAGACGACCAAATAAATCGGATTCTCATCACCACGACCGATGCGATACTGATTCCACGCGAAGACGTCGCCATCGTCGCTCACCGTCATGCGCCAGAGATAATCATTCGGCCCGCCTAAAGAGGTGAAATCTTTCACCAACGTGTAGCGTCGCGTCACCACGTGGTAGGCGTAAAGGTTCATGCCCCCGTCGCGATAACCCGTATTGCAATAGATCACGTTTGGATCGGTGGGATGCCAAGTCGCGCTTTCGAAATTTAATGAGACGTTGCCAATGCCGGGAACATTCACTGGCCCAGCTTGGAAGCTCTCGCTGACGGTGAATGTCTTCGCATCAAATCTCTTGATCAGTGCGCTCCCGTCTGACTTGCGAACCAGAATGAAGGTGTTATCGCAATTGAAGGTGGGCCAACGTGAATAGAATGTGCTGGCGCCGCCCTTGTCGTCTCGTTCATCCGTCGCCCGCATGATTTCAGTGTGAAAGGTCGGATCGACAAACTTCCCGCCCGCGCGCGGTAAACGCGGGAGAGGCGGCTTGGGATAGACTTTATGATCCGGCGTTGCGCTCTCGTTGACTGCTAACGGCGTCGGATCTGACGCAGCTAACGAACTCACGTCTCGCGCGTGGTTCACGCCCAAGATGCAAATCGCCAGCGAAAAGACACTCATGCCTGCCAGTGCAAGTCGAGTCTTGGATTTCAACTGTGATTCAGAATTCATCTGGCGACATTCAAGGGTGAACGAGAGCAAAACTGCCCGTAGGCGTTGCTCGCAAATTTACTTTCACATTTGTTTCCAACGACCACCGTCTGAGAATTGCTGTCTCATCTTCACGGTCGGCATCGTCCAATAAAATCAAAGTATTTGCCCCGATGCGTTTTTCAAGCACCGGCATTAATCCATAACGCCCGCCCCGAGTCATTCCCGGTGGGCCATCACAGACGATCAAGGAAAAGCTGTCCGGCATCGCTTCACGCGGCAAGTCATACCAGTCGAACTCGCCATACTCTCGCAACGGCGCGAGGCAAACGTTCACTCCAGGGATTTGGTGCCGGTGAATAGCCTTCGTAACCCGGGCATGCCATTCGGGCAGATGTTCGAGGGACCATGTTTGCACGCCACGTCGGCCAGCGAACAATCCCAGCAAAAGAGTCGACAACCCGCTCCCGCATTCCAAGATCGGTCCGCTGGTTTCACGCGCTCGCTTGATTACTTCTTCCAGGTAATCGAAGCGAGCGGCAAAACTGTCGTTACGCCAACCGGCTTGCAGCTCAAACAACAACTCTCGCGATGGTTGCTGCCCCTCGGGAAGGTCGCTGATTCCCCGCAACGCGCGGCGCAGCCGGCGCTCCTGAAGCGCTTCTTTGACGTTGTGCTTAACTGACAGTGGCACTAATTGTTTGATTTGTCTGAGCATTGCATTTAATCAGCTGAGCTAGGATGTTGAGCAGACTCTCCAGTACGTGTGATAGATATTTGCTGCCTTTACAACGTGTTCGTAATCGCGCCACCCCATTGAATGAATCCACGCGGCTAAGCGCAGATTTCTTTTGCTTATGATCTTATGCGGGAAATCACGGGCCCGTAGAAGCTTAGCTGCCTCTTTCTTGATCAGCCTTCTTTTCAAGCCACCCGTTTTGCCGCCGCGATCTCCGCTCCACTGATACGTTAGACCCGCAGGAATTGGCAGAGGGCATGGCTCGTGACCCGGATAAACTTGCCATGGAACCGAAGTAACTACTCGAGGAAAGAGCGCCAGCAGTTCTGTGTAAAAACGGTGATACAGACACCGCTCAATAGGTACCGAATAAATAGCAGCCAGGAATTCACTGTCAAAGAACGGTAGCTGGAATTCCAAGCGATGAACATCGATGTTTTCGAATTGGCTGGCGAGCTTACGCCGCTGATCATTTCGCAATAAGAAAAGATAAAAGTTACGGGCCGGGTCGACAGAGTGTGTTTCCTTCAATTCGCTTCGGATATCTTCCTTAATCGCGTCCAGTAGAGTCCCGGAGATTTTCGGTCTCAATAACTTCGAAGAGAGATGGACAGATTCGCAGCGGCAAAATTCCTCGATTGCCTGGTCCCTCTTGTCCGCGCGCATGAAATCAACAATCGCCTGATTCATATGCACGTGGCCCAGGAGCACACTGCCTCCTTCGCCTGACCAGACTAACGAGGGCCGCGTCGCATTTTCCCGCGAATGATTCGTGCCCAGGGCGCGCGCCAGCATGAGTGAATAGTCAGGTAGGTAATCTCCGGCGTCTTTGGGAATCGATTGGTGAATTGTGCCGATTTGTTGCGCGAAGCTGTTACCAAAAAAATAATCCTGCGTGCCGGGACGAGCGAAATTGAAAGTGAGTACCCGAACTCGACGATCCACTAAAGCGGCGGTGACACAACGCGAGTCGAGGCCACCGCTAAGATAAGCCACCGTTGACTGATCATCCCGGATTCGACGCGTTACGGAATTTAGAAAACGTGAGTAAACACGTCTCAAATCTTCCTGTTCAGAGGTGGTTGGAGTCTGAATTTCATCCCATCGCCAATAATACCGGCTGGAAATCTCTCCGTGTATTACCTGAATAATTTCGGCAGACTTCAAAGCCGAAATAGTCGAATAGGGCGTGCGTCCTCTCAGCGGCGCGCCTAGCGTAACGATTTCGCTTACCGCCACCACGTCCATTTCTTTGGAAACGAGCGGGAGTCCTTCGAGAATGCGTAGCGCGCTGGCAAAAACGAAATAATCTTCGTCCGCCCAGTAATAGAGCGGCCGTACGCCAACTTTGTCAGCAATCAGTGAGAGCGCTCTCGCTGCCGGTTGATAGTTCACCATGCTGAAAGTTCCAACCGCCTGATGCAATTGACCCGAACCACCGTGAACGTAATCTTCATGAATCAATTTCAGGTCTTGCTGCCGACCATGCCATGATGCTTCATCATCACGAACCAGCAAGGGCTCTCCGGTAAGCAGTGAAAGGGTGCCATTTGGCTCAACCAGAAAACCCGGTTCGCCAAAAGCTTCGATATCGACCTTAACAAAGTAGCTAAACTCATCTTTGAACACGGCGACCTGATCGTCCAGGTGTCTTGAGATCGATTGTCTCAAGTTGTCGCTTGCCGATGAGGGTATCGGTCGGTTCCTGCGACTAACAATTCCGGCGATTAGAGTCATGGTTTATTTCCTGACGTGAGTTGTTGGCTAGTTCGGTTCTCTTTGGTTGTAACTCTCGGCCATCAGTACTGCCTCTCACACAATAGATTCCTGCTTCCTTCCCACGATCAGCGTTAGCATCTCTTTGACATTCTGTAACGCAAGTCTGCCCGCCGGCAGTGCCATCAGGACTATGTACGAGACTAATAGCGTGAGCCCAAACGCGAATATCAAACGCACCGTAATGAACGGTACGGCTCGCAGCCATCCGTGGCAGAGGAATAAAACCGCCAGCGTTGCCAGGGCCGCACAAATGAAAGGCGCGATGGTGCGATAGAAATCACTGGTCCGTACTGGACCTTGTCTTCCGACGTACCAGAAGACCAGCGGTGTCGTGATCAGAAGATCGCTGACTGCATAAGAGGCGGCCACGCCAACTGCGCCCCATCGTAAGCCAATGACGATTGACGCTATCGCGATCGAACCTCCAATAAATCCCCAACGGAAAAGCTCTGACATGCGGCCCTGCGTCGAAAAAAGCCACCATGTCGTCTTGGTCACGGGCTGCATGATCGCTGCTGTTCCGAGCAACATGAAGATGCGGGCGGCCGCTTGCCACTGAGGTCCAAGCAGGAACAAGACCAGCCAATCGGAAGTCGCAATCATGAACGCAACCAAAGGCATAGTTAGCATTGCGATCTTCTGCAGGATCTTGAGATAAGCCGCGCGATAGCGCTCCGGCGAGTCCGCTAAACGACTCAACGCCGGAACCGCAACCGCGGCAAAAGGTGCGTTGATTTGCTGCATCGGCATCAAAAGCATTTGATAGGCTCTTGAATAAAGACCGAGCTGCGCCGCGCCCCAAAATCTTCCAATCAAAGCATTGTCCAGGTTGCGCGCGAAGAACGTCACTACGTTAAAGCCGGTCAAGTTCCCGCCATATGACAATATCGAACGCACACCGGCGGTTTTTCGTGGCAAGCCCGGTCGCCACTTGCAAGCGATCCAAACACCGGCGACGGTCGCCAACGTCATCACCAATTGATTAATTACCAGCGCCCAGTACCCCGCGCCATAGCACGCAGTAATCACCGCGGCGCCGAGTCCGAGAAGGATCGCGGTGACTTCAATCGCGGCCATCGCGCCGAATCGCATCTGGCGGCTGAGAATCGCTTCGTGCTGAATGTAGAGTCCGGCAAACAAAATCGAGAGCGCATAACCGGCAGTGATCCAAACTAGTCGCGGCTCTTTATAGAACCACGCGATGAGCGGCGCGCTCGCCAACGTGATGATGGCAATCGCAAAACTCAACGCCAGGTTGAGCCAGAACAGCGCAGTCACCTGCTGATGATTCAGCTCGCTCCACTTCACCGTCGCGGTTGAAAGACCTAGATACTGAAACATCGAAACAAAGTTGAAGATGATCGCGACCATCCCGATCAAGCCGTAGTCAACCGGCGTCAGCAGTCGCGCGAGAATTATTGTGCCTCCCAGACCGATGCAAAACTTCAACGCTTGTGAGCCGGCCGTCACCACTCCTCCCCGCGCCGTGCGCGCGCCGAGGTTGGCTTTCAAATGGTCGGTGCGAAAATATCGATCGTTCGGATCGTCAGCAACCGCGCGAATTGGAACTCGTGCCCACATCATTTCTAAGTAAAAGCTGAATAGAGTTGGTTTCGGGATGCGAGGAAAGACTGGCGAGCGTGCCAAAAAGATTATAGCTAAAAAGTCGCACGTTGTGTGGCGATTCTTTGCCTCGCAACAGTTGCCTCTTAGGCGACGAAGCTGCCTGACTCGCGGCAGTGACAAAATCCGGCAGTCATCGAGGGCGAAGCAGAAGAAACTCTGTATGGATTTTCAGTTCACTAAGCATTATTATCGATCGTGGTGAAAACTCTCTGAGTTCTATCACCTCACTGTTGTATTCGCAGCCATACTCGCAATCGATCCTCAGATTTCCACCCGCATTAAAGCTTTATCTTTCGTGATGCAAAGCGCCATCAAACTTCTGTGTCTAATGGAGGCGACGACCGTTACCGGCCCGGCGAAAAATCTGCTCAATTTTTGCCGGCTGATGCAGTCACCGGAATTCGCCGCTGGCGGAAAACCGCCCGTCGAAGTGTCGATCGTCACGTTTCATCGGCAACATGTGTCAGAACCCGGAGCGGTAGCGATGGGATCGGACAACTCAAGTTGCATCGTTGATCCGATCGCTACCGCTCTCGGTTCCGACACCTCGCCCAACGCCTTCGTCAAAACCGCCCGCGAGATGGGCATCACGGTCGATGTCATCACCGAACGCTTCCGCTTCGATCCTTCCGTCGTAAAGGAATTGCGCGCCATCGTCGCGCGACAATCGCCGGACGTCATCCAGACGCACATGATCAAGTCGCACTTCCTCGTGAAGCTTGCGGGGCTCGGAAAGCGATATCCCTGGATTGCTTATCATCACGGCTACACGACCACCAATTTGAAGATGCGCGGGTACAATCAACTCAATCTCTGGACGCTGCCTTCGGCCACTCGCGTCATCACCGTATGCCGGGCATTTGCCAATCAATTATCACTAGCCGGGGTTCGCGCCGATCGCATCAACGTCTGCCACAACTCGGTCGTGGCGCCGCGAAACATCTCTCGCGACGAACAAAAAGACTTGCGACGTCAATTAGGAATCATCGATGCCGAGCTGGTTGTGCTTGCAGTGGGCCGGCTGTCTAAAGAGAAAGGCCACCACGATCTCTTCAGCGCGATCGCGCTGCTGCGACAAGCCGATCCTGAACTGAACTTCAAACTTGTAATTCTCGGCGAGGGGCCTGAGCGTCCCCAACTTGAGAAAGCGATTCAGGCAAATGGCCTCGGCGACTTCGTTACCTTCGCCGGCCAAATCAATGATGTTGCGCCGTACTACGCCATCGCCGACACGCTGGCTTTGCCGTCGCACAGCGAAGGTTCGCCGAACGTGTTGTTGGAAGCGATGGCGGCGCAAGTCCCAATCGTGGCGACCGATGTAGGCGGCGTGCCCGAGATCGCCACTGACGAAGAACATGCGCTGCTGGTTCCGGCTCGCAATCCAAAATCATTTGCCGAAGCCCTGCATCGATTGCTCACGACGCCGGCGTTGGCGCGAAAACTCAGCGTGAATGCGAGAGCGCGCGCCGAAAAAGATTTCTCGCCTGAGGCATACGCTCGATCTTTAATCGGTATCTATCGAGAATTGTTATCAAGCGAATCTGCTCTAGTTGAACCTGAACTGGTTTCTGTCTAAACGTGCGTGTCTCAGTAATCATTCCGCTCTTCAACAAAGCGCCCTACGTCAAGCGGGCGCTCGACTCAGTTACTGCCCAAACGTTTACTGATTTCGAAGTGATTGTCGTCGATGATGGCTCGACCGACCAAGGCGCGCAAATTGTCTCCGCCTATGATGACTCGCGCGTTCGCCTGCTGAGACAGGAAAACGCCGGACCTGGCGCGGCGCGGAATCGCGGAATTCAGGAAGCGCGCGGCGAACTCGCAGCGTTTCTGGATGCGGACGATGAATGGCTGCCCGAATATCTTGCTGAGAGCGTGCGCTTGCTCGACGCTTACGGCCCTCAAGTAGCGGCCATTAGCTCTGGTTATTTCAAACACCCGGGCGGCGCTTCTACTGAAGCGATGTGGCGCGCGCGCGGATTAAAAGACGGCGCCGTCCGTCTTACGCCGCAGACATCGCCTGCATTTGTGATTTCGTTGTTAGCTTACATGTCACCATGCACAACTGTTGCGCGGACAGACGTGGTGCGCAAGTGGGGTGGTTTCTTCGAACAGAGTCGATGCTTGTACGGTGAAGACGCGCATCTGTGGCTGAAAGTGCTGCTGAATGAAACTCTCGCCGTGAACATGACGCCGTTTGCGCGAATTCACTTTGAAGCATCAAACCCGACGCAGACTCGTCGCAGCGTGCGGCCGGTTGAACCATTTCTTATTGATCCCACCGAGATTCAATCTGCATGTCCTGCGGATTTGCGCGCGTTGCTATCGCGTGTCCTGGCAATACGCGCTTTGAAAACCGCATGCGTGCTCGGTTATTGGGGCTACTGGCGCGAGGCGCGCGAGCT
The DNA here is from genome assembly GCA_036559945.1 of Pyrinomonadaceae bacterium. Lineage (GTDB taxonomy): Bacteria > Acidobacteriota > Blastocatellia > Pyrinomonadales > Pyrinomonadaceae > UBA11740. Next base: position 24,890 of record DATBSG010000353.1, read on the forward strand.
GGTGAGACGCTTCCGCGTCAGCGGCGCGTGGCGACTTCCGTACTACACGTTTTCAATGATTTGCCGGACACCGATCGGTTCGGCGATTGGTAAGTCTCATCGCTTGCTGCTTTCAGATCGATGAACGTCGGCTCATGACTTGAGCGAATCACTCAGGCGAAAAACAAACTCATTACATCCCAAGCCCACGCCGCCGCATTTCATCTTCGTCAATTGAAATCCGCGGGCGAGATAAAAGTCGAGCATCTCTTCGGGCTTAGCATACTCGTAGGGATAGCCGCCGACCCAATCGATGATGTCGCGCCAGCGGCTCATGCCGCGTGCGGGATCGTAGCGCGTCCACGACGCTACGTATTGTCCGGGTCTTAGCGTGGCGGCGAAACGCGTGATCGATTTGATCTCTTCCGGCGCCATGACGATCAGCGAGAATGGAATTCTGAGAATCTTCGGCAAGTAGTTGTAAGTTTTCTTGATCCATTTCCAGCGCCGGCTCTTGCTGCCCATGTCATTGTAAATCGCGATGAACAGCCGGCCGCCAGGCCCAACCGCTTGCGCGGCGTTGGCAAGGCCGCGCCACATCTCACCGGTGTGATGCAGCACGCCCCACGAATACACCACGTCGAACTTCCCGAGCGAATCGATGTAAGCCTCGTCAAGCGCCGATCCTTCTTCAACGGTCCAATCACGATCGCCAGGAAAATACCTTCGTTTGAGTTCGCGCGTGCAGCCAACCGAATCCGGATCATAGTCGAACGAATGCACGCGCGCGCCGAGCCGTCGCGCCGCCAGGCTGAACAATCCGCTGCCTGATCCGATATCGAGAAAGCTTTTCCCTCCCAGATCAGAAACCTCCAGCATCGCCCGCAGCGATTCCTCTGCTTGGGCGATACGCGTGTCGTTGAGCGCGCCGAGAAAGCGCGCCCAGTTTTTACCAAACTCGAACCGGGCGCCCTGTGCGATTTCGATTGCGTGCGTGCTCATCCTCAATACCTCAACCGATAGTAAATCAATTTCACGTATTCCAGCGGCACAATTCGCCAGCCAACCGGGTGTAGCCACCACGTCGCCGGCGGCGGCGATTGCTCGCCGGGCGGCGCCCATTCCAATCCGGTCGCCACATTACTGCCACGAAAAACTTCCTGCATCGCCCAACGCGCGCGGCGCGAATGATAGGAAGACGTGACAATCAAAATTGATTTGAGCTTGTGCTCGATCGCATAGTCGCGAATGCGGACCATTTCGCTGTAAGTATTCGAAACCAAGCCCGGCACGATCTCAATTCGATCCGCGGGCACGCCGGAATGTTTGAGTTCATCCGCGGCGCGCTCGACAAAGAGCGGGTTGCGCTCTTCTGCACTCGACCAGCCGCCAGGTTGATAATCGTTCGTCAGCGCGATCCTGGGCGCACGGCCCTCGCTGAAGAGCTGCGCCGCGCGATGAGTGCGTTCGAGGTAAGTTGACGAACCCGCGAGCACGAACAACATGTCGGCCTTGGTCGGAGTCGCATTCACAATCAAAGCTTTTGCTCCAACCCACGCCAATATAAACCAGGCAACGAACAACACGAGCGCGGCGCAAGCGACGCGCCACAATTTCGGCGATCGAGATGATGATTGAATTCGGATCATGCGCGCGCCTCAACCGGTCTCTGGCCACGTGCTTCGACCCCGATGCCGCTGTAGCTGCAAGAGATTTCCGTCAGGCCTGATTCTTTCAAAGCGTTTTCGATCTGTTCGCGAGTACGAAAATGCTTGTACCAATCAGTCAACGCGTCATGCGTATCCAGCAATGCCCATTCACGTTGCAGCTCGTCACTCAATTCCGGATAGGCGCGGTAGTAACACAGCACCGGAGAGATCCTCGAAAGCAGAAAATGCAAAAGCCGCGCGCGCTGCATCCGTTTGTGCGCGGGCAGGAAGCGGTCAACCAGTTCTTCAGACCAAACGAGCCCCCGTTCCGCCGACAGCCGCCGAAACAGCATTCTCAAATACGGAAGCGAGCGCGCGTAATACAGAACATCGTAAGTGTAATGGTCGATGACGAGATGGCCGCCTGGCTTGACCTGATCGGAGAGAGCGGCGATCGTTTCTTCGGGATTCGGAGTGTGCTGGATGACGCCCAGGCATAAGACGATGTCAAATTGCTGGGCCTTGAAAGGCAGCGCGGTGATGTCGGCTTGCGCGATTCTATGATGCTCGTTTTGCGGGCAGTTCTCCTGGTTCGCTTCAACGGCTTCACTCAAGTCTACCGAAGTAACATGCGCGCCTCTCTCAAGCAGAATTTCCGTGAAGCGACCGGCGCCGCACCCGGCTTCCAAAATTTGTTTACCTCGCAAGGCAAGCCAGAGCGGCGTGTCCAGGCATCGCATTAATCGGTTGCGCGAAATCGGCACCCCGGTATGCGAGTCAAGCTGCGTCAGGCGGTATCTTTTCCACTGTTCACCAAAGGCGACGGAATAATTTTCCGAGGACACAAACCGCGGAATTCCGTGTCGTCGCGGGTAACGACATCCTTCGTCACACAACAAAGCTTCCTCCGTGTCTTTCAACACAGACTCATGCTTAGGGCAATGCCAGAATTGATCGCGTGAAATCATCGGCTAGTTTCCAGGCGAGAAATCGTGGGATTCGGTTTCGCCGAATGGGTAATCTGCTTCGTCGGTAGGAACTGGCCGTATAAATCTTCGATGCGCGCCAGTTGCGCTTCGCAGGAGAATTTTTCTTTGACAACTTGGCGGCCACGCGCGCCCATCGCGCGAGCACGTTCAGGATCGCGCAGCAATTCAATGATGTGCGCGGCCAACTTTTCATGATCGCCCGGAGAGACAATCCATCCGGTTTCGCCTTCGGCCACGGCTTCGCGCGCGCCGCCCACATCGGTGGCGACGACGGGACGCGCGGCGATCATGTATTCGATAATCGCATTCGAGAAACCTTCGCCGCCCTTTGAACTCAGAACACAAACATCCGAGACGGAAAGCAGCTCAGCTACCTGCACGCAACGTCCCAGGAAAAATGTTTGCTTGCCGATGCCCAATTGGCGGGCCAGGGCGCGCATTTCTTCGACGAGAGGCCCTTCACCCGCCAGGACGAAAGTCGCTTTTGGTAAAGCTTCGTTAACGATGCGCGCGGCCCTGAGAAACGTCGCGTGATCTTTGTAGGCAGAACGCAAATTCGCGACCATGCTTACAATCTGTTCCGACTCAGGCGGCAAGCCGAGCGTCCCCAGCACTGCGGCGCGTGCCAGTGACGCGACCGGTGTTACTCGATCGACGTTGACACCATTGTAGGTGGTGACAACTTTTGTGGCGCTCACGCCATCGCGAATCAATTCTTCCCGCACCGCCTCAGCGTTGGCGGCCACAACGTGCGCGAAGTGAAACGAGCGGCGTTCGAGCCATCTTTGTGTCGCTGAAAAGTGGCCTTTGGTATTACGCCGCGCTCCGATGCGCACCGGGACCCGCGCCACCGCTGCCGCTGTCAGGCCAAAAACATTCGTATAGAAATCAAAGGTCTGGACGACATCGATCGATTGCGCTTTCAGCAACGCGACACAACGTCGAAACTGACGCAGCATGTTGGCGTCGTAAAAACTGCTCAAACGAAATTCAGGTAAGCTCCCGAGGTTCAGACGCTCAGCATCGGCCAACAGCATTCCGCTTCGATCCAGGCACGCCAGCGTTACGCGATATCGTCCGGTTTCCGAAAGCAGTCGTGCCAACTGCACGCCCTGCCGTTCACTGCCGCCCTGATCAAAGCTGGGAACCATCAAGAGAACGTTCAGTTGTGTGCGACTATCGTTTTGCATCGCTATTTCATTTCGGAAAGCATAACGCGGAAAAGATTTGGAATTAGCGTTCGGGCATGACTTCGTTTAGCACGCGGCCCCTCATTTCACCAGGAACCGCAAGACGAAGGAACGTAAGCAGGGTCGGTGCTATGTCGAGGTTTGTGCACTCCGGGATGAGCACGCCGCTCGGAATGTCCTGGCCATACACCATCAGGATGCCTTTCGGATCATGACAGCCCGATTTGACCATCCCAGTGCCATAAATCAGATCATCGAAACGATACCTTCCGTTAGTCGTGCTGTGGGGAAAGACACAAATTGATTCGTCGGTGGTTTCGTCGTAATGACGGTGCGTCACCGTGATCCCATCGCCCACTGCTGACACATAGAACATTGGGCGCTCAGGCGAATCGATGTAAGCGCTCCGCAGGCGATCAAATAAGAGTTGTTTCGTCTCAGGCGAATCGGGGTAGAGATTGAACTGATCGGACATAGTAGTGAGCGTGCGCACTCGGCCTTTCATGTCCAAAATGGCGATCAAACGATCCAACGAGCGAAGTTGGCCGATACGTTTGCCTTTCTTTAATGGCGTCACATAGGGCTTTTGTCCCATGCTGGACGCAACGACCATGATCGTATTTTCGTCCAGTAAGCTCATCATCCGCTTCAGTAATTGATCAGCCATGCGATAGCCGTGCGTTATCGCGCCGCCATAATTCTGACGCTCCTCTGCGGAGGTGGACTGCGGAAAGATTTCCGGCTGCATCGCTTTCCAATACGTGTGCATGTAATGGGCGACATGATTTGTATGAAACGAAGCAAAGTCCGGACGGTGACGCCGATAGAGGCGGCTGAAAAAATCGAAATTGACAAACGGCTGCAAGGCGACGCGCTGCCAACGCGTTTTTGGTTGGCGACGCTCGCGCGCAAGCTGGCGAACGATCTTGCTGATGGTGCCGGCGCTCAATCCCAGTTTGATGAGCTGCGCGCCCAGCCTGGCTTTGAACAGCAATCCATCCTGATCCGAAGGCAAACGGATTGAGCGCGTGTAGGTCAGGTTGAGTTTTTGAATCGACTGCAAACTCGCGGGGTGCGTTGACGTATCTTGCGCGAACGTGTCAGGCACGTGAAAGCCGTTCACTTCGCGCGGCGGCCACGAACAAATGCTGCCGTAAACTCCGACGCTCAGGCCGGCCTCGTCACAAATCTCCCAGATGCGTTTAGCTCTGATCGTTTCCGGCGGTTGTTGCAGGAATTCAACTTTGTGCTCCGGCTGTGGTCTGCCGGTGTAAACCGTCGTCCAAGTGATCCACGGCTCGAGCATCGGCGGCAGATCGACGCTCAACGGCGCCGCCCACGCGCCTTCTTTTTTCAAGCGCGCAAACGTCGGCAACTCGCCTTTATCGATCATTGGATCGATCAAGTTCCAGGTGACCTCGTTGAGTTCGACCAATAAGACCTTTTTTCCTTTTGTCGCTCCTGATTGCGTCATCGCTTGAGTTCGCCCACTAACTTTCAGATCGTTCTAACTGCCCTTTTCAGATACCGCTCTTCAAACCCGCCCTAAAGCAAATCGGCGATCCGGTGAATTCTCCAAACCGGAAACTGGAAATGCTGCTTGCTTTGGGCGCTCGTAACCTTTCCCACGCGCATCGTCGAATGTTCGGTGCCACAACTCAAGGACGAACAATGACCACAAAGCCGTGGAGTGATCGCGACGGCCGCGCTCGTGTTCGTCGAGCAACACATCGACATATTGCGGTTCGATATAGCCACGCTGCCGCGTTTGCGCATCGGCAAACGTGTCGCGAATGCGCTCCCGCAATTCCCGGTTAATCCATTCCACGATTGGCACGCCGAAACCCTGTTTTTGCCGATTCAAAATCTCTTTCGGCACAAAATCCGCAACCGCACGCTTAAAGATATATTTGGTCTCGAACCCTTTCATCTTCAGCTCTGCGGGAATGCGCGAGACCAATTCGATCAGTTTGTGATCCAGCAACGGAGTGCGCGTTTCGAGCGAAACCGCCATGCTCATCCGATCAACTTTTGCGAGAATGTCGCCCGGCAAATAGGTTTTGGCGTCGAGATAAAGCAGCGTGTCGAGCGGATCGGACGAGTGTACCCGCCTGGCATGATCGCGAAACAGCGCGAATGATCCGTCGCCATCTAGCTGTCGTCGAAAATCCTCAGTGTACAGATGCGGTTTGTTAAGCCCCGAAAAAACTGAAACCTGCTCGAGATAGCAATCCAACGACTCAGAGCCAGCTTGGTAGAGAAAATTTCGGCCGGTGGCGCCGTGCGGCAGGCGCCGACTTAAGCCCTGCATTAACCCGCGGCGAATGAAACGAGGCAAATACGAAAATCGATCGCGCCGTCGATGCGTCGCATAGCGAGTGTATCCTGCGAACAATTCGTCGCCACCATCGCCCGACAACGCGACTGTCACATGTTCGCGCGCAAGTTTTGAGACCATGAAGGTGGGAATCGCAGAAGAATCCGCGAACGGCTCGTCGAAATGCCAGACCAACTCATCGACTACATCGCAGATGTCTGGAGTCACGATGAACTCGTGATGATCGGTTCCGAATTTTTGCGCTGCGATGCGCGCATATTTCAACTCGTTGTAACTATCTTCATTGAAACCGATTGAAAAAGTCTTGACCGGTTGGCCGGTGTGACGCGCCATCAGACCGACCACCGCGCTCGAATCGATGCCTCCGGAAAGAAATGCACCGAGCGGCACGTCGGCTATTAAGCGGACGCGCACTGCTTCATCGAGGAGCGCTTGCAGCTCTTCAATCCAGTCGTGCTCGCTGCGCGCGTGGTCCTGCAGCGATTGATCGCAGGGAAAATCCCAATACTTATGAACCGATATGCGTCCCCGTTTGAATTTGAGATAGTGACCGGGCGCCAGCTTATGGACCCCTCGAAAAATTGTCAGCGAATCGGGAACGTAACCGAAAGTCAGATATGCATCTAACGCTTGCGCATCAATTTCACCACGAAACTCAGGATGTTCGCGCAGCGATTTCAATTCAGAGCCAAAGATTAAAGTGCCTTCCGCACTGATTGTGTAATAGAGCGGCTTCTTTCCCGCTCGATCGCGCGCGACGAAGAGTTCTCCTTCGCGCTTGTCCCAAATAGCAAACGCAAACATGCCGCGAAGTTGATCGACGCAACTGGCGCCCTGCTGCTCGTAAGCGTGGAGAATTGCTTCAGTGTCGGAATGGGTCCTGAATCGGTGACCCTGCTTTTCAAGTTCGGCTTGCAGTTCCTGAAAGTTGTAAATCTCACCGTTGAAAACGATCGCGAACCGATCGGCGCATCCAAACATCGGCTGGTGCCCACCGGCCAAATCAATGACCGAGAGCCGGCGCATGCCAAGCGCAACTTCGTGGTTTACAAATGTCCCTTGATCGTCTGGTCCACGATGCGTGATCACGCGGCACATTCGATCCAACACTTCATCCGCCGCGCGCTGATCGCGATGCTCATATCGACTAACGAAACCGGCGATGCCACACATCTAGTTCTGTTCCTTGGGGTTGATTATTTCTGGCTAGTGAAGTTCATGCGGCGCCACAGTCGGCGTTCGCTGCAGCGTGGGGGCGGTCCCGCGAATCGGTTCCCATCGCGCAAAACGCTCGCCGCTCAGGAAACGATAAAAAGCAATCACTGACGCAACATTCGCGAGCAGAAAATATTGCGGCAGAGCAAGCAGACGATTGCGGAAGCCCGTGCGCGTTAAGAGCCAGGCACCGGCTGTGAGTACGTACGCACAAATCTGTGCAACCACGAGCACGCGGTAGAAAGCTGAAACTGGGAACAGCAGGGCGGAACTCGCGAGAATTCCCACCAGGAAAAACGGTACGAAGTAACGCATCCACTTGTGAGAGAGAAGCTGCACGCCGAAGAAGCCTCCGCGCAGTGGATTCAGCATCGCGCGATGCTTCCAGAGATCGTTGAAGGTTTGGGTGATGACCCGCACCCGCATATTCATTTCGTGATCGACGCGCCGGTTCGTTTCTTCTGTGCAAACGGCCTCCGGCTCAAAGACGGTGCGCAAGCCTTGTTGAATCATCTTCGTAGCGATCAGGAAATCACCATGCGCTTCGGGATAAAGCGGCAGGTACGCGGAACGTCGGACTGCGTAAAGACAGCCCGAAGCTCCAATCAGAGAACAGGCGCGGCTCTCTTGTCGTTTCAAAAAAGTTTCATAGTTCCAATACGAGACCGCGCCATAACCGATGCTCGATCCCGTCGGGTCAACATAAACAAGTCGGCCGGCGACGCAACCAACGCTCGCGTCAGCGAAGTTGGGCAGCATGGCGCGCAGCACGTTCGGCTGATACATCGTCGTGGCGTCTGAGAAAAGCAGAATTTCTCCCTGCGCCCGTTCGACGGCGGCATTCTGTGCCGGAGTTTTTCCCAAACGCTCAGGTTGCCGATGGAGGCGCACGCCCTGCGGCGCGAATTCGCGAACGATTTCGTCCGTCCGATCGGTTGAAGCATCCGAAGCCACGATGATTTCCAGCAGATCATGCGGGTAGTCGATCGCCAATGTGTTTTCGATTTTCCCGCGCAGATCCCGCTCTTCGTTGTAAGCCGTGATGATCACGCTAACCTTCGGTTCGAAGGCGCCGCGGTGATACCTCTGCGGACGGACGAGCGCGACGAACGCAACCAGAACCGGGTAGCCCGCATACGTATAAACCAGCGCTGCCAGGCTCGACCAAAAAATAATTTCGATAAGGTGATTCCAGGTCATACCGTGAATTCCGTGCTCAGCACCGTGTGACAGCTAGGGTTGCGATTTCGTTCCTCGCGCTTCGTTACCACGACTGGCTTTCCGGTTTCAGCTTCATATAGTCGCCGCAAACAGATCGCATAACCCACCAGGTAGTAGACGTACCATTGATAGGCGTCTGAAGCGAAGAAACTGCTCACCATGTAGCCCAACAGCGCCGCATGCAATCCAACCGCCAGGTAATAAAAAGGCTTATTGGCACGCGCCTCGAAGCTCTCACGGGCTATCTGGCCAAGTTTTCTTACTGGAAGAACCATGAACGCGGTGTAGCAAACCAGCGCCGCTACACCCAACTCGCAGGCAACCTGCGTGTACGAATTATGCGTGGCAGTCCCGAGGTACGACATTTCTGTTGGATAGTTGTTCATTCCAATCCCCAGCAATGGATGTCTGATCGCGATGTAAAGCGATCGCATCAATTCGCCTTTCCGGCTGTCTGATGAGCCGACCGGATCCAAGCTAGGAATAAGAATAGAAGCTAATCGAATTGCGTAACTGGGAAATGCTACGAGTACTGCCGTGAGGGTTACGCAACCGCCAAGAACGATCTCCAACTTCCGTCGCGGCGCAATTCTAATCGTGAAAAAACCCAACGCGACAATCAGGCCGAGAAATCCGCCTCGCGAGTAACTCATGCCGATGGCGACAAGGATAAGCGCCGCAACACCAATGAAGAACCATCTGCGAAGCCGGTGGCGCGAAATGAGCCCCAGCGCCAAAGCAATCGGAACCATCGACACCAGGTAGAGCGCCATGTCGTTCGGATTGCCAAAAATGCCGCTCCCACGGCCACGAGCGCGATAACCCTCGACCGTCAACAAGCCAGAGCGAAAGTCGTTGATGGTTCCGAGACTTAACCAAATCGCCGCGCCGAGCGCGAGAAGCAACAGTGCCTTCAACCGAGTCTCAGTTCGCGTTGCATTAATGATCACCACAAAGATCGCTACGCAGCGGATAAAAGTGCCGCTGAACTCCTGCCAGGCGGTGAGGGGATTCATTGCCAAAGGGATGGAAAGGAGCGCGGTCAAACAAAACAGCAGCAGCCAATTCACCTCTCGCATCGGCGCCGACAGATTGCCTTCAAGCGAGAATTGCGTGGGAATAAAGAACCCGAGCGTAATAATGCCGCAGACTAGAGTAATCGAGCTGGTAAAAGCCGATGGGTACAACTCACTCGGACGCGCGTACAGCAGAATCGTAAACACGCAAAGAGCGACAAATGAAAACTTGTGGCCTGGCTTCAGTGTCCCCACTGGATCCTGTTTCAGTAATACCGGCGTCGCCGTATCAGCGTTTGCTGCCGCGGTTCGTGAGGCTGCCCCTGATCCAGTCATGGCCGGCTCGGCCGCGATCGCGTCGCGCGATAAACGCGACGGCATCACGCTGGCATAACTCCTGTTTGTTTGCGCTTTCGGCATCGAATCTGTTTCTCTCTAAACCAAAGAAGCGCAGTCGTGCTGCGCTTCTTCGTTCGTTCACTCAGCTAAGAGATCAGGCGCAGGCTCTATGCAACGGCGCCCTCTTCTTCGATTGTTACCATCACGCGCACGCGCTCGCGCAGGGCCAACTCGAACATGCGCGCCTCTTCAACTTCCTTAAACGACAGCGCCCGCAGCTCCTGCTCGATGCGCCGCCGATAATCGGAGACCAAGGAATCAGAAACGCCCAATGTCGCGGCAACTTCCAATTGCGTCGCATGATCGGGGCTCAAATAGCAGTGCCAAAGCACGCCTAACATGCGGTTGTACTGCTTGATTTTGCCGCGAACGTTCGCGCGCAGGTTGGTTAAGAATTTGTCGACTGAGCCCGCGGCTTCGCGCTGCGACTCGTGCCGTAGCAGGCTTTCTTCGGGATTCTCGCGCAGGTCGGCCGGGTCATAATGCGGCCCGTCATCACCTTCATCGCCACCGAGCGGCACCAGATAGATGTCCATCACGGGCAAGCGTGACATCACCAGGCTGCGCAGGCTTCTCACATCAGCGGGCGCATCGATCGCTTCCAGCACAGAAATGATCAGGTCTTCGAGATCGGAATTGCTGATGACGATCTGCGCGTCACCGGTGCAACCAACCATCCGCGTGTCGCGCTGGCGGACCGGAATCATGTGCGCGCGCTGCTCCATCTCGTGCAAGTTTCGTCCTGCCTTATTGCCTGGCCATTCGCTCAAGCCGTAAACGCGGTCGGCCAAACGTCGGTGTTGTTCGTCGGCGGTGCCGCTGCTATCGAAACGTCGGAAGTTCGAACTCGACTGAATCAGCGTCGAAATGCGGCGCGCCAGCCGATAACTTTCCGGGTGACGCTTGCGAAGTTCAGCCGTGAGCAAATTTGTCAATTCGATCTGGCCGATCTCGCATTCAATTTCGGCATCCGTCATGTTGGTGTCGAGATAGTGCTGAAAGCGAGCTTTCGTAAGCAGTTGAACGAACAACTCCTGCGTCAGATCTGTATAGGCGCTGGCGGCGCCTTCCTCGATCAGCAGCCCCGCGTTGCGCGATGCGCGCACCAGGGGATGGTTGCTGACAATGCGGTGCAGCTCAGCCCACAAGCGGTTGACGTCTGAATTGCGCAGGCTCTCAACCCAGTGTCCTGCTCGCGCAGCGCGTTCTGCGGCACGCTTCGCCCGCGATACATCAGCAGCAACATTGACGGCTGGTTCTGACGAGGTCTTTTGAGTTATTGATTTCACGGTCGTGGTGATTGGTCCCGATAGGAATGAATTTGAGTTTATGATTTGGCGATCTGAGTCAAAGGTGCAATCGCAGTTAAAGCGGGTGAGAAGGGCACGACTATACGTGTTCGACGGAAACATCGCCTCACTCAGGCGTGAGGTCTTATGTTTTGGCTTTAAGTCCCGGTAAGACGGTGCGTGTTCCGACTCTCTGATGTCGGCCAGCGGGGAAGCTGGTTTGGTCAGCGCCGCTCAAGGGCTATCGCGCCGCTGAAAACCGGCAGCTAAACCCGCTGCTCGGCTCCAGAGACATCTTAACAAACAGGCGGCAAAATGAGCAACATGTTTTTACATTTTCCGCTGTTTTGCGATTTTCCGGGGAAAACTGCAAGCGAAAAGTGGAAAACATCGTTTATTAGCTGTCTCTATGCCCTGTAACAGGGGCGGAACTGAGTGACAAACGTACGTTCACTACCATTGACCATCTTCGGCAAAACAGCGAAGTGTCCCTCGTCGCAGACGCTGCTTGCGTTCGTCGGCTCGCAGTTGGCGGTTGGCCGGAGTGAGTTCATCAGAGCACATCTGGACGAATGCGAATTCTGCCGCGCTGAACTACAACTGCTCAAGCGATTTCCAAACGAACCGGAGCAAGCAGTCGTCAGGGAAATTCCACCAAGGCTCCGGGTTCTAGCCGAATCGGTTCTGCGAAGCTCCAGAGGATTGCAAGCGTTCGGTTTCGGCGAGTTCCACCGCGCGCTTAATTGAAGTTGTTCTCAGAAGTTGATGGTCACTCACGCAGAAGAATGTGGCAGTTGAATTTTGAACTCAGAGCCTTCGCCCAATCGAGAAGTAACACTCACGTCACCGCCATGTGCTCGCGCCAGGTGTTTCACGATGGCCAGACCAAGACCTGTCCCGCCCAGATTCCGTGACCGTGCGCGATCGACTCGATAGAACCGTTCGAACAGTCTATCCAAGTGCTGTGCAGGAATTCCCTCGCCGGTGTCTGTCACACGGATCACATCATTCCCGCCACTCTCATGATCGATTGTTACGGTTCCACCCTCGCGATTGAATTTGATTGCGTTATCTACGAGGTTCGTGAGCATCTGCATCAGACGATGTGGATCAGCGGAAACTTCTGCTTGCTTCGCGACGAGGTTTCGCACGTTGACCTTCCGTTCGGCTGCCGCGACTGAGAGAGTATTACAAGCGTCCTCCACCAGTGGATAAAGCTTGATGCGCTCGACGTCTACCGTAAGATTTTCAATCGCGCTCAGTTCCAGGAGATCGTTGATTAGGCGCTGCATGCGCGCCGCGTTCTTGTGAATGATCGATAGAAACCGTTGGTTGCTGGTGGCGTTGTTATCGGTGGAAGACTCCAGCGTTTCCGCCGACGCCAGGATTGAAGTTAGCGGCGTCCGTAGTTCGTGAGATACGTTTGCGAGAAATTCCTGCCGCACAATCTCGAGCCGTTCCAACCGGCTGATGTCGAAGAAAACACCGACAGCGCCCGCCACGTTTCCTCCGCTCGCCGATCGCAGTGGAACGACTCGTAGATCGAACACCTTATGCCCATTCCCGTAAGTTTCGACCCTGACGCCGTCGCGCTCCTTGCCCTGCACCGCGTCAAGAAAGGCATCGTAAATTGCCGGATTGCGAGTGAGTTCCGTCAGGCGAGCCCGCATCGGATCTCCGCTGGTGAAGAGACTTCGTGCGGCCCGGTTGAAGGCGACGACACGCATGTCCGGGTCGATGACCACCACGCCCTCGCGCATTTCGTTCAGCGCAACGTCAAGCAGCTTTGGGTGTAAATCTTCCGCGTCGGCGAGCGGCTGTTCCGAGTTTGGCCCACCAGCCTTGCGCCGCAACGCTATCCCGACAGCAAGACCAAACAGCAGCGCCAGTCCCGAAGCGATCAGCAGACGCGACGCCAGAAATGCGCCCGCGGCAAGTATCACAACCGCGGCGGCAACAAATAGCAGGAGGAGCAGACGATTCATTAAGCATTTTCTCGCATGGCGTTGGCAGCGCAGCCGATAAATCGATAACCGACGCCCACGACTGTTTCGATGCAGTCGCCGCAAGTGCCTAGTTTCTGCCGTAGCCGGCGAATGTGAACGTCAAGTGTCCGCGCGTCGCCGTAATAGCTGTAGCCCCAAACCTGATCCAGCAGTTGCTGGCGCGTAACGACTCGCCCGCGTTTCTTCGCCAAAGCAGAAAGCAGCGAAAATTCTTTGTTAGTCAGCTTCACCGCGACTCCGTTACAGGATGCGCGCACATCGTCGAAATCGATCGTCAGCCGGCCATCATCGTAAAGCTCTGGCGTCGCTTCGTCCGCGCGACGCAGCACCGCACGTACGCGAGCCAGCAGCTCTCGCACTGAAAATGGCTTAGCAATGTAATCGTCCGCGCCAAGATCCAGCCCGGCTACGCGATCAGATTCCGATGCTTTCGCGGTCAGCATGATGATGGGCGTGCGACGCGTGTGATCTTCGCGGCGCAACCGACGACACAAGTCCATGCCGTTCATGCCGGGCAACATCAAATCGAGGATGATAAGGGAAGGCGCGTTTTTAGGATCGAGCGCGAGGGATAATCCTTCTTCGCCGGTCAGCGCCACGCGCGTCGCAAAGCCTTCAGACGCCAGATTATATCGGACGGTCTCGGCGATGTCCGGATCGTCTTCGATGATTAACGCGCGTTTCATTGACACGGCGCAGTCTACAGGTTTCCACGTTGATGTTTAATGATGGCGGCTTCGGCCATGTAGACCGTCAACTCGCTGATGTCCGTGACGTAATCGCCAATGCGCTCGAGGTGCTTCGCCACTAGCAGCAAACGTGCGTCGCGCGTCGCCGTCGCCGGCGCGGTAACCATCATGCCGATGAGTTCACTAAAGATCTCGTTGTAGAGATCGTTGATCTCAGCGTCGCGTTTGATAATTTCGCGCGCCGCGGCGGCGTCGGATCTCGTAAATGCATCGAGGGCCTGAGCCAGCATCGATGACGCGATCTCGCCCATTTCGGCGATACGAATTTGATTTTTGAGTTCCGGCTCGTGCGTCAAGTCAATCGCGGCGCGCGCGATGTTGCAGGCGTGATCGGCGATTCGCTCCAGCAGCGGCGCCGTCTTCGCCACCGACATTACGAAGCGCAGGTCGCGCGCGGCCGGCTGGCGCAGCACGAAGATGTCGATGCACTGGCGATCGACTTCGACCTCCAGTTCATCGATAACATCGTCGTGCTCCAGCACTTCGTGAGCAACGCTGACATCACGGTCCACCAGCGAGTGCATCGCGCGCCGCAAGGCAGCCTCAGCCTCGCCGCCCAAAAGCAGCACCGTGTCGCGCAGTCGATCCAATTCTTCGTCGAGATGTCTGTGAACTTCCATCGTTAACCAAACCGTCCAGTGATGTAATCCTCAGTCAGTTTCTCGTTCGGATTCGTGAACATTTTTTCCGTCGTGTTTACCTCAATCAGTTTACCCAGCAAAAAGAACGCGGTGAAATCCGAAACGCGCGCCGCCTGTTGCATATTGTGCGTGACGATGGCGATTGTGTACTGCTTCTTCAGATCGAAAATCAACTCTTCAATTTTCGACGTGGCGATCGGATCAAGCGCGGACGCCGGCTCGTCCATCAAAATCACTTCAGGTCGAATAGCCAGGGCGCGCGCGATGCAGAGCCGTTGCTGTTGACCTCCCGAAAGACCGAGCGCCGATGAATTTAGGCGATCTTTCACTTCTGACCAAAGCGCCGCATTGGTTAGCGCTTCTTCCACGCGAGCGGCAAGTTCAGCTCGATTCGACGTGACGCGATTGATTCGGAGGCCATACGCGACGTTGTCGAAAATCGTTTTCGGAAACGGATTCGATTTTTGAAAAACCATGCCGACTTTGCGGCGCAGTTCGACGACGTCGGCTCCGGCCGCATAGATGTTCTCTCCATCGATTAGCACCTCGCCTTCCACGCGCGTCGCCGGAATGACATCGTTCATGCGATTCAGTGTCCGCAGAAAAGTCGTCTTGCCACAGCCCGATGGCCCGATGAAAGCCGTAACCATTCGTTCAGGCAATTGTATCGAAATGTCGTGTAAGGCCTGGTGACGGCCGTAGAAGAAGTTCAGATGGCTGACCGAAATTTTCGCCGCCTCGGAAGTCGAGACAGAATTGCTCCTGATGTCGAACTTCGGCGTCACCATGGTTGTTGGTGTGGACATTGCGGCTACGAAAACTTCTTGCGCGTGAAAAATCTTACCGTCACGTTGATGCCAAGAATCAGAGTCATTAAGACGAGCGTTGCCGCCCATGCTTGCGCGTGCCATTCGTCGTACGGCGACAGCGCATAGTAGTAAATCTGTACGGTCAGCGAAGCGATTGGCTCTTCAAGCCCGCGGGGAAAAAACCGGCTGCCGAAGGCAGTGAACAGCAGCGGCGCCGTCTCGCCCGAGACGCGCGCGATGGCGAGCATGGCGCCGGTCGCGATTCCCGACGCTGCCGCCGGAATGACAACTCCGAGGATGACTCGCCATTGCGGGGCCCCAAGCGCGAGCGCGCCTTCGCGCAAACTGTGAGGCACGAGCCTAATCATTTCTTCAGTAGTTCGAGCAACGATGGGAATCATGATTAGAGCCAGTGCGATGCCACCCGCGTACGCTGAAAAGTGCTTCATGCGAAGTACCACCACAGCATAGACAAACACGCCGGTAACAATCGACGGTATCCCCGTCAGCGTGTCAACGAGAAACCGCACCACCGATGCAAACCAGCCACGGCCGACTTCGGAAAGATAAACGCCAGTCGCGATGCCCAGCGGAATACCGGCCGCACAAGCCAGAGCCAACAATACGGCCGAACCAACAATCGCGTTGCCGATGCCGCCGCCTTCGCCGACCGGTTTCGGGGTTTCAATCAGAAAGCGAAGGTTTATCGAAGTAATGCCCCGTCGCGCGATGTACGAAAGGATGATGACGAGCGCGCCCACCGCCACGATAGTGCACAACGCTGTGAGTCCGGTCATCAAACCGCTGATTGTGCGACGCGTTCGATCTGATCGAGAGAGTCTCATCGAGTTATCAATTATGCGGCCATGCCAGCTTCCGACGTGGTGCGCGTCACTCGCCACACCAGTATTCGCGCAATCGCATTAACCACAAACGTCACCAGGAACAGAATCAGTCCCAATTCAATAAGCGCGCTCAGGTAAACGTCTCCGGTTGCTTCAGTAAACTCGTTTGCGATCACGGACGCCAGCGTGTACGACGGCTGAAACAATGAAAGACTAATCTCCGCCCGGTTGCCGATTACCATCGTCACGGCCATCGTTTCGCCGAGCGCTCGGCCAAGCCCGAGAATGATCGCCCCGGCGATGCCCGGCGCTCCGTTAATCAGAACCACCCGCGTCGTCTCCCATTTTGTCGCGCCCAGTGCCAGCGCCGCTTCACGCTGTGTGTTCGGCACGGCGGCCAGCACATCGCGCGCAACCGCGGAAATGATCGGCGTAATCATGATCGCCAGAATGACGCCGCCGGTGAGCAACCCGATTCCCGTAATTGGTCCCTGAAAAAATGGCAGCGATCCAAACCAACGCGCCAGGAACGGGTCGACATGTTGACGCAGAAAAGGCGCGAGCACGAAGATTCCCCACAATCCATAAACAACTGAGGGGATGGCGGCGAGCAACTCGACCAGAAACGTTACCGGACGCGCAATGACGGGCGGCGCTTGTTCGACCAGAAAAATCGCAATGCCCAGCGACAATGGCATGCTAATGAGAAGCGCAATCAAAGACGACGCCACCGTGCCGTAGATAAACGCCAGCGCGCCGAATTGTCCGTTGACCGGATCCCAGACGCTGCTGCGCAGAAAACCGAAGCCAAATTGTTTGAGCGACAGTTCTGAGTGCGAAGCCAAACCTAAGATCATGCCCAGCACGATCAGGACGACCAGCAACGCCGCCGCGAACATCAGCAGACGAAAAACACCGTCGCCGGCATTGCCAGTCGGCGACAGCGTCCTGCGTAGTCGTCCGACAAACTTCAGTTTGTCGCTGGCTTTCGCGACTTGATGCATTTGCTGATCGGGGGTCCGCGGAGAACACGGAACGACAAACTAAAGTCTGTCGGACATCTCGCTTATCGCAAGGGCTTGCCGCCCGAAGTAATCGAGTTGATCTTCGCTTCGGCGCGTTTGACGATCTCGTCGGGAAGCGGAGCATATTTCAGGTCGCCGGCAAATTTCTCGCCGTCATGAATGCACCACCACAAATAATCAACCAGCGCTTTGCCCTTGGCTGCATCCTTTTGATCTTTGTACGCGAGGATGTAGGTGTAGCTCGAGACCGGGTAAGCATTAGCGCCGGGAGAATCTGTGATTGAAACGCGCAAATCATCGGGCGTGTTGGCGAGCGCGCCGGTGGCCGCCGCGCTTACCGAATCGAGGCTGGCCGGGATGAAATTGCCGGATTTGTTCTTGATGAGACCGACCGGCAAATTGTTTTGGAGAGCGTAAATCAATTCGACATAGCCGATCGTGTTCGGTGTTTGCTTCACCTGGCCCGTAACGCCCTCGTTGCCTTTGCCGCCGATGCCCACCGGCCAGTTTACCGATGTTCCAACTCCAACTTTTTGCTTCCACTCAGCACTGACCTTCGCCAGATAGTCTGTCCATACGCCCGTGGTGCCGCTGCCATCGGAACGATGGACAAGTGTGATGTCCGCCGCAGGAAGATTCACGCCGGCGTTATCAGCTTTGATCCGGGGGTCATCCCACCGTTTGATTTTTCCCAGAAAAATATCGGCCACCACGTCGGGCGAGAAGTGCAGCGGCTGCGAAATCCCTTGCAAGTTATAGGTGATCACCACCGCGCCGAGAACCATCGGAATGTGCAGGAGTTCGCCCGGCGCACTCTTCAAGTCCTGCTCGCTCATGAACGAATCGCTGGCGCCAAAATCCACCGTCTGCTCTCTGATTTGCTTTTGCCCGCCGCCTGAGCCGATCGATTGATAGTCAATGCGAACGTTCGCATGAAGCTTGCCGTATTCGCTGATCCATTTTTGATAGAGCGGATTCGGGTAAGTCGCACCCGCTCCTCGCAGCGTGACCTGGCCGCCGCCGCTTCCGCCACTACAGGCCAGTGCGCCTACCGCGATCGCGACAACGAGAAGAAAAATCAGCGCGCGCAGAGATTTACTTGAGAGGGCCGTCATAAATCACCTCCGAAAGATTCTGGATCGCGATAAATCTAAGGAAGGCGTGTTACATCGGCCTTAAATTGACATGAACTCAAGGTGAACAACCGATTCAAGCCGCGCGGTCATTACCGATCACTGGCGTGATCTTCGGTTTGATTACTCTTCATTGACCGCTCGTACTCAGCGAGCATGCGCTCGTAACACCTTGGGCACATCGCGAGCGCAAGTTCTTCACCGTCAATTCGAATCAACGCTCCGCACCAACTGCACTTCACCGTTGGACTTGCGAGCTGCGCGAGTTGCTCTTCCTCAGACAGAGAATCTTCAATCAGCATCAGTGTCATAATGGATTACCTCATTATTATTGACTTGCTTCGCTCGGCGGAAGGCTAATCAGATGGTGTTACGTGTCAGTTACCTAAGACTTAAAAAGCACTTAATTCGCGAGCCTTCTGCTCCGATGGTCTCCCATTTGTTCACATGACGTTCAGTCCCATTTAAGGTTGTGCCAGCCAAAAAGTTTTCCCTACTCATCCGTGTAACATTTTGTTAACATGCTCCCATCCGCGCTGCCCCTCAGCGCGGCAACGGTATCTGAACCGACGTAGCCAGCGGTTTTCGCCGGTCCAATTTTTGAAAGAGAAGAAGTGCGACGCGAGACTCAAACGAGAGTCGTCTCTGCACTTGCAAGGATAAATTCCCTTTGCATTGCCCTCCTCGTCTGCCCATTGCCGCTCATTGGGTCCGTCAATTCAACTAGCAGGATTGTTTGCCGTGAAGAACTCGCCTCGGCGCGGCGAGAAGTACTGGCCGACAAGCTGCGCGAAATCACCGGTCTGTCGATTGAGTTTGCGCTGAACGGCGGATTACGTGTGACATCCACCGTCCCGCACGGCGGATCACCAACCGCGCGCAGCCTGATTTCCAAAGCGCTCTCGGGAACCAATGTAATTGTTTTGGAGGAGGCGAGCAACCGACAGGATATTGTTTTCTCTCGCGTGGTTCCGGCCAAGTGGAACCATCACGCTTCCGAGATGCCACCGACGTTTGTGGTGCTAATTGACTTTGCTGATTTCGATCACCTGCTGGGCGATCGGGAGGCGCTGAAGGCATTCAATGTGGGATGGGCATTCCTTCACGAACTCGATCACGTAGTTAACGACTCATCAGATAGCGCCAGTGCAAACGAAGCGGGCGAATGCGAAGACCACATCAACGTTATGCGCCGCGAATGCAATTTACCGTTGCGAGCTGATTACTTCTTCACTCTGTTTCCTAACACCGAGCAAAGCGACTTTAGAACGCGATTCGTGCGGCTGGCGTTCGAGCACAACGATGCGACGAAACATCATCGACGCTACTGGGTGATGTGGGACGCGACGCTTGTGGGCGGGCTCACGCCGCAGATAGCGACAGCGCGATAGCACTCAAAAAGATTTCACCCGGTCAATATTGCTTTGGTTTTCGCCGGCGGCTTGGGAGCGAGCCCGCTTCGACGAACCGGACTTCGCCGTCGTTTTCTGCAGTATTGAATGGATCTGAAGAACTACTTCTTTGAGATGATTCAATTTTTCAGGGTCTCTGTCCTTCCCTGTAAGCAAGGCCACTGCGATATCGCTACTGAGTTCGTTTTGAATTGACATCGACTCTTCGGCAACCTCATCAGATTCGACAACTCGTTAGATGCGATTAAGGGGCGTGCATCCTATCTTGTTTGCGTTACGTCGATGTTAAATCCACCTTAATTGTGCGCCGTCCGGCGTTCCCAAACCTGATTCGACAATTAAGCTTAATTTAACGCAGCGTTTACTCACCTGTAACTGCGCTCACTTACCGTGTCTCTTCGATTCAATGGGTTCGGGTTTACCAGCATCCTGTGCATAACGAAATTACAGGAAAGTTTTATTTGCACACGCGCAGCTCTGCGCATCATCAACGGCCCTCAAACGAAATAAGGAGACTTCAATGCGGCTAACACCGTCAGTTCACAGACTCATAAAACTTGGCGTGCTGATTCTGGCAACGTTGTCGATGTCCGTCGCGGCTTTCGCCCAAAGCGATACTGGACGCATAAGCGGCACGTTGACCGATCAAAACGGCGCCCTTGTTCCGGGCGCGAGCATCGTCGTAAAGAATGAAAAGACCGGCGAAGAACGGACGGCGATAAGTTCTATGGATGGAACCTACATAATCGCCTCATTGAAGCCTTCAACGTACAGCGTCAGCGCCAACACGCAAGGCCTGTCTGCAACTACGACGCACGTTCAGGTGCTGGTTGGCCAGGAAGTAAAGCTGAACCTGACGCTTCAAGCAACCGGCGTCGAAGCGAGCGTGAATGTAGTAGCCGGCACCGAGGGCGCGCTTAACACCGAGTCGGCCGCCATGGGCGCCAACGTCAACCCGCGTGAAGTCGAAACCCTGCCGTTGAATGGCCGCCAGCTTTCACAGCTTTACCTTCAGGCGCCAGGCTCGCAAAACGCCGGCTCGGGCACGTATGGGGACATTCGTTTCAATGGCCGCGCCGTCGAGCAGAACGTGATTCGCTACGATGGAGTCGAAGGCACCGCGATTATTGATGCTTCGCCTGGAAATTTGAACGGCGAGGTTCCCTCGCCTTTCAGGCTGCAATCCAGCTTGGAAAACGTGCAGGAGTTTCGCGTCGAGTCTTCAAACTATCCGGCTGAGTTTGGCACGGGCACCGGCGGCCAAATCAGCGTCGTCACTAAATCGGGCGGCAACAAGTTTCACGGCTCAGTCTTCGAGTATCTGCGCAACGACGCGCTGGATGCGCCGAATTTCTTTGACAACATTATCGGGAAAAAGAGTCCGCTGCGGCTGAATCAATTCGGCGGCTCGATCGGCGGTCCAGTCGTCGGGAAAAAGACTTTCTTCTTTTTCAGCTATGAAGGTTATCGCTTGCGCGCAGGTGTCAACTCGATTGAAGCGGTGCCCGGAGCGCAGTCACGCATTTGCGCTCCCGCGCCGAACGGCGTTCCTTGCGTCGAAGCGAGCGGCTCACCGTCACGGACTTTGTTGTTGCTGCCCGCGTTTCGCGATCCGAGGGCCGCGATTATTGCGACAGGAACAGGAAGTAATTTGTTCGATGTCGCGCAGCTTCAGGACAGCGCTTCAGTAAACGAAAATGCGTTTGCCTTTCGCTTCGATCATCGATTCACCGATAAGCACTCGATGTATTTTCGGTTCTTCCGCGATCAGGGAACGAACAATCAACCGGAAGGCGTCTCAGGCCGGCGAGTAAATTTTGTCGCGGTTCCGCAAAACGGCGTAGTCGCGTTTCAGTCGGTAATCAAGCCGACGTTGCTGAACGAATTCAAGTTTGGTTACAACTCAGCTTTTACGCGGACAAATGGAATCGCACGCTCGGTAACAGGCGTCGATCTTTCTCGCGCCGCGATAAACATCTCGGGCAACACTGCCAACT
>DATBSG010000354.1:0-7578 GCA_036559945.1 Pyrinomonadaceae bacterium
GCAAGCGCCACTTTACTGGGAAGAGCACGATGGCGACTGGATGATTCGCGATTTTTCAGGCCTGCATCCAGTCACGGACAAACTTAACGAACCCGTTTCGCATGTCAGCTTTCTCGAAGCATCGGCCTATGCGAAATGGGCTGGTAAGCGTCTGCCGACGGAAGCGGAATGGGAAAAGGCCGCGATGTTCTCTCACTCTTCAACAACCAAGCAAGAATTTCCGTGGGGGGGTTCAGCGCCTGATGAATCAAAAGGAAATCTTTTCGAGAACGGCTTGTGGAGCGTCGCGGCGATCGGAGCGTTCCCTGAAGGACAAACCTCGCACGGCTGTCATCAGATGATCGGCGACGTTTGGGAATGGACGACTTCAGATTACGTTCCCTATCCCGGCTTCAAATCGGATTTCGACGAATACAACGACAAGTGGTTCGTTGGCCAGAAGGTCCTGCGCGGCGGTTCGTACGCCACGCCGCAGATTCACATCCGATCAACCTATCGAAACTTTTTCTATCCGCACGAGCGCTGGATGATCGCCGGGTTCAGATGCGCGAAGGACAAATAGATGACCGTTGAACTCCTCGTCAACTTCAGCGAATTCTGGTCGCGCCTGCGCGAAGACATTTCTTGCGCGCAGCAGTCGGTCTTTCTGCAAACATTTGCTTTCGAAGGCGACTCGATCGGCAATCAACTTACTGAGGCGCTGCTTTCGTCCCCGGCTTCGGATAAGAGAATTCTGGTTGATTCGTTTACGCGCGTGGTCCTGAATGACCGGTTTCGCTATTCGCCGACAAATTTGTTCGACCGAGATTTGAGGCATGAAGCGCGGGAGACTCGCGCGATGAATTCGCGTTTGAACTCCGCGGGCGTAGAAATAAAGTTTACGAATCCCTACGCGGCATCGCCGCGCAAGCTCCTGAGCCGTAATCACAAGAAGCTAATCGTCATCGATCAGTCGACTGCCTATGTCGGCGGCATCAACTTCAGCGAGCACAACGCTGCGTGGCACGACATGATGCTGCGCCTCACTGATTTCAAGGCAGTCGCTTTCCTGAGACAGGATTTTCTATCGACGTGGCACGGTGTTGACGGAACGGTTCGCGAAGAGTTCGACGGCGCCGAGTTATTGACGCTCGATGGTCGCGAAAATCGCCGCGCCTTTCAACGCGTGCTGGACATAATTGACGGTGCGCGTAGAACGATCTTCGTGGAAAGCCCCTACATCACCTTTCCCTTTTACGAACACTTGCGCGCAGCCGCCCGGCGTGGCGTTGATGTGAAGATCGTGACGCCGGCGAGAAATAACTGGAGCTACTTTGCTGATTATGCGCGACTGGAATCAGCCCGCTCGACAATTGATTTGCGTCTTTATCAAGGCGGGATGAGCCACCTGAAAGCAATGTTGATTGACGATGAATACTTAATCGCCGGCTCGTCGAATTTTGATTATCTGAGTTACCGCTTGTACCAGGAGATTATTGCCATCTTCACCGATGCGGAGCTGATTGCTGATTTTCGCGAACGGGTACTGCTCCCGGACCTTGCCCACAGCATCGCCGTGGACTGCCGGGCGAGCGCGATCGGCCAGCGCTGCCTCGGTTGGCAGACGAAACTGATCGATCTCGCGGTGACGGCGTTGACGTGAAGATACTCTAGAAATTATTGCCCGATCCTTTCGCTCGCCGACTTAATGTCGCTCGCTTTCCAGGACTGCTGGTTGAAGACGTAGACGCGTCGGTCAGGTTTGAACTTCCAATTGAGCGGTTCATCGACAGCGACGCCGTAGCTCTTTTGGCAAAGCGGCTCGTGAAAATCTTCGCCGTTGGCGAGGAGATTCTTGATGGTTCTCTCATCCGCGCCCATGCGGAAAATCATCGGCACGGCTTCATCGACCGGCAAATCATCAAGCCAGCGATCACCCACGCAAAACGAAGCCAGCGCGGTCATCGACAGTGGCACGTTGTCGGGAAGTTTTGCCCGCAAGTCCTGCAACACCGCGCGATAGAATTCGCGTTCCGACGCCACCGCGTCGAAATCGATCTGGATCGCTGACACGTTGCGAAGCTCCAACGTCTTCAGAATCAGCGTCACGGCCTTTTGTCGTTGTGTCTCGCTCAAAGCCGCGCGCTGCCCCGTCGTCTTCTGTGACTCGAGGCGGGTGACGGCCATCAGCTTTGTTTCCGGCGCCACGTCAAGTGATTGATGCCGCGAATCGAAGACGACCTCATCGCCCTTCAAGACCAGCGTCTGCGCGAGAAACGCCACCGCAAAACGATTTGCCTCCAACGCCTTCAAATCTTCAGGACGTTCCCACGCCCAAAGAACAACGCGCGGAAAATGGTTTTCATCCAGACGATTTCGCGGCGGTTTGGGTTTGCAGGAAATGGCGAGTAGCAAAGAGAAGCCGATTGCCAGAACTCGCAGTTTTTTCATTTACAAGGCTTGCTCACGCGCGTGATAGGACGAGCGAGTCAGCGGACTGGATTGCACGTGTTTGAATCCCATTTCCATTCCCACGTCACGCCAGCGGTCGAATTCTTCAGGAGTGACGTAACGCTCAACGGGCAAGCGACGCGCGTGTGGTTGCAGGTACTGGCCGATTGTCATGATGTCACACGAAACCGCGCGCAAGTCCTTCATCAAGTCGACGACTTCATCGAACTCTTCACCGAGTCCGACCATGATGCCGCTCTTGGTCAGCATCTCAGGCTGCTCGCGATCACGCCGCTCAGCCGCGCGCCTTAGTAAAGTTAGCGACTGCTGGTAATCGGCATCAGGCCGCACACGCCGATACAGGCGCGCGATCGTTTCCGTGTTGTGATTCAGCACGTCAGGTTCGGCATCGAGCACGGTCTTGAGTGCGTTTTCGTCGCCGTTGAAATCAGGAATCAGCACTTCGACTTTGCATTCGGGATTTACGCGGCGCACCTCGCGAATCGTTGCCGCCCAATGCGCCGCGCCACCGTCCGGCAGGTCGTCGCGGTTCACTGAAGTGATCACCGTGTGCGCGAGATTCAAGTGCTTCACGGCTTCGGCTACGTGGCGCGGTTCCTCTCTGTCCAAAGCTTCGGGCGCGCCTTTGCCAACGGCGCAAAAACCGCAGTGGCGTGTGCAGATGTCGCCACCGAGCATGAAGGTTGCAGTCCGGTTAGCCCAGCACTCGAAGATGTTGGGGCACCGTGCTTCCTGACAAACCGTGTGCAGATTCAATCCCTGAATCAGCTTCAGCAGATGATTCTGGTTTGTCGGATCGCCCAGGCGAATGCGCAGCCAATCCGGCTTTGGCAGACGGGGCTTCGCATTCAGGACGTTAAGTTCGCGAGACAACGATTGTGACCTCAGCTTTGCAAAACATTCTAGCATCCGCGTCTGGAAATCAGCATCTAACGAGCGAAACCTGCGCTATACTGCGCGGAATTTGAAAGCAGCCACAGATGGACACGCATAACACAGATCAGAATCGTTCTCTCTCCCATCTGTGCGGATCCGCGTTCATCTGTGGCTGAGCTATTTAAGGAGATGACCATGAAACGAATTCTGATTTCAACGGGCGCCGTTATGGCTTTGGCGGCCAGCGCCGTATTTGCCTTCGGGGACATCGCGCGTCCGAAATCGACGCCAACACCCGAACCAAAGGTTGTTACGTACAGCGGCCTGACCATTGTTACTGATAGCAAGGCCTGGGACGCGCGGCTGCAAATCTCGGAAGAGACCCTGAAGCATATTCAGGAAGGCGCAGCGAGGAACGGCGGGTCAGCATCTTTGATCCAGAACATCACGCACAGCTCGACGCGCACGATGATGGCCGGACTGTTCATGTTTCTCGCCGTTTCTTTCGCCGGAGTTTGGCTGGCCAAATCGAATCAGCGACGGAACGTCAAGGCGATAGCTGCGGGGCTCGTCATTGCCTTCATGTTCGGTGTCGCGACGGTGATGGTGCGCGCGAACGCCGGCCCGCCGGGATACATTCGCTGGCAGAATCTGCCGCAATCTCTGAAGGATGGCAAACCGACTTACGGCGGAGTGGATGTGGAAATCGTTCCGGGCGACGAAAACATGAAGCTGATCATTCCGCTGCGAAACAAGAACGGGAATGGCGAAGAGTAGTGAAGTAACGCAAATTGCCAATTTGCGCTACCTACATGGAACGAGTTGAAAACATTTCGCTGGCGGTCTGGCCGCGCGTGAAATCGCGCGCGCGTCCACGCGTGTCCGCGCGGGCATTCGCCGCGGTTCTGCTTGGCAGCGCGCTTTTGTCGGCCGCATTCGCAAGTTGGCTGCCGTTGCAGGCGTCCATCCTCACGGTTTTCCTTTTTGCCGGCCCGCACAATTGGTTTGAGCTGCGTTATTTTTTGACGCGTCTCCCCGTGCGGTTCGGCCGGTCACGAAATTTCTTCATCGTTGCGTTCGCCGGAATTTTCGCGCTGACGCTGGCGTACGTCTCGCTGCCGGCGTTGTACTACGCCAACGTTTGGTCGGGGGCGAACTGGCCGACGGCAATCGCGATATGGAACACCTTGATACTTCTCTGGATCGGCGCGCTGGTGCTGATGCGAGCGAAGCAGAAGTCGAATCGCGATTGGTTTTGGATCGCGCCGATTGTCCTTGCGTTGAGCGCTTTGAACTGGCTGTCGCCGGAGTTATTCAGCCTCGCGATCGTCTACGCGCATCCGCTTGTGGCGCTTTGGTTCCTGGACCGGCATCTGCGACGAACGAAACCGGAGTGGCTAAAGACATATCGCCGCTGTCTCGCGTTTCTTCCGTTGCTCCTGGCGGGAATGCTTTGGCAGCTTTCACGCACGCCGGCACTCGTTGACGATAACGGCCTGTTCTGGCGCATTACGCAACACGCGGGCGCACAGCTTTTGCCGAACGTCTCCAGTCACATGCTCGTTTCGACGCACGTCTTCCTCGAGATGCTTCATTACGGCGTATGGATCGTCGCCTTGCCGGTAATTGGCGCGACGGGCGCGATTTGGAATGTTAAGACGATTCCCGTTGCGAATCACGCGCGCGGCTTTCCGAAACTGATCGCGGCGCTTCTCGTTTTTAGTTTAGCTGTCGTCGCGATTCTCTGGCTGGGGTTTTCATTTAATTATTCTGCGACGCGCGACATTTATTTCACTGTGGCAATGGCGCACGTGCTGGCGGAAGCGCCGTTTCTGTTGCGAATGATCTGATTCGGAGATAGGCTGAACGCGTCATGCAGGAAACGGTTCGCGCCATAGTTCATAATGGGACAATCGAGCCTCTCGATCCCGTATCGGTGCCCGATGGTACGGAGGTGCTGGTCACAATAGTGACGAACGGAGACTTTTGGTCAGAGGCCAGCGAATCATCTCTCGCCGCGATCTGGAACAATCCCGAGGATGACATTTATGCCGACCTACTTGAAAGGTAGTGTCATCCTCGTTCGCTTTCCATTTTCGGATCTCACAACTGCCAAAGTAAGACCGGCAATTGTCGTCAGCGCTCCTCATCCGTCACAAGACCTACTGATCGTTCCGCTAACAAGCAAACTTGATCGCCTGCAACCCGGTGAATTCGCGATGGGAGATTGGCAAAGGGCTGGACTGAATGTGGCTTCGGCGGTGAAGCGTGGAATATTTACGATTCATCAAAGTCTGGTGATAAAGGAAGTAGGTTCGATTACTACTCGGGATGAAGATGAGCTATCTCAGTCGTTGCGAAGTTGGCTCGGCTTCTGAAACTCGGCGCACTCCAAAATGTCCCCTTACGATCTCTGGCACTTCTTTCCGCTCGGCTACCTATTCACCATCCTCATTGAAACTCCGATTTTGCTGATCGGATTGTCCCGACGCCATCCGATCAAGAGAAGACTGGCGGCGGGCGTCTGGCTCACCGCCTGCACGTATCCAATCGTCGTGTTGGTTATGCCGCTCGCTTTCGCAAACGCTTCGCGCGCGATCTATCTGATCGTCGCCGAGACATTCGCGCCGGTCGCCGAATGCGTTCTGTTCTGGCTCGCTTACGGCAGAGCGGAAGAGTTAGGAAAGCGCTCGATGTGGCGAGACTTCGCAACCATCGTCGTCGCGAATCTGGCGTCGTTTGGGGCGGGCGAAGTCTTGAACGCTTACGGCTGGTTTGGGCTGCTGGGCTGAAGTTCCGGCGCTCTTTCGGGGGCGGCGTTCGTCCGCAGTTTCGCTCGCAAAAACCATCGCATTAAGAAAACAAATCCGGTAATTGCCGCCGCGGTCAACATCAGTACGACCACTCCGATGAGAATTAAGCCGGTCACGCCAATGCCCGTCGAAACCGGATCCGGCCGCACGTCAAGCAATAGGAAGTTAGTAATCATTGCTCTCGTCCTTCAAAAACTCAGACAGTAAATCGCTGTCAACATTGCCGCCAGACAACACAATGCCGACTCGCCGGCAATCTGATGGAATCTTTCGTGCAAACACCGCGGCGGCAGCGGCAGCGCCCGACGGCTCAACCAACAATTTCATGCGAAACAAAATGAACTTCATCGTCTCGATGATTTCTTGATCGGTGACGGTCAAAACTGCTTCTGCATTTTGACGCGTGATCGGAAAAGTAAGTTCACCCGGCCGCTGCACGCGTAAGCCGTCGGCGATAGTGGGCGGCGGTGGAATCTTCACCGGTTCACCCCCCGCAATCGATTGCTGTGTGTCATTCGCGGTATCGGGTTCGACCGCGAAGCATCTGATCGCAGGCTTCAGAGATTTCGCCGCGGTGCTGACACCCGCGAATAATCCTCCGCCACTACATGGCGTCAGCAGACAATCGAGCTCCGGAATCTCTTCTACAAATTCCAACCCGCAAGTTCCCTGCCCGGCCATGATCAGATAATCGTCGTACGCCGGCACTGGAACGAGGCCTTCACGTTCGGCAATCTCCCGCCCAAAAGCGTCGCGATCGTCTTTGTGACGATCGAAGACACGAATGTCTGCGCCGTAGTTGCGCATGCCCGCGACTTTCATCTTCGGCGCGTCGTCGGGAATGCAAACGACTGCGCGCACGCCGGCTTCCCGCGCCGCCAGCGCCACTGCCTGCGCGTGGTTTCCGGATGAGACCGCCATCACGCCGCGCTTTTTTTCTTCATCGGTGAGCGAAAGAATCCTGTTTGCAGCGCCGCGCGCTTTGAACGCGCCGGCGCGTTGCAGGTTTTCACATTTGAAAAACACTTCACAGCCGGCAACTTCATTGAACGAACGCGAAGTCATCACCGGCGTGCGATGAACGCGACCAGCGATTCGTTCGGCGGCTTGCTTGATTAAATCGAGTGTTAGCATCGGAAAAGCATTAAGCCACAAAAAAGCACAAAAGGCACAAAAGGAAATAATGGAAAAGCAGACTTTGAAAACGATGGGTCTGGTCAGCGGGCGGCCACCGCTGCACTCTCTTCCTCTTGTGCATTTTGTGCCTTTTTGTGGCTCTCCTTTTCCATCTCGAATACTTCAGCAAAACGAACGATGATCCGATCTTCAACCTCACTCAGTTCAATCTCGCGACCTAATAATTCGTTCATCGAAGTTACCGGCTCGCCTTCGCACGCGATGATTAGATCAAAGTAGCTCAGGTCGGTATTCACGTTCA
>DATBSG010000355.1:0-2979 GCA_036559945.1 Pyrinomonadaceae bacterium
GCGACGTCTCGGAACACCGCGTGCTGCCGGAACAATTCGCGATTAGCAAAGAAGCGGCGGCGGTAGTAAATGAATCGCGTGCTTCAGGCGGACGGGTTGTGGCTGTTGGTACGACAACGACGCGGGCACTCGAATCGTCAGCGTCGGAAACCGGAGAAGTGAAAGCCGTCGCCGGAGTTGCCGATCTGACAATAACGCCCGGCTACAAATTTCGCGCGGTGGATGCGTTGCTAACTAACTTTCATCTCCCGCGATCATCGCTGCTTCTCCTTGTCAGCGCGTTCGCGGGACGCTCACTTATGCTTGACGCTTACCGCCATGCGGTGCGCCAGCGCTATCGGTTTTACAGTTACGGCGACTGCATGCTGATAATTTAAGTCTGGTTAATCGAGAGGTGTTTTTTGCTTTGGGACGTGGACTGAGTGAACCTGTCCGGCTATAATCAGCGCCACGCTTCAGGTTCCCGCGGACGAGAACAATTCGGGCTATGGCAGTTCTGAAGAAATTTAGACCGAGATGGTGGTCGAACAATCGGCAGCAGTCGGCCGTGACTGTTCCCACGCTTGCGCTCGTGCCACCGACGGACGCGCATTACGATTTGCGTCCGCTCACCATCGCCCAGGTCGATGAATGTTGGCTGTTGGATCAGCGATGCTTCCTCGACGGCGAGGCTTATAGCCGTGACACGTTCGAGTACCTGCTCGCTTCGCCTGAATCCGTTTCGTATCGAGTCGTGAACCAGAACAGCGCGATGGCTGGGTTCGTTATCGGTTTGCTCGAGCCGGACCACACCGGCCACATCACGACAATCGGGATTGCTCCTGAACATCGCCGCCGACGTTTGGCAAGTTGTCTGCTGGAAAGAGTTGAAGACGGCTTCCGCCGCCGGGGCGCGAGAATCTCGCGTCTGGAAGTGAGGGCGACAAACGTACCAGCCCAAAAGCTTTATCTCAGCCTCGGCTACGCCGTCACGCAACGGCTTCCCAAATACTATTCAAATGGCGGCGATGGTTTGCTGATGGTCAAACCGCTCGATTGAGGGCCATCTCAGACTTAACTCTTGCGCAATTCGGTCAAGACTTGTTTCGCGACGGCTTTCAAAGTGTCGAACACGCCGACGCCTGTCGACGCGACGGCTTCCACGACCGGCTCGCCTTTTTTCTGCAATTCGGCTGTTAGGTCGGGCGCAGGAATGATGTTGGGCAGGTCTCGCTTATTGAGCTGCAAGACGTAAGGAATCTTCATCAAGTCGTAGCCGTGTGCCTTGAGGTTCTCTTCAAGGTTGTAGAGTGACTCGTAGTTCGCGTCCATGCGCTCCTCTTGCGAGTCCGCGACGAACACCACGCCGTCAACCCCTTTCAAGATCAGTTTGCGGGATGCTTCGTAGAAGACCTGACCGGGAACGGTGTAGAGGTGAAAGCGCGTCTTGAATCCCCGCACGGTCCCTAACTCGAGTGGCATGAAGTCGAAGAACAGCGTGCGGTCAGTCTCTGTGGCCAGGCTGATCAGCTTCCCTCTTGCCTGCGGCGCGGTCGCGTCATAGATGTGCTGAAGATTCGTGGTCTTTCCGCACAGGCCGGCGCCGTAGTAGACGATTTTGCAGTTTATTTCGCGGGATGCGTAATTGATGAAAGTCATGGCTGGTGGATTTAGTTTTGTACAAAGAGACTGTCAATCTCTTCGTCGGTAATTTCGCTAAAGGGCAGGCTGGAAACGGCGCCGGCGGTTTCGGACTCACGCTCGATTTGGGCAAAGGCTTCAGCCAATTCCTGTGATACCTGTTTTGAACGAAGCTTCACGAGGCCGAGACTGGAACGCTGATCAAAAACGACGACGAGCAAAACGCGGCCAATCACACTGATGTGAATACTCTCTTTGTCACCCTCGTGCGAAAGCGTGGGAAACTCTTTTTCGCCGATCAGCTTGGCCATTCCCCCTGTCGCCGCGACGTTGCCGGCAACTAACGAAGCGAGGCTCGTGGTGTCCAACGCACCAACTTCGCCGTGAGCGGCGATTTGCTGCCCATCCTTTTCAACCAACACGACCACGCGCGCCGACGCATCAAGCCGCAGCCTGGCCAACAGCGCCTTGATGTGATGATACCGCTGCTCGCGTATCAGGATTGGCATGATTGAGTCTGGACCGCCTCGAGCGATAGCTCAAAAGCGTGGCCAACAGTGTTGCACGGAACGAAGATGAGGGGCAGGATGTGTAGATCTTCCAGCTCGAATTCTTGCGGTCTCAGCGGGTCAAAACCGAACGCTGAACACCACGAGTCACATTAACACGGCCGCGATTACCCCATCAACTGTTTTTCCGGCACAAGTAGTGGCCATCATTGTTCAACGCTAAGACCCGAAATAGCCCGCAAATCCTATTCTTTCATTGAATTACGGTGAAAGCTGTGTTAAGCTGCGCCGGAATTCAGGCGGGGTTTTTCCAAGTCCTTTCACTACCGTTTCAAATGAGCAGCCCTGAAAAGAGACTGTCATCGCGCTCGTCATTGCGCTCATCGACCAAATCGGCGGGTGGGCGGAAGCGTGTTTTGAAGTCGACGCGCCTCAAGCCGGCTACCAAACGTTCGCCTGCTGGCAAGGCTCGAGCCCAGAAGGCGTCGAAAGTCGCGAGCGCGAAGAAGGCAGTGGCGAAACGCCCGAGTGCCAAAGCGGCATCGAAGGCGCGTGTGAAGACCCCAACCAAGCGCCCATCGAAAGTCGTGAAAGCAGCGCCGCGTAGGGCTTCTGCAAAACCGATTCTTCGGCCGGTCAAGAAGCAACCGTTGCCACCACCACCGCAGCCGACGTTTGAAGAGGCGGCAGCGATTACTGCGTTCGAGTCCGCGCGCAAGGAATTTACGCGCGGCCGCTTCGCTGAAGCTCGCAATCAGTTCCGCGCCCTGATTGAGAAATATTCAACCATTTCTGAGGTCGCAGCTCGCGCGAGGACATATCTGGCGGTTTCCGAAGCGCGATTACGCAC
>DATBSG010000356.1:0-56082 GCA_036559945.1 Pyrinomonadaceae bacterium
CTTGCTTTCACTGGGAAGTACTTCCACAAACACTACTGGAGCTTTTTCGGCTGGGGGTGCATTCGTTCTGGACGTTTCCTGTCCGCGAGAGTGAAAGCCACTCGCAAGAACACCGACAACAGCGGCTGGGATGATAACTAAAAGAAAGGATCTCATTGTCCCAGTGATTCAGTTTGGAAATTTCTCCGCGGTCTTAACCACGCGAATGTAGTGATCAGTAAACTTAAAATGTGCGTCGGCCACAGCTACCTTCGGCATATGGCAAGAGACGCAATCTCTCGTGCCGACCCGACAGCCAACCGCCAAACCTTGGGCCGCCGCTTGCCCTTTCGCTGCATGGCAAGCCAAACACTTTGCATCGTAAGCGGTGTCGTCGTGCTTCACAGGCTGATGCGGGTCATGACACGCCGTGCAGCTTATCCGACGGTCATCAGAGTAGCACTTGCTTTGGAAGATTCGGTAAGGTTGAAACCGAACATTCTTGATCTCTGCTGTTCTGGGCAAACTGAAGTCATCGATGGCCTGGTGACAGGAGGCGCAAAACTTTTGCGTCAGTTCATCGGGGCTAAGCCGGCCAGGGTTGAAAATCAGCCGGGCTCCAGGCTCACCTTCTTTGATCGCCCGCACATGTTGAGCGCCCGGACCATGGCAGGCTTCACAACGAACGCCGGGCGTTAGTTTATCCAAACGAATCTGGCGTTCCCTGGCGCCGCCAGTCGAATGACAACTAAAGCAATTGAACGCCTCTTCCTCTGAGAGGCGCCGGCCGACTGCCTGCTTCAGCGAATCCGGAACCGTGCGCGCCTGACCAATAGTAAAATCCAACCCTCCGAGTTCCCTGAAAAAACTGACCTTGCCCTCATAAAATGCGCCGTCGTACTGAAGAACGTATGTCTGGCCCGCTTTGCCCTGTCCGAAGGCGTACAGGATGGGCAATGAGATTTTCTCTTTTCCATCGGTGACCGTGTAGAAGCTCTCTCGACCCCGCCGCTGAATCTCAAAAGAATATGTACCAGCGCGAAAGACCAAGGTTGGGTTTGCCGTGAGCACCTTCGATTCGGCAACCGATTCCGCCGCCCGGCCCATCCCACCCAGAGCGTGAGAGGCGACCATTTTTTGGTGGCATTCAGCACACGCTTGATCTCCGACGAATTCCACATTCAGCGGAACTCTGCGGGGATACCACTTCTCAATCACTCCGTCCTGGCCAAACAACACCGCGGTCAACAGACTTGCACCGAGAATTAACGCGTAAGGTAATTTCGTATTAATCATCGAACGAATTCGAGCGAGGTTCAAGGCTTGTCCTGGGTCTTATCCGATACGGTTCCACCTCTCAGAGCGTCGCGTCGCTGTTGCTCATATTGATCTTGTAGTCGTTTGAAGATTTCACGCTCGCGCGCAGCGTCTTCCTTCCGACCGGCGCGCGTATAAGCTCGCGCAAGTGCAAAGTGCATCTCGGGACTGGAGGGCGCAAGCCGCACACCCTCTCCAAGCTCCTCGATCGCCCGCTCTACCTGTCCCAATTCGAGCAGGACGCGACCCAGCACATTACGGGCAGCAAACATCTTGGGCGCAAGCTGAACCGCCTTCTCCGCCAGGGGTAGCGCTTCTTTATACTCCTCGCGCTTGAGATACTCGAAAGCCATTTGCACCATTGCCGGGTAGTGCAAGGGTGAAATCTCCAGTTCGCGATGAAACTCTTTCAAGGCGGCGTCAGCATCCTGACCGAGCAGATAGACGCCAAATGCATAATGAACATTCGGCTCATTCGGATAGCGCGCCAGCAGCATGTCGAAAGCTGCGCGAGCTTCGTCCATACGACGAGCAGCCATATTGAACCCCGCTCGTCCCGCTATTAGAACCTGTTCGCGTTTATCAAGCGGAATCTCGTTTGGCAAAAGGGGCATCCGTAGCATTGCCAGCCCGTACGCTTCGATGACGCTCGGGCTTTCGTAACCGATGCGCATGAACTCGCTCAAAATGTCGAAGGCTACCTCGAATTGCTCGAAGTGGACATAAAGCAGCGCTGCGTGATAGCGAACTACGGATTCAATCTCTTTGTTGTCGCCCAATCCGAGCGTCCGCCCGTGCTGGAGCGAGATCACAGCCTGTTCGTATTCGCGGGTTTGAAACTCGCATAAGCCAAGCATGCCCCACGCCATTCCGTTCTTAGGATCAAGCTTTACCAGATTACTGAACGCCTCGCTTGCCTGCCGGTAGAGATCCTTCTCATAAAAAATTGAGCCCAGGTACCACCAACCGTCCGGCCAGTTAGAACGAATGTGTAACGCTTTGGTGTAGGCATCGACTGCGTCATCCAGACGTCCGGCGGTGCGCGCTTCATCGCCAAGCTTAACGATGTGGTCAAACTCAGTATCGACCTGAGTGCGCGTTTGCGGTTTGGCAGAGGTTGGCCTGGGTCTGAGTGTGCCCGATGATTGAGCATGCGCCGTTGTTGCACAGACAATCAGAGTTGCCGCTGCAATCATGGTCAAAATGCGCGCGATGGTAAGTGCGGCAGTCACAAAACCTATTACTTCTCCTTCTGTTGGTTTTGATTGCTCTTTGGGCTCGAGGGCTGTTTCGGAGGATTCACGCCATTCTGCGCGCCGGGTTGTTTGTTTTGCTGCTCGGCATTCAGTTTTTGAATGATCGCCTGCTCACGGTCACCATCCTCTTTTCGATTGAGTCTGTAATACACAGACGCCAGCAGCACACGAGCCTCGATGAACTCGGGGTATTCCTTCACCACGCCTTCCAGCAGACCTTGAGCTTCGTTCGGTTTTGCGAGAGCGAAATAAACTGCGCCGAGGTGATAGCGCGCATACTGATCACGTGGGCGCAAGTGAACAGCACGTGACAAGTAACCGAAAGCCTCCGTATATGACTTGTCTTGCCGCAGCAATATACCCAGATAGAGGTTAGCATCGAAGTCGTTCGGGTTATCGCCCAACTCGCCCTTGAAGGCCGTCTTGGCTTTTTCTGAATCTCCCATGCGCATGAGCGCTCGTCCGTACCAGGCGCGCAGCGACGGCAGCTTGGGATTCAATTCAATTCCGCGTTCGAGTTCCTTTATTGCGCCCTTTCCATCATCGGCCACCAGCAGGATTGTTCCGATGAGCAAACGCGCCTCAGCCGAATCCTCACCACGAAAGATTCGGTCGATTAATAGTTGTCCTTTATTTAGCTGCCCATCGCCGATATAGGCACTGCCAAGCAGAAAAGCAACCGTGCGGTTATTCTGATCCGCATCTGCGAGCGGAGAAAGCAAATCAATTGCTTTCTTGTATTCGCCCAGACGCACCTGGCAATCCGCCAAAAGCAAAACTGCATTGGTCCGCTCGGGAAGATTCTGAGGCACCACGGCAATGAATCGAGCAAACTCGCCTGCGGCCTCAGAAAACAAGGCAGCCTTGTAATAGGCGATAGCCAGATTGAAACGAATCGTTTGATTGCGACTATCGAGCGTGAGCGCCTTCTGATATTGTTCGATCGCATCTTCATAGCGACCTAACCGCGAATACGCGGCGCCCAGGTTCGAGCGCACGTCTGCTCTGTCCGGATGCGAAACAAGAATTGCCTGATAACCGCGAATGGCGCCTTCGATGTCTCCAGATTCGTGCAACTCGGTCGCTCGGGCAAAGGCGCGTTCCACATCGTCCTGGGCCAAGACACGAATCGCCGGTGCAAGCATTGTGCCGGCAAAGAGCACAGCTCCGATAAGATGACGCAGTCGCATTCGAGTTGCCATTTGGGACTTTTAGGTCGAGACACCAGTCTGGGGTCATGAAAGTATACAATAGGCGGCTTTTCGATTACCAAACTCAACTGATCTGATCGCCTGAAACAAGCTGGCGTTTGCTGTTGAACCAACCTATACTTTTCCATCATCCTTTCTTAGGAGATTTCGCAATGAGAGTAATCGTCACCATCCTTCTACTCGTCGTCTTAAGTCCGTTTCCTTTCCGCTTTGCGAACGGACAAGAGCAACAAAAGCCCGACGAGGTATTGCGAGTTCGTACAAACGAAGTAAGGCTCGACATCGTCGTCAAGGATAAAAAGGGACGTGCGGTGAAAGATCTGACGGCTACTGACTTTGAAGTATTGGAAGACAACGTCCCTCAGCAAATCGAATCGTTTCGGTTCGTGAATCGTGAAGGCCCGCCCGAGCCTAGTTCCGACCGCAATGCGAACCGAAAGGAGAGCAAACCGGAAATCTCGGCGCCGACAATGGCGCCGAGTCGGACTACTCCCGGAGTGACCGCGCTTGTGTTTGATCGCCTCTCGCCTGAGGCCCGCTCACTCGCCCGCAAGGCGGGCATCGCGTACGCGCAGGAGGGCATGGCCGCGGGTGACTTCACTGGCGTCTTCAAAATCGACCAATCACTGGATAGGCTCCAAGCGTTCACCGACAATTCGGAACTGGTGAAAGCGGCGATAGACCATGCAACTAGCGCTACGGGATCAACATACGCTTCCGGCGCCCAAAGAAATCGGGATCTCGCTGATCGGAATTTGGTATTGAATCAACAAATAGATTCGTCCCAGTCAGCCGCAGCCGCGGCCGGCGCAGGTCGCGACAGTGCCGGGGCAGCCGCGGCCGGGCAAGCAGCGGGCCAGGCCGCCGCCGAGCAAGAGCTCAATCAGATGGAGTCGAACATAGTCCAGCAATTCGAAGCCCTCGAGCGGGACCAGCAGGGTTTCGCCACCATCAACGGGCTGCTCGCGGTGATTAATCCCATGCGCAATCTGCCTGGGCGAAAGACGATTATCTTTTTTTCAGAGGGAATCGCCTTGCCGACGTCGGTGCAAACAAAATTTCCCGCCGTGATTAGCGCCGCCAATAAAGCAAACGTCAGCATTTACACGATTGATGCCGCCGGCCTGCGCACGGAAAGCGGGGTCGCTGAATCAGCGCGAGAGCTTAACTCCATCGCCTCGCAGCGTATGCAACAACAGGCGCGCGGGAATGATCGCGGCATCACCGGACCTAGTATGAAAAGCTTGGAAAGAAACGAGGAACTGCTGCGCTTTGATCCGCGGAGCGGCCTGGGCCAACTCGCGGACGAAACGGGCGGCTTTCTGATCCATGACACCAACGATCTCAGTAACGGCCTGCGTCGAATCAGCGATGACATGCACGGATATTATATGCTCACGTATGTGCCGAAGAATGCGGATTACAATGGTCGTTTCCGTCGGATCAACGTAGAGTTGAAACGGGCGAACCTCGAAGTGCAGGCACGCAAGGGCTACTACGCGGTCGAGTCAGTAGGTCAACTTCCGGTACTTGATTACGAAGCTCCGGCCATCGCTGCGGCCAGAAACGCGCGCTCTGATTCCAATCCATTCTTATTTCAAGGCACGGCCTTTAGCTTTCCGGCCACCGACCGGCCCGGCCTCGCTCTGTTTCTTGCCGAAGCACCAATGTCGGCATTCAACTTTGCGACCGCCGCAGATAAGAAGAGTTACAATGCGGACTTTTCGATCGTCGCGCTGATCAAAGACCAGTCCGGTCAGGCGATCCAGAAACTGAGCCGGCATTATCCACTGACTGGTCCAATCGAGCAGCTCGAATCGGCCCGCAAGGGAGACTTACTCTTTTATCGCGAGACGCAATTGCCGGTGGGCAGTTATTCTGTTGAACTAATCGCTTATGATCAGTTAACCGGCAAAACGAGCGTTCGCACAAGTTCACTTGAGATCGGGAAGCTGGATGAAATCAAACCGCGTCTTAGCAGCGTGGCCGTGCTTAAGCGCGCCGAACGGCTGACAGCGGAGGAACAGAAACGCGATCAGCCGTTTCATTTTGGTGAGTTGCTCGTTTATCCGAATCTCGGGGAATCCATTTCCAAATCAAAGGCCAAGCAGTTGGCATTCTTTGTTACGGTCTGGCCTGCCAAAGGATCTACGGCGAACATGCAGCTCACTTTCACGATCCTGCAAAACAGCCGGCCGCTAGGCAAGTCCTCAACTCAGCTCCCAGCAGCAGACGGCCAGGGGCAAATCAAATATGCGAGTTCTTTATCGCTCGATGACTTTCAACCTGGATTCTATGAATTGCAGGTGATGGTTAGCGATGGCAAGAACAGCGCCACACGCTCTACCGACTTCACCTTGACGCCTTGACGCAAGCGTGCGGAGCACGCGACAGCATAAAGCCTGGGGTGGAGCGGAGCGGAACCCCAGGTCACAGATCAATTAAGAACGATGAGCCCGCGGCAGCGGGCGGTAGACCTTTCGATTCCTAACGCACATTTCCGATCGGCTATCGCCCGCTCCGCGGGCTTGATTATTGTCACGGCGTATTCCCGGGGCTTACGCCCCGGGCTTTATGCTGTCACCCGCTTCGCGGGTTTGGATCCGGCGGCCAATTGGCGCCATAAGCAGGCTGAGGGTTGGTAAGGAACTGAACTCTTACGATCGGGCTTTAATTTGGTTCTCAAGCTGTTTCGCTTCTCTAACGTATTCACCTTTAGGCGCATCCTCGAGATAAGCTTGAATGGCGCGCAAGGCCTCGGTCTTCTCTCCTCGTGCAAGATAAATCCGCGCGAGGTGATAGTGCGCGGCGACACAGTCAGCGCCGCCCATCACCAGTGCCTTGGTTAACTCACGCTCGGCGCCCGCCAGGTCGCCAGTCTCCAGCAACGTGAAACCCAGCCAGAGCCGCGCCACCGGTCGAGTGCTATCAATAACTATCGCCTGGTTCAACTGAGCTATCGCATCCTGATAATCCTTGCGCTCGATGCGCACGAGTCCGAGATTGAATTTCGCGTTGAAATTCTTTGGATCCTTTTCCAGCACCAGCTGAAAATGTTTCTCCGCTTCATCGAGGCGCTTCAGCTTCAGATATTGAGCGCCCAAGTCATTGCGTGCTGCGAGATACTCGGGATAGATTGCGAGGGCCTCCTGAAAATGCGCGGCAGCACCGGTGACGTCGCCTTTCGCCACAGACTTCAAACCCAGCTCGTACTCCTTTCTGGCGGCCACAGGAACTGATTGCCTCAGTTCAGCAACCGAAACGACTCTTGATGCACTAAAGGCGACTGGTAATTTCTTTTCCAGCAACTGAAGAGTCACTTCTGAGACGATGCCGCGTCCAAGTTCTACCTTTCTAACTGCAGGGTCGAACTCCTCTCCATCAATATCGGCTTGGACGTAATACACACCCTGGCTGAGATTATCGAATCTGAATTCTCCGTGTCTGTCGGTGAATCGAGTGGAAAGGGTCACTTGAGAGTTCCTCAGAGTAATCTTTACGTTTCGATCCGCGGAGAATCCGGATGGTAAAGCCACTCGCCCTTCAATAACCGCATTGTTTGTGTCCGCGGACTTGTATCGGTCGTCAACCTCAACCTGCGCGGCGCATATAATCGCCGGCACAACCAGGCAAAGAATCAACCCAAGCCACCGCAAAATTCTCCCGGTCATGGCAACTCCCCTCGTGAAGAGAAATACTATGCTTGTGCGCTTGTCCGAGCAAACATTATCGGCGCTCTTTTTTTGCACCAAGCCCGCTTCAAATGCTAACGGCGCGAGCGATGATTCATCGCCGCTCGCGCCGTTTAGATTGCCTGAGGTAAGTCGGACGTTAGAAGTAGAACTTTAACGCGATTTCCGCTATTCGCCGCCCGTGTTTGTTGACTATCTTGCCAAAGTTGTCCTTGGTTTCCTGCGTGTAATCGAATCCCTTCGTTGGATCACAGGGATTCGAAGTTCCGCCGGCTCCGTTATTTACATTCACCCTCTGTTTACAGACCGTGTTGAGCGTCAGATAGATGTCGCTGGCACCCAGGCCGCCGGTCGTCGAAATCTGCGTAGGATAAGCCTGGTTGAATACGTTGAAGAACCCGGCGCGGAATTGAAGTTTCTTCGATTCGCTGAAGTTGAAATTCTTGAAGAAAGAGACATCGAAGTTGCTTCGACTCGGAGTTCTAATGTAGAACGGAGGTTGAGATGGCCCGGTGTTAGGAAATGATGGGATCACCAGCTTGCTGAGATCGAATAGCTTGCTCCCAACTCCTGTACTACCGCCCGTGGCAGGATTGCCAAGATAGATCGGCGTGATGGCGCCGATGCTGGCGCCGGCGTTCGTACCATTGAAGGCATCTGACCCATACCAAGCCAATGCCTCGTTGCCTGACGCTATATCGCCGCTGAATCTCAGGCGGATCGGTGTGCCGCTCTGAAATGTCGTAATGCCCGACATTTGCCAACCGTTAAATACGCCGCGGGTGAACCAATTCTCCCAGGAGCCGCGCGCCAACTTAGGAAATGTGTAGTTGTACGACAGATTGAAGACGTGCGTCCGATCGAACGGCAGCACACCCCAGCTTCTGTTGCGCGTGTCAATTGGATCGGCCCACGCTGATCCATCGCTCTCGTTCGTGGCGACAGTTCCCAACGCCTTCGCGAAGGTGTATGTGGCAAAGTACTGCAAGTTTTTGCCCGACTGGTGGCTCAAAGTAGCCTGTAACGAGTGATAGGTAGAGGTCCCGGTGAACTGGTAGAGACCGACTGAGTTGTATGGCCGGAACGGCCGGAACTGCTTGAGCACAGAGCCGTCAAGACCGGCTCGGTTCACGGGTATCGACAGATCAACTCCATTCACCGTCCCGGTCAACAGTCTACCCAAGGGAATAATATTGGCATTTCGCTGCTGCGGAAGATGTCTGCCCTGAGTGCCTACATAGGCGACTGACAAGATGTTGCGTCCGGGTAATCTCTTCTCGACTGTCAGGCTCATGTTGGCAACTCGCGGCAGGTCATTTGATTTGACGTCACGCGAGTTGATATTGACGGTGCCAAGATTAGAGAACGGGTCAACATTTGGCAGGTCACTGAACCTAAGTCCGGTAGCTGACGCCCAGGGCGTGTCAACTGTAGCAGTGTAGGTGTTGGGCATCTGACCGCTGGAGTAATAATCATAGTTACCCTGCACGCGGTTGTAGAACAGGCCGGCGCCTGCCCGAACCACCCAATTGCCCTTGCCACCAATATCCCAG
Organism: Pyrinomonadaceae bacterium; assembly: GCA_036559945.1. Taxonomy (GTDB): domain Bacteria; phylum Acidobacteriota; class Blastocatellia; order Pyrinomonadales; family Pyrinomonadaceae; genus UBA11740. The sequence goes on from DATBSG010000356.1 coordinate 9,009, forward strand.
GCAACATTTAGCCGCGGCATCCAGGCAACCGGCGGGTTGGGCAAAACGCCTTTGGGTATTTCACCTCTGGCGGCCAGCTTAAAGCCATTGGGTTTGGTGCGGTCGCCATTTATGAAGATGCCCTGAGCCGGATTGTAGGCCGCGGGATCAAACAATACGCCAAGGCCATTCCGCTCGAAATTCTGCGGCAAGTAACCCAGGCGCAGCCCGTACTCAAGAGTGATGTTCGGACGGACCTTCCAACCGTCCTGCCCATAGAACTCGTAATTGTATAGCCGGAAGTGATCCTCCGGCCGATCTGAGGACTGAGTGAACTCGAGCGGCCGACCAACAAACAGATCGCCATAGTTATTAGTCGTCGCGTTTGACTCGCCCCATTGCCCAAGTGTTATGTACGTGTCGTGATTCGACTGCTGGGTCTTATTACCCTGCTCGATGAAGGCGCCAAACTTCAAGGTGTGCGTATTGTGGACCTTCGACAGGTTATCGGTAATGGACAAGCTGGAATACGGAGAAAAGATTGGGTATCCGTAAGCCGTCAACAGATTGCCGCCAATGCCGCCGCCCCACGCATCAATGATACCAACTGGAACAAACGGATTGTTACCGTTGAAATTAACTCCATTGTGTGTCCCAAAACCCACCCTCTGCAAACCCAGAGACGAGTATGACACCTTGTTCGGATCGGCATAGTCGTAATGCAGATTCAATTTGCTGGCGCTAAACAGAACTTCGTTGGTCATCGAAGGACTGATGACATTGGTTAAATTGGCGACGAAAGAACGACCGAGATTCTTGCTGGTGAGTTTGCCGGGGTTCTCGTAGTTCGATGAATCCCACCAGAGGCCACGTGGAAAGCCCTGCTGCTCGTACTCGCGGGCAAGGCGAACATAAATTTTCGTCTTGTCAGTGAGGCTGTAGTCAAAGCGCGACGTCAACTGGTTTCGGTTGTTTGGTCTGAGGACGCTGTAGACATAATTGTAGCGGTTTCTAGGGTCGCTGTAATTCGGCAACGGGTAAAGGTTCAGAAGAGCTTTGCCGAACGGATCGAGACATGGCGCCAGGTTGTTGTTTGGCGCTGGATTCCCGCCCGTCACGCCATTGACGGTACAACCCGTCGGGACTAGTACCGTTCTGCCCTGATTCAGATTCGCCCCAGGTCCTGTTAGCAACTCACTGAAATCACCCGTCCGCTGTTTCAGCGTCGGAACGACGCTCAGCGACGAGCCTTCATCGACCTGCTGGTAATAACGCTCGTAGCCGACAAAGAAAAACAACTTGTCTCGCTTGCGGTTGAACTTCGTGAAGGGAAGCAGAATCGGTCCCCCGATGTTGCCGCCAGGATAGTTGAACTTACTCAAAGGCCGCGGGATGATAGGGTTGGCGATGTTGTTCGAACGATCGCTGGCTTGAAAATGACGGTCGCGGATATAGTCATATATCGAACCGTGAAATTGACTGCTGCCGCCTTTGGTCGTGGCGCTTATCTGAACGGCGCTCGTGCCGTGTTCAGCTGCGTAATTGCTGGTCTGGATCGTCACTTCCTGGACCATGTCCGGGTTCGCTGTGATGGCACTTCCGTTATTTGCACCAAAGTCGATCATGCGCGAGCCGTCGATCAACACGTTATTTTCTTCACCTCGCAGACCATTCACATGGTATTGGCTGGTGGAATTGGCTCCGCTCACGAAACCTGTCTGCTCAATTGTTGTTGCATCGGGAGCTACCACACCGGGCAGGATACGCAACAACTCCACTGCGCTCCGGCTGACGATCGTGAGGTTATCGATTTGCTTCGCACTGATTGTATTCTCTCTTGCTCCCGTCTCGGTTTGGAGTTGATCGGCGCTGACGCCGCCCAGGACGGTAACCGTCTCCGATGGTTGTCCTATCTCTAAGACGACATTCAACGCACGTGTGCTATTGCTCTCGACGGCGACCCCAGACGCATTTGTAGTCTTGAAGCCCGACGCTTCCACGTTCACAGTGTAATTGCCTGGCGTCAGGGCGTTGAAGACGTAGAGCCCTTCATCACCGCTCGTTGTCTTGCGTTCGTCCTTAGTGCGCTCGTTGATCAATGTCACAGTAGCATTGGGGACCACTGCGCCGGCCGGATCTCTTACGGTGCCGCGCAGCGTCGCGCTACCTGTCGCTTGAGCGAATGCCGACGGCACAGCGGTCAAGCATGCGACGCCGACCGCGAGTGCAAAGAAGATCAACCTAAAATCAATAAGCTTAGAGTTACGTTGCGGACGATTAGCTTCGAACATCAGTTTAGCCTCCAAAGGTAGGACGACGTGTACAGACAATCTCACAAACCCAAATGCCGATTTCTCCCGGGGAGTTACAAGCGTTTAAGACCGCAATGACAAAGAATTTGAGATTAATCCTGTTACTCGTATTCGAGCCTCAGACATCACGTCCTGGCCCGAGCACCAATGCTCTAAAAAATATCCGACTTGAGAAAGCCTACTATTCAGCTTGCGTTGTTAAGAATTGACTATGATCTGCTTTGTTGCACGACCTGACAAAAGCCTTACTACTACCGGACGCTCTCTTTGTCAAGAGTTTTTTTCCACGAAAATTAAATTTTCAATCGCTAGTTGTCGAATTGACAAAACATAAGACGTTGCAGACAAGACTGAGGCACGCAACGTCAATGCCGCAACGGCCGTTGTGTGCGGAATGGTTCCGATGGCGCAAATGCCGCACAATTTCATCAACTTGGTGATCTTCTCCCATCAAGTTCGAACCGACTTGAATTCGAGATTTTGAAAATTAATCCGAATTTCTAAATTGTCAGGCAGTCAAGACCGATGCGAACTTTCCCGCGAGCACTAAACTAAGTGCTCCCAATAGACGCGTATTCGCCCCCAACGTTGAAGGTATCACGCGAGCAGATCGCAAGCCGCGGCAGATACCGCTTTGCGCGACAATGTTTCCGAGCTCATCCGCTATGATGGGCCATGCACGCGAGATTTGTCCGCCGACGATTACGGCTTCAGGACTCAAGCCCTTCTGGAGGTTTGAAATTCCCAGCCCAAGATAACGAGCAGTGTCGATCAGAGCTTGCTTCGCGATCGCTTCTTGTTGCAGCGCACGATCGATCAATTGATCGAAGGTGATTATCGGAGCATTTGAGTCGAAATGCATTGCGGCGTAGCGCGCCAATGCTGCGCGTTCTGACGCGAAAGCTTCCCAGCATTCATAACTGCCAGCCGCGCATGCTACCGGAGCATCCTTCCCAATTGTCATGTGCCCGAACTCACCAGCGGCTCCGCTCATTCCATGATAAACCTGGCCGTCAAATACGATTCCAGTTCCCAGCCCCTCTTCAACCAGCACGAGAATGAAATCGCGGGCGTCGCGAATTTCCGGCCGACCGAGCCACAACTCAGCCAATGCGGCGGCGTTCGCATCATTGTCTACAATCACCGATATTCCCGTAGCTTCACGAAGTTCGTCTGCGATTGGCCAGTCACGCCACTTGAAATACGGAATAAAGATCGCTTCTCCAGTTTCTGGATCAACTAGGCCGGGGAGACTAATTCCAACACCCTCAATTCCGGGTTCGCTCCGCATGAAATTTCGGATGCAGTCCCTTATCTTTCCTGCTGTGACGCTTAAGTCAGGATCAGTGGCAAAGGTTTCTCGCTTTAGGATTCGGCCCGCGAGATCGCCTGTCGCAATAGTGGTCGTAGCCGTGCCGAGATCGACGCCGATCGCAATCGAACCCGCGGCCCGCAAACGCAGAAGAAGTGGTGGACGTCCGCCGGTCGACTCTCCCTCGATTTCATCAATGAGGCCCTGCGTCTTTAGTTCTTCGACGATCAATGAGACGGTTGATCGCTGAAGAGCTGTTTCGTGGGAAATTTCGGCTCTTGAGATTGGCTCTTTTTCGCGAACGTAGTTCAGTACTATCTGTCGATTGATGAAGCGAATCGTATCCGCACGTGCAACATTCGCCTTTTTTAGATTCATTCGTCGCACGGTGTTCCGTCAAATCCTCCGCTACACGACTCGCCGAACTGAATTAATCAAGAGGGCAGGCTCGCTTAATATGAATTATGGCCCGTGCTGGTTAGATCTTGCTGCAGACTGAAAGCGTCGCGAGATTAAGACTTCTGATTGGCGACAGTCAAGCAAGTTTTTTGCCTGTGTTGTTTGATATGAGATCGGTCTAAGCCGGAAACGTGATAGCGTTCTGATTTGTGGACGAATAGTTAGAAGGCCTTTCGCCCATATCCGAGTTCCGCACCTCCGGAGATTATGTAGTCCACGCCAGTTGAGAATGTTGCCTCGGACGCGATGAAAAGGCACAGCTTGCCGACTTCTTCTATAGTTCCCATCCGGCCTAACCACTGTGCTGCCTCACCTTCGCGACGGCAGCGTTCCGGATCCGCGGCAGCATTAATTGCCTGCTGCCAAAGCGGCGTGTAGATGTTTCCCGGCGAGATGGAATTAACGCGCACTCCGTTCGCCGCCTCGTCAATTGCCAGGGCTTTAGTGAAGGCAGTGATGGCTCCCTTAGTAGCCACATAAGTCGTCGATAGTCGCTGGCCCATTTTGCCAACCAGGCTCGACATATTAATGATGTTGCCTTCAGTCTTGCGCAGATGAGGCAATGCTAATTTGCAAGCCGCGAACATGCTCACGACATTCAAATCGAACAAGTCCCGGAACTCTTCAACTGAGAAATCATCGATCAGCTTGTGCAGTGGATGCCACCCGGCGTTGTTAATCAGGCAATCAAGTTGTCCATGCTGTTCGAGCGTCTCATCGACTAGATTCTTAAGCTCTTGAAACTTCGTCACATCGCAACGGATGAAATGCGGATCTCCTCGGCCAGTTTTTTGGATTTCACGCGCGAGCGTCTGGCCTGACTCTTCCCCTCGCGCACAGAAGACAACCTTCGCTCCCGCCTCCACAAATGACCGCACGCAGCCTTCGCCGATTCCTTTGCTGCCACCGGTGATGATTACTACTTTATTGTCGTATCTCAATGAATCCTTCGATACAGAAACCGAATCTCCCCTCTGGTAACACAACAGACCTTAAGTGTTACGGAGAGGACGACGAAACACTTGAGCCTAGCGCTTGAAAGACGGCGCAGTTAACCTCAAACACGCTTTCAGTCATCGCGTTTCGATGACGACGGATCCCGAGGAAAGACCATCTGCGGTAGCCTTCAAATTGATTCGTCCGCCTTTACCATTCGATTGAATTATCGCCAGTGCCATACCGTGAAACGCCTTGCGGTGATTCGCTTTAAATGACTCGTGGCTGATTTCACTGCCGTTGTCGACACCGGCAATGAAACCCGGACCGCTGATTTCAAAATTGACGAGATTATCGGCCCGTGGCACGACCGTGCCGTTCTTGTCCACGATCTTGACGGTCACAAACGAGAGATCAGCTCCGTCCGCCTTAATCACGCGGTGATCGGGAACCAAAACAATCCTGGCCGGTGCTTCCGCAGTGCTGACTTCATCTGTCAACATGACTCTTCCGTTCTTACGGGAGACTGCCTTGAGTGTTCCCGGTTGGTAAGGCACGCGCCAGGTGAGGTGCAGGTCGTCGCCTGTCTTCTGCTTCGCACCAAGTGACTTCCCGTTCAGAAACAACTCAACCTCATCGGCGTTGTTGTAATAGGCCCAGACATCGACGGTGTCGCCCAGCTTCCAATTCCAGTGTGGGAACAGATGCAGCACTGGCTTGTTGGTCCATTCGCTTTGGTACATGTAGTACACGTCTTTGCGAAAGCCGGCGAGGTCGATGATCCCGAAGTATGAACTGATCGCCGGCCACGGATAAGGCGTGGGCTCGCCAATGTAGTCCCAACCTGTCCAAATGAACATGCCCGAAAAGAATGGATACTTCTTCGCGATCTTCCACGTCTCTTCATGAGTTGAGCCCCACGGCGCGCTGCAATTGTCGTACGACGAGCACGAGTAGTCTGCGTTTCCATTTGTGAAAGGCTGATCCCAACGCGCGGGCCAGCGGCGAATTGTGTCGGACGGCATGTCATAGCTGCCGCGCGTCGCCAGCGCCGAAGTCGTTTCCGTCCCGATGATCGGCCGTCCCGGAAACATTTTCTGAAATTGGGGAATCTTGTTGTGCTCATAGTTCGTGCCAACCAGATCGAGACCACCCGAGGTAATCAACGTATTCTTTTCGCTCACGAAGTTGCAGGCCGAAGTGACCGGCCGCGTCTTATCGAGTTCGTGAACAATGTCTGAAAGCTCTTTGCCGATGCGGCCGGCCTCAGGGTTGCCGTTCCACTGTTCATTAATTTCGTTGCCGATGCTCCAAATGAAAACGCTCGGATGATTTCGATCGCGCAGCACCATGTCTTCGAGATCGCGCCGGTGCCACTGGTCCCAATCGAGATGATAATCGAACTTCGTCTTCTGCATCTTCCACATATCAAAGGCTTCATCCATGACGATGAAGCCCAGGCGGTCAGCAAGTTCGAGCAGTTCCGGCGCGGGTGGATTGTGTGAAGTGCGCAGGCCATTAGCCCCCATGGCTTTCAGCATTTCGAGCTGCCGCGCCAGCGCGCGCGTGTTGATGGCTGCACCCAAGGCGCCGAGGTCGTGATGATTGCAGGTGCCGCGAATCTTTACCGGTTTGCCGTTCAGAATGAAGCCTTTGTCGATGTCGAAGACAAACGAGCGAATGCCAAGCGGCGTCTCATATCGATCGAGCAGGCGGCCGTTCTGCTGTAATTGCGAGACGACTCTGTAAAGATAGGGCCGTTCATCGGACCATAACGCCGGGTGCAGAACTCTGATCGTTTGACTCACTTCAGCATTTGATCCTTTAGCGACCACATTGCTGCCCGTAGCCCGACCGACTGGTCGTCCTGCTGCATCGTAAATGATCGTTGTCAGATTCACGGGCGCGGAACTGGCAGAGGCGTTGCGGACTTTTGTCTTGATCGCAACCGTGGCTGATTGTTCGCTGACTTCGGGAGTTGTGATGTAAGTGCCCCAATGATCGACGTGGACTTTTTCAATAGTGGTGAGCCAAACATTGCGGAAAATGCCGGAGCCGGAATACCAGCGCGAATTAGGTTGCTGTGAATTATCGACCCTAACAGCGATGACGTTCTGCTGCAGGCCGTAGTTGAGATAAGGGGTTAACTCGTATTCGAAAGAGATGTAACCGTACGGCCGCTTACCGAGGTAATGGCCGTTGATCCAAACCTCGCTGTTGCGATAGACGCCGTCGAAATCGATCAAGACGAGCTTGCCCTTGGCCGTCAGTGGAATACTGAATGCCTTGCGGTACCAGCCAATGCCGCCGGGCAGCGCGCCGCCTCCAGTTCCCGCCGGATTCTTCTCGTCGAATTCGCCTTCAATGCTCCAATCATGCGGCAGATTCAATTCGCGCCAGTTGGAATCATCGAGATTTGGATCTTGTCCGTTGACAACATCACCCAGATGGAATCTCCACGCCTGATTGAAACTCACTGTCTTTCCCGGTCGAGAATTGGCGTAGGCAGAAAAGTTAGAAAAGGCGAGCAGGCAAACGATGATCAGAGTGTTTCTCATTTTCTTCACCGCAACTCAGAGGAAATCAATTTCGGCAAAACGTCTCATCGAGGCAAATTACCGTGCGGGCCCAGAGCGTGATGGACTTAATACTTTGCCGTCGGCACTGCCAATCCCAAAGCTCTCACAATCTCCGCATCCGGCGTGGCGTGGCCGTTAACCTTGTTCACGACGGCGAAGCCGCCAGCGTAGTCCCACATGGTCCAACCAAGGCCGTGTTTCTCAAACGCAGTGCGGATGTCGGTGATCCACCGGGCGCGATCGGCGGCGTCCGCAAAGCGGCGATAGGCGCCGAACTCGTTGCAAGTCAGCAGCACATGATGCTTTGTTGCCCATGCCGCCGCCATAGCGATCTCGCGATCGACGCGCTCGGCGTTCCAGCGGTCTTCACCATAGCGGAGCAGACTGAAACGCGCGGGATCATCAGTGACGGTGTCGAGAATCTTAGCCACGGCTTCGGGGCTCGAGGGATAAGGAACGTTGCGATAGAACTGAAGATTTGGACCCGCCCAGTTTGCGCCCTGATGGGTGAACGCAAAAGGATCGTAGTAATGAAAGTTATAGATAATGTTCCGATCGGCGTAAGGCTCGAGCGCCAGCAACTCCCACAAACCTGACCAGCGATAACCCGACGCGATGATCGTGTGATGCGGCGCGCCGGCGCGTATGGCCGCGATCAGCTTCGCCTGAATCCCATACCAGCGATAAGGGTCTTCAACCATCGGCTCGTTGATGGTTTCAAGAAAAACCATCTCAGGATCGCGCGTCGAAAGGTGCTCAGCGAGAGCGCGCCAAAACTTGGTAAAGTTTTCCACTTCCCGATCTTCTTTCAGGCGAAGCTTGAAATCGTCCGAAGGATGGATATCGACGATGACCGCCAGCCGCTGCGCCAGGATCATGTCCAGCGCAGCATCGAAATAGCGCAGATACTCGGGCCTTAACGAACTCAGATCATTGGGATTCATCAGCGGCGCCGGCTCGATTGGAAAGCGAACATGATCGAATCCCATCGCCTTGATCAGAGCGATATCCTCTGCCGTGGTGTGCGTCTCGAGATGCTCTTTCGAATAGTTATTTCCCGCCGATTGCGAGAACCAATGGCTCAGGTTGATGCCGTGCCTCAGGCGCGCGAACCGCGTTTGCACCGCGTCAGTTTCGGTTTGGTCTGCGCGCGCCGGCGCCCGTGCGCTCGTGGCCGCGATTGACAGCCATGGCAAAGTAACGCATAAGATGGCGGCGAACATCGAGGCGTTTCGTTTTAGCATGCGCCTCCTTTTAGCAGGCACACATTACAAAAGTAAAGAATAAATTCTAAGGCAGGCAGGATGCGTCTCACAATGAGATCAGTCTTTGGTTCCAGGTTCCGCTCGTGGTTGTCGCCGCTGGTCTTGCTGCTGATCGTTGCTTCGGCAGACTCGCAACCGAATGCGAGTAGATCAGCGACCGCGAAACTCGTCATCCCTATCAATACCGGCTGGCGATTCCGCGAAGCTGGCAAAGACTCATGGCATACGGCAACAGTTCCCGGTTGTGTGCACACTGATCTCTTAACCCATAATTTAATTGATGATCCCTTCTATCGTGACAACGAGCAGAAGCAGCAGTGGATCGGCAAGACTGATTGGGAATATGAGACGCACTTTACTGTTGCTCGCGAAATTCTGCAGCGTGAACACATCGAGCTGGTTTTTCAAGGATTGGATACTTACGCTGACGTTTATCTAAACGAAACTCTCGTCTTAAACGCCGACAACATGTTTCGTACCTGGCGGGTTGACTGCAAACGCGCGCTGAAAATTGGCGACAACACTCTGCGGGTACACTTTCGCTCGCCGATCAACGAAATCCTCCCGCTGATGGCGAAGATTAAATATCAATTGCCGGCGCCGAACGATCAGGGCGAGAAGACTTCGCCCTACACGCGCAAAGCGCCTTATCAATATGGCTGGGATTGGGGACCGCGTTTCGTGACGAGCGGCATTTGGCGTCCGGTTTTTTTGGAGGCGTGGAGCCAGGCGCGCGTGACTGACCTGCAGATTGTGACAAAGCAGATCACGCCTGCCGCTGCGTCGCTGACGGCTACTGTCGAGATCGAAGCGGATCGTTCCGGCAAAGCAACGCTGGTGTTGAGAAACCTAACCAACAGGACAGTGGCGGCCGAAAAAGCGATCTCGCTGAACGAAGGCATCAACCGGATAGCGCTGGATTTCATAATTGCCCATCCGCAACTCTGGTGGCCGAACGGTTTGGGCGCTCATCCGCTTTACAGCTTACGGGCTCAACTGTTAATCGAGGGGAAATTGATCGATCAAAAAAACACTCGCACGGGTGTGCGCTCATTAGAGCTGCGGCAACAGCCTGACGAATCAGGCAAGAGCTTTACGTTTTTCATCAATGGCATTCCGGTCTTTGCTAAAGGCGCCAACTGGATTCCGGCCGACAGCTTTCCCACCCGCATCACGAAAGAGAAGTACCGGCAACTGGTCGGCTCAGCGCGTGATGCGAACATGAACATGTTGCGCGTCTGGGGCGGCGGCATCTATGAGAGCGACGATTTTTACGATGCTTCCGATGAAATGGGAATTCTGGTCTGGCAGGAATTTATGTTCGCCTGCAGCATGTATCCGGCCAATCCTGAATTTCTGGATAATGTCAGGCATGAAGCCATCGATAACGTGACGCGGCTGCGAAATCATCCGAGCATCGTCATCTGGTGCGGCAACAATGAGATCGAGACGGGGTGGCAACATTGGGGCTGGAAACAAACTCTGCCGGCAAGCCTGTGGGACGATTACAAAAAGATTTTTCATGGCGTGCTCGCCGAAGTTACCGCCGCGCTCGATCCATCGCGGCCGTATTGGCCCAGCTCGCCGAGTTCGAATCTTGAGGATGATCCCGATTCGCAACGCATGGGCGATGTCCACTACTGGCAGGTATGGCACGCGGCTGCGCCGTTTTCGGAGTATGAGAAGCAGCATCCTCGCTTCATGAGCGAATATGGTTTTCAATCGTTTCCACAAATCGATACCATCAAGACTTACACGCTGCCCAGCGAGCGCGACATTCAATCGCCCGTCATGCTGGCGCATCAACGCCATCCGCGCGGCAATCAATTGATTCGCGAGTACATGCTGCGCGAGTACCCGCAGCCGAAAGACTTTGAATCGTTTCTCTACGTCAGTCAGGTGCTGCAGGCGGATGGCATCCGCACGGGCGCCGAGCACCTGCGGCGGATCATGCCGCACAACATGGGTTCGTTGTACTGGCAGATTGACGATTGCTGGCCCGTCGCGTCCTGGTCCAGCATTGACTATTACGGACGATGGAAGGCGCTGCAGTACTACGCGCGTCACTTCTATACAAATTTGCTGATCAGTCCGCACGTCGAAGATGGAAGGCTGAAATTCTACGTTGTCTCAGATCAGACAAAAGCTGCGCCTGCTAAAATTAATGTCGCTCTGATGGATTTTGATGGACGCGCTCTGAAGAGCCTGGATCGTGAAGTCATGATCGCGCCGTTGGCCAGCCGTTCCTATTTCGACCTTAGTCTGAGCGACCTTTTTCAAGGAACAGATGCCAAGGACTCTTTCGTGTATTGCGAGTTGTTAGTTGACGGCAAGATTGCTTCCGCTCACGATTACTTCTTCGCGCCTTTCAAAGAATTGCGGCTACCAAAACCGGCTATCAGGTTCGAAGTGGCACTGACGCGCGGCGGCTTTCGCGTAACTCTGAACTCTGATAAATTTGCCAGAGCTGTATATCTTTCAGTACCCGATCACGACGGCTCGTTTTCGGACAATTATTTCGACTTGGTTCCTGGAAGGCAGGTCATAGTCGAATATCACTCGCGCGCGCCATTATCGTTGAAAGATTTCCGCGAGCGTCTGAACCTTCGGTCAATGGTTGACGCTTTTTGATTGTCGTCGCGTTGGGCGCAAGGTGTTTCGCGCTTGTGCCCGTCGGCTTTCGAGATATAATCTGGGCACTCCCGGACGAGCTCAACTTGAACCCAAGGAGAAATGTGTCCCATGAGGTTCGCCGCGCGCTTGTTTCTTTTTCCACTTGCCGTGCTGATCGCACTCAGCGCACCAGCGCCAAACAGATGGATCTCTTCGGCAGTTTCCACCCAAGGCGAAAAACCCGAAGGCGAGAAGTTCGTCTACGCTGATTTCGAGAAAATGGAAAATGGCCGCCCAGTTAGCAATGGTGGCGGCCTGATGCAGATCTATTTGTCGCAGGAATCAACTCCGGTTCAGTTCAAGGGTATGGCGAATGTTTCGCCCGGCGCCCCCGAAATCGTTAGGGTGAAAGGCCAGGAGGGGAATCACGTTGCGACGTTTGAATATACTCTGGTTGGTCCTAACCAGTGGGCCAACGTCACGCTCGAAATTCAGGGGCATCCAAACAAAGACGGCGAACCCGTAGCGGACGACGTGAGTGCTTACAAGAACCTATCGGTGCAACTCTATGCTACCGGAACGGAAGGACTGCGCTTGGAATTCATCAGTCATGGTCAGGGCATTAAACTTAACGCGGGCTTTCCACAAATTCCGCTCAGGCTAAAGCCGGGATTCAATACATACCTGATTCCTCTGAAATCTCTTTCGCAGCCTTCGTGGGTCGAGGACAAGGTAGATACCAAGGATGTGCTCAGGAAATTAACCGCCATTAGTATCAGCGCCTACTGCAATCAATGCACGCCGCAGCATGGCACCGTCGCAGTGGATAACCTTGTCTTTCAGAAGTAAAAACTTGATTAGAAATTCGGTTCGTCTCGTGCTCCAGATCGGTTTTTCATTCAACACCTGTCAATTGGAGTTGTTGGGCAGGAGCAGCAGTTTGCATCTCTTGGGAATTTCAAGCTCGACAGCCACCCGGTTAAAACGGGGTGAGAATACGAAGGCGATCTCGAACAACTGAAAATGGACCGGCGCATTTTTATCAAAGGTCTGGCCGCCTCCGCCGTTACAGTCGCCACAGCCGGCCGCGGCGCGATGCCCTCTGACATCGACGCGCGACGCATTCCGCGCTGGCGCGGCTTTAATCTCCAGGGACGATTTGGTGCCGCGGAACGACCATACAGCGGAAGAGCTTTCGACGAATTCGACTTTGCCACGATGGCTGAGTGGGGTTTCAATTTCGCTCGCTTGCCACTGTCATATTGGGTTTGGGGGCGCAGGGACGACTGGTCGATTATCAACGAAGAGCCGCTGAAAGAAATCGATCGGGCAATCGAGCTGGGTCGCCAATACGGCATTCACATCAACATCAATTTCCATCGTATTCCCGGCTACTGCATTAACGAACGCGAGTTGGAGCCTGCTGATCTCTTTTCGGGAACCAAAACACAACGCGATAAAGCTCTCGCTGCGGCTGCGTTTCATTGGCGTGCATTTGCCAAACGCTATAAAGGCACACTGAATCGGCAACTCAGTTTCGATCTGATCAATGAACCGCCAAAAATGAGATCGTATGAAGGCTATCTCGAGGAACGCTACGTCGAGATAGTTAAGGCGCTCGTTGCCGGCATTCGTGAAGTCGATCCTAAGAGACTGATCTTTGCCGACGGCATCAATATCGGCCAGGCGCCCGTGATGGGTATAGCCGACCTGGGACTGGTCCAGAGCACGCGTGGCTATTTGCCCAAAGCGGTCAGTCACTATACCGCGACTTGGGTACCTAAAGACGAGTTTGAAAGTTTCAATGTTCCCACCTGGCCCATGAAAGACGATCGCGGCACAACGTGGGATCGCGCGCGGCTGAAACGCGAATACATCGAGCCGTACAAACCACTGATCGATCGCGGCGTGCAGATTCATGTCGGCGAGTGGGGCTGCTTCAATCAGACCCCGCACGAAGTAACCCTGGCGTGGATGCGAGATTCTCTCTCGCTTTGGAAGGAAGCAGACTGGGGATACTCACTCTGGAATCTGCGCGGGTCATTCGGAGTAATGGATAGCGATCGCAAGGACGTGCTTTACGAAGACTACAATGGTCATAAGCTCGATCGAAAGATGTTGGAACTATTAAAGCAATACTGATCAGAATGGCGCAGCTAAACCAGTTTTTCCAGTACCCCACTGTAGTTCATAACATTTAGTCTTAATCTCGTGGTGCTGTCTTCGGCGCTATTCATGGGCCACAACAGAAAGTCAGTCATCGCCCTTTAGAGTAGCCAATGATTAAGTTAGGCGAGACGCGGACCGTTTCACTCATCCTGCCGGCTACGCTTGCGGTTCTGTCGGTGCTGGTTTGTTTACGTGCGCAAAACGCGCGAGGTCCATCGCTACGGCTAAACGATCAAGAGTATTTCGAAATGCCCGGCCTTAACGTAATGGCCTTTCAGGATATTTATCCAGAAGGCCACCAATCCGGCATAAGTATCATTCAAAATGGAGTACGCGTTGCCACTAATGGCGATCTTCGTTTAGATCCCACTCCCGGCCAATGGCAGCCGATGCCGAAGCAGAACAAACGGTCTGTAAACAAACAACAGAATGAAATCATTACTTCGCTGTCTTACCCCGACCCTGAGCGGAACCGCACGGGTTTCAACCCCATTAATTATCCCGATTTGAATTTGTCATATCAGGTTCGTGTTCGTGGCGAAGGCCAGAGCATTCGTGTTGTTGTAGATCTGGATCAGCCGCTTCCCGCGGCTTTCGTCGGTAAGGTAGGCCTCAACCTTGAACTGTACCCGGCGAATCTGTTCGGCAAGAGCTGGTATCTGGGCGGCCAGTCAGGGATCTTTCCGCGCCAGCCGAACGGCCCAGATGTCCCGGATGCCAGCGGCGAGATTCAGCCGGCGCCGTTGGCTTTAGGAAAGCAGCTTTCTATTGCGCCGGAAGTTGAATCTCAACGAATGATCATTGAAAGCCGCAAGAATGAATTGCAGTTACTGGATGGTCGTAACAAACACAACAATGGCTGGTTCGTCGTGCGATCGCTTGTGCCCGCAAACACGACAACAGGCGCCGTCGAATGGATTATTACGCCGCATGCAATCGCCGGATGGAAGTACGACCCTGTCGTTCATGTTTCGCAGATTGGCTATCATCCGAGGCAGAAAAAGATCGCGATTATTGAACTCGACAGTGCGGACGACGCGAAAGATCTTTTTCACTTGAAGCGCGTTTCTGAGGCTGGAGGTCTTATCGAGGTGCTCTCTGGCCCGCCAACCAGATGGGGAACATTTCTGCGCTATCAATACCTGCAATTTGACTTCAGCACAATTGAAACGGCCGGCATGTATGTTGCCGAATATCGCAATTTCCGCAGCCAGCCTTTCCAAATTTCAACGGAAGTCTACAAACGCGGAGTATGGCAGCCGGTTCTCGAATATTTTCTGCCGGTGCAGATGTGCCACATGCGCGTCGAACAGCAATATCGCGTATGGCACGGAGCATGTCACCTCGACGATGCGCGTATGGCGCCGACTAACTCTAACCACTTCGACGGTTACATCCAGGGAGCGAGTACGCTTAGTGCCGTGCGTTCCGGAGAAACTGTTCCCGGCTTAAACGTCGGTGGCTGGCACGACGCGGGCGATGACGATCTGCGCATCGAATCGCAGGCAGATGAAGTTTCGATTCTGGCGAGCACCTATGAAGCGTTCCATCTGGATTATGATGACACTACTGTCGATGAAGACAAACGCCTCACGAAAATTCATCAGCCAGACGGCAAACCTGACGTGTTACAACAAGTCGAGCATGGCGTGCTGAGCATTCTCGGTAGTTATAAAGCTTTGGGACGACTCTATCGCGGCATCATAGTGCCGACCTTGCCGCAATACGTCTTGATCGGTGAAGAGACTAACTCTACCGACAATCTGTTTTACGACTCCGCGCTTAGACCTGATCAGCGAACCGCGACGCATTCCGGCAAGAACGACGACCGTCTTGTGTTCACCGAAGAGAACGCCGGCCATGAGTACAAGGGAATTGCCGCGCTGGCGATTGCCGGCCGCGTTCTCAGAAAAGAAAATCCCGCGCTCGCCGGCCAAAGCATCGCTGCCGCGGAAGCCATGTGGAAACAGAATCGCGATCCTGAGAAAGGCTTCAACGAACGAATTAAGGCTGCAGTCGAGCTGTGGTTAACGACCAGAAAACCTGAATACGGTCAGGTGTTAATTGATAACCGTCAGCAGATCGTCAAACATGCGGACGAGCTAGCCTGGTCCATCGGAAAGGCATTGCACCTGATTACCGATAAACACTTTATTGACGAGCTGCGCGGCGCTGTGGCGGCGAGCTTTGCCAGGATGATCGAACAGCAAAAAGCAAATCCTTTTGGCGTGCCCTATAGGCCACATATTTGGGGAGCCGGCTGGGACATTCAGCGTTTCGGAGTCGACCAATACTACCTGCATCGAGCATTCCCGGACATCGTCAGCTCAGAATACATGCTGAACGCGCTGAATTTCGTTTTGGGGGTTCACCCCGGCGAAAACACAGCGTCTTTCGTCTCTGGAGTAGGCGCACGTTCCATGACGGTGGCTTATGGAATCAACCGCGCTGACTGGTCGTACATTCCGGGCGGTGTCGTATCGGGAACTGCACTCATCCGTCCTGATTTCCCAGAGTTGAAGGATTTCCCTTTCCTGTGGCAACAGGGCGAGTACGTTCTGGGCGGCGGATCATCCAATTATATGTTCCTGGTACTCGCCGCCGAGCAGATTTTGAATGGGAGCTAGCCACAAAATTGCCCATCGTTAGAGTTCAAACGTTAGCTTCTGTTTTCGTCGCGCTGGCAGCCGTACTCTCCACCCCAGGCGCCGGGCCTTACTCGTGCGCCGCTTCACGTAAAGACGCCAGCAGGTTTCCAGCGCCGAACAGGGACAATTACCTGATGATGGCTGATGAGATGGAACGGACGCTCCGCCAGGACGTTCTCGGTGTTTGGTTCCCTCGATCGGTCGACAAAATTAACGGCGGTTTCTCTTCAAATTTCACACGCGAATGGAAAGCGGCGGGCAGCGACGGCAAGTTCTCAGTGTTTCAGGGCCGCATGCTCTGGGTGGCGTCGCAGATCACAATTGAACGACCCGACCTGAAATCACAATATGCTCCAATCATCGAACACGGCTTGCACTACCTTCGCGAGGTTCTCTGGGATCAAGCGTATGGTGGCTTTTTTTGGGGCCTCGACGATAAAGGAAAAATCTCGCCGCGGTATACTGACGGAAAGCACATGTACGGTATGAGCTTCGGGCTTTACGGCGCGGCGGCAGCTTATCAGGCGACTAAAGATCCAAAGGCGCTCGAACTCGCGCAGAAAGCTTTTCGCTGGATCCACGAGCATGCGCACGATGTTAAGAACGGCGGTTATTTCGAGTGGCTGACGCGCGACGGCCGGGTCATTCGAACAAAATCAGAAAATGCGCAAGTTGATACCGTTCCGCTGGCCGGATTTCCCATCGGCTACAAGTCGATGAACACTCATATTCATCTGCTCGAGTCGTTTACCCAGTTGTATGAAGTTTGGAAAGACGAAACGCTGCGCAAGCGCATCATCGAGCTGCTCGGAATTGTGCGCGACAAGATCTGCGTCGCACCGGGAGCCATGAGTCTATATTTCACCACCGACTGGCGAGCGATTCCCGATCACGATTCATACGGCCACGACATTGAAACGGCTTATCTGATGTGGGAAGCCGAAGAAGTGCTGGGCCGGCATGATTCTGAAACTGAAGCGATGGCCAAGCTCCTGGTGGATCATGCGCTCGCCTATGGTTGGGATGAAACTTACGGTGGCTTCTATCGAGAAGGAACCGCGACTGGGCCGCCAGAAGACATGCGCAAAGAATGGTGGGTGCAGTTCGAAGGACTGAATGCTCTGCTGCTAATGCACGAGAAATACGGCAAGCAAACGGATGCGTACTTCAATGCGTTTCAGAAACAGTGGCAGTTCATCAAAGAAAAACAGATCGACAGGGAATTTGGCGGCATCTATGACACAGTCGAGCGCGATGGTGCGGTTAAGAATTACAGTAAGGCTCGAATCTGGAAAGAGGCTTATCACGACACGCGCGCGTTGTTGAATGTAACCGCTCGCCTGCGCAAGCTCGCAGATCCTGACATTTCGCGTCTGGTTTGGAGCGACGAATTCAATGGATCAGACGACTCGGCGATCAACTCGACGAAGTGGACTGCTGAAGTTGGAGGGAATGGTTGGGGAAATCAGGAACTCGAGTACTACACGAACCGCGTCGACAACGCATATCAGTCTGCCGGCTCGCTGGTCATCAAAGCTATCAAAGAGAAATACACTGGAGCTGACAAAGTAACGCGCGATTACACTTCGGCCCGTTTGATCACGAAACATAAATTCACGATCAAGTACGGACGTATCGTAGCGCGCATAAAGATTCCACAGGGTCACGGACTTTGGCCGGCGTTCTGGATGTTAGGTGACGATATCGATAAGGTTGGTTGGCCTGCTTGCGGCGAAATCGACATCATGGAGAACATCGGCAAGGAGCCTTCAATTATTCACGGCTCGATCCATGGGCCAGGGTACACTGGCGGCACCGGGCTGGGCTCGTCGTATTCACTTCCGAACAACAAGCGATTCGCCGATTCGTTTCATGTCTTTGCCGTCGAATGGGAGCCGAATGTCATTCGCTTTTACTGCGATGACATTCTGTACCAGACCTGGACCCCAGCCGACCTTTCTCCAGGAATGAAATGGGCTTTCGATCATCCATTTTTCATTCTGCTGAACGTCGCGGTCGGCGGCAGTTGGCCCGGCAGCCCGGATGCGACAACGGTATTTCCGCAAACTATGCTGGTTGACTATGTGCGCGTATATCAGCGCACCGGTGGTTAACCGCGCGGTCTAACGTAACTGGTTATCCGGCTCTCCCGCAAAAAGTTTCTTTAAGGAGACCTATCCAAAATGAGAATTAGACGACAGCTTTCAACAATCGTTCTCATCGTTTTCGCCTCGCAGCTCGGCACCATCCAGGCAATGGCCCAGAGCGCAAAACCGACGATCGTGATCGTGCATGGCGCATGGGGCGGCGCCTGGGCCTTTCGCAAAGTAGATGCGATGCTGCGCGAAAAGGGCTACAACGTTTATCGGCCGCAGCTCACCGGCTTGGGCGAGCGCGTGCACTTAAGCCGCCCGGACATCGGCTTGAGCACACACATCGAAGATGTCGTAAACACGATTCTGTTTGAAGATCTGCACGACATCATCCTCGTCGGTCACAGTTACGGCGGGATGGTCATTACTGGAGTTGCCGATCGCGTGCCTGATCGAATTAAGCGACTCATCTACATCGATGCGCTTCTGCCCGCTGATGGTGAAAGCGTCTCGACCATTTTCGGCAACCGCAATGACTTTATTAAAAACATGACGAAAGGTGATTACATTGTGCCGGCGTGGGTGAAACCTGATCAGCCGCCGCCACACGATGTGCCGCAGCCGCTGAAAACTTTTACTGAGCCCATCGTGCTCAACAACCAGACCGCGCGCAAACTTCCGGCCACTTACATTCTCACGGTGGAAAAAGGCAAAGAGGCCAAAGACGATGACTTCTATTCTCAGTCCCTGCGCGCGAAAGATCGCGGCTGGCCGGTGCTGCAACTAACCGCCGATCACAATCCGCAATGGTCTGCAACTGAGCCTCTGGTCGAAATGCTCGATCGAATTGTGCGAGGGAACTAGTCAGATCCGATCAAGCTCGGCGACTTTATGCTGCAGCCCGGTGAATATGTCTTTGGATATCAGCGGAAAAATGCCGACACGATTGACGTAGCCCTTTATCGAGCGTCCAGCGGTGAATCGCTAGGCAACGTCGAAGCCCATGTGAATCGGAAGAGCAGCATGGTCCGATCGCTGCTTATCTCGCCACCTTTGCGAGACAAAGGAAGCATTCAGGTGGGACGCTTTGTGTTTGAATACAGGGTCGCATGATCTGCAGATTCAACTTATTCGTTGCAGCTTCACGTTCAAACGAGCTGCCGCACCCCTGGCGAGACGCAGGGTGACCACCCGATTTCCATAGCGCACCTTGCAGTCGGCTCCGTTGACACTTCGAACAGTCGACCGCGTCAATTTTCCTGCTCGCCAGTCAATGTCAACTTCAAAGGCGCCACGGGCGCGCAATCCTCTGACGCTGCCCTTGGGCCAGGCGGTCGGTAAGGCCGGAAGCAAATGAATCTCGCCGTTGTGTGACTGCAAGAGCATTTCAGTTATCCCTGACGTAGCGCCGAAGTTGCCATCGATTTGAAATGGCGGATGCGCATCGAAGAGATTTGAATAGATCCCGCCACCACCCTGGAATTCCATGTCGTGCCGATAAACCGGTCTCAATGCTTTCTGCAAAAGTAGGTACGCGTGGTCACCATCAAGCAATCTTGCCCACAAGTTGATCTTCCACGCCAGGCTCCAGCCGGTTCCGACATCGCCCCGCAACTCCAGGGACTTCTTCGCTGCTGCGAAAAGGTCGGGAGTGTCACGCTTTGTGATTTGATTGCTGGGAAACAACCCGTACAGATGCGATACGTGTCTGTGTTGTGGTTCAGGCGCTTCCAGGTCCCAGTCTGCGAGCCATTCCTGCAACTGACCGGCCTTCCCGATTTGCATTGGCGCCAGCCGCGAACGGATCTCAACCAGTGTGGCGGCGAAATCTTCATCAATTCTCAGAATCTTTGTGGCCTTGATGCACTGCGCAAACAGGTCGCGCAGGATCTCCATATCCATCGTCGGGCCCGCACAGATCGCCACGCCTGCCGGATGAACATTCTCTGGTGAGATCGAAGGACACGTGACGAGCCATTTGTGTTTTGGCTCTTCGACCAGCGTATCAACAAAAAATTGTGCCGCGCCCTTCATCGCGGGATAGACGCGCCCGAGGAATTTCTTATCGCCGGTGAACTCGTAATGAGTCCACAGATGTGTACACAGCCAGGCGCCGCCGGTGGGCCAGAATCCCCACAGTGGACCGTCGATCGGCGCCGTCTGCCGCCAGAGATCAGTGTTGTGATGACAAACCCAGCCCTTCGCGCCGTACTGTATCTGCGCTGTGCGATTGCCATTCTCAACCAATTCGGTCACCAGGCGCAGCAACGGTTCGTGGCATTCGGAGAGATTTGTTGTCTGGGCCGGCCAGTAGTTCATCTCGGTATTGATGTTGATTGTGTACTTTGATTCCCACGGTGGCGTCATTGACTCGTTCCAGAGGCCCTGAAGATTCGCCGGCTGGGTTCCTGGTCGCGACGATGAGATCAGGAGATATCGGCCGTATTGAAAATAGAGCGTGGCAAGCTGCGGATCGACGCCTTCGAGAAACTTAGCCGGCCGCTGATCAGTTGGCAGATTCGCAGCTTCCGTGACGTCAAGATCCAGCGTCACTCGGCGAAACAACCGCTGATGCTCGCGCACATGCTCACTGCGCATCGCCGCAAATGACTTTCCTTTGATCCGATTTAGATAAGCTGTGACCAGCGCTTCCGGATCGGCGCTCACGTCTCTGTAATTTTTATAACTGGTGGCTGCGGCGATCAGGATCAAAGCTGAGTTCGCATCGCTGACGATGATCCTTCCGTTTTCGGCAACCGTGCGCCCTCCACTAACGACCACCCGCGCGCGTGCATGGAATTTCAGCGCGCCTTTGATGCCGAATGCGCCACTGTTTTCGCCGCGCACTACGAGCGTATCGTTTCCTTCGGTTTCGGTAGTTGCTTTTTGCGGCGTAATGAAACTGGCGACGAAACTAATTTGGCCCGGACGATTGGCGGCGAGGCTCACTACAATCACCTGATCCACGGGAGTGGCGAAAGCTTCGCGAGAAAAACTTAGGTCACCGAATCGATAGGAGACTTTGGCAATCGCCGTATCGAGATCCAATTCGCGGCGATAATTTGAAATCTCACTGTGTCCGGGAAACTCAAGCCGCAGATCGCCCACGGGTTCGTAAGGCATCTGCTTGATTGGATGGGCCATCATCTTCGCGCCAATCAGATCGTTTGCCTGCTTGTACTTGCCTTGGAAGATTAGCCGCCGCGCTTCCGGCAGGGCCTTGAGCGCTTCACGATTATTTGGATCGTATGGCCCACCCGCATACAGCGTATCTTCATTTATTTGCAGCCGTTCGCGCGCCGGGCCGCCGAAAACCATTGCGCCCAATCGCCCGCTGCCGATCGGCAAGGCTTCAACCCACTGCTCGGCTGGCTTCTCGTACCAAAGCACAAGGGGCTGTCTGCTCGGATTTGCGGCGACGGAAGTCTTCGAGTTGATCGCGAGTTTAGAAGAGGTGAGCGGAAGCACCGCACCCGCAAACGCAGTCTGTTGGAGAAATTTTCGGCGCGAGATCTTGCGCTTCATGATGATGGCGCGCAGTGCGGCGAACTTCGATACAGAAAAGAAAGATCAGTGCCGGTCAAAACGTGTGATGCGCCACTTCACTTTTCCGCGAAAGGGATCATCAACCAATTCAAACCCACGGGCGCTCGGACGGAAGCTGATCGGCTGAAGAGCGCCGTCAGGCAACGCAAACAATCCGGCAACCGGTGCGTTGTCGGTGCTGAAGACGCGCAGCTCGACGTCGGTCCAGTCCATGTCCTTTGTGCTTTGTGCGACTTTGATGTGCGGCAGGACGGAGTGGTTCTTCACAAGTAACACCACGGGGATATCACCGGCTTTGATCTCGTGCCATTGCGCGCCAGCGTAAACCTTGCCGGTTTGATAATCGATCCAGTC
This sequence comes from Pyrinomonadaceae bacterium, assembly GCA_036559945.1. Taxonomy (GTDB): domain Bacteria; phylum Acidobacteriota; class Blastocatellia; order Pyrinomonadales; family Pyrinomonadaceae; genus UBA11740. Next base: position 31,274 of record DATBSG010000356.1, read on the forward strand.
GCCGGGCGGAAGATAGACCTTTCGCGTCTCACTGCTTTCGAACAGCGGCGCGACGAGCAGGTTCGACCCGAACATGTATTCGTCATCGATATCCCACGAGCCGGGATCGTTCGGATATTCAAAGAAGAGCGTGCGCAGCATCGGATGGCCGCGAGCCGAAGAATCCTTCGCTTGCGCGTAGATGTAAGGCATGAGCGAATACTTCAAGCCAAGCGCGCGGCGAAAATCTTCCGTCAAAGCTTCGTCATATTCCCACGGCTCGCGCGGTGGTGCGCCATGCGCGCGCGTGTGTGAGGTCAGCACCCCCCAAGCCATCCAGCGACGATACAGATCGCGCGGCGCGCGCTGCACGAATCCGCCCACGTCATGGCTCCAATAAGTGAACCCCGAAAGCCCAAATGACAAGCCGCCGCGCAACTCGCCGGCCATCGCTGAGTTAGTGTTCTCAGCGTCACCGCCCCAATGCAGAGGGTAACGCTGGCTGCCGGCCCAAGCGCTGCGTGCCCAGATGATATTATCGCCCGTCACCTGTTTGGTGATTTCGGCGACGGCTTTGTTATAGCGCAAGGGATAGAGATTGTGTTCGTACCAGCCCGTGCGGCCCGAAGCGTATTGTCCCGTCAAGGGCGCGCCTTCGCCGAAATCAACTTTGATTGCGCCGACCCCAAGCTTCAAAAGATTTGCGAGTTTCGTCTGATACCACTTGACCGCCTCCGCGTTGCTCATGTCGAGCGTGGCGTCTTCGAAAGGCAATTGTCCGCTCTCGTTCTTCACCTCATAACCGTGTGAGACCATCTCTTTCCACAAATCGTTCTTGCTGGTGAAGTAGGTGTATTGCCACAAGCTGATGTGAAAGCCCTGCTGCTTTAAGTCTGCGATCATCCTGGCGGGGTCGCGAAAGCGTGAAGTTGAAAAGCGATAGTCGCTGCGCCAGTCGGTTTCAAACCAGCCGGTGTCGAGGTGAATCACGTCCGCCGGCACCTGATGCGCTCTTAATTGCTTCGCAACCTCGCGCACTTGATCTTCAGAGCTGTAGGTGATGCGGCTCATCCAAAAGCCAAATGACCAAAGCGGCGGCACGGGACTGCGACCGGTCAGCGCGGTGTACTCGGAAAGAATATCCTTCGGCTCGCCCAGAAAAATGAAGAGATCGAGATGCTCATCGCCCGAGTAAATCACGCTGTGCGCGTCGTAGTATTTGCCGAAATCAAACGTGATCGGTGCGCTGGTGTGCACGAACATCCCGTAGCCATTGCTGCTGAGAAAGAACGGAATCGGTTTGTACATGTATTCGTTCTGTGTGCCCATGCCGTCTCGGGCAAAGACGTTAATGTGTTGACCTCGTTTGTTGAGTCGCGTAAACGACTCGCCGCAACCAAAGATTTTCTCGTCGTGTTGTAGTTCGAAAGTGGCCGCGATGCGACGGCCCAAGTCGCTCCCGCGTCGCACGAACGAAAATGGAATCGGAGTGATAAACGTCGCCGGATCCCCGATATTCTGCGTGCGCGTCAGGAGATGGCCGCGTTCGTCGTATATCTCGATATGCCACGGCTGCTTAATTATGCGCACTTCACCATGAGCGCTCTTGTAGATAATCGCTTGATCGGTTTGCTCAACCCTCCAGGAGTGGTCGGTCGGAACCGGCCCGGCAAGCATCAGAGAGTTACCTTCACTGAGTGGCGCCGCTCGCGTGGAAAAACGCAATCGCACGGTGCGAGGACTTACAAACGTAATTGAAAACGGCAGCGAAGGATCCTGATCGTATTCAGTGCCCGGAAATTCAGTAGCGCGGCCGCGGGTGAAACCCACATCAATTTTGTTGAAAGAAAGCGTCGTATTCCTCAAGTACCGGTCCCACTGCAATGTGCCTTGTCCGGTCGAAGGATCGAAAGTAGAAACACGTGCCCCGATGAAGTAAACGTTCTCCATCTTCTGAAAATCCTGACTGACGTCGACCGGATCACCGAGCGCCTGTGCTTGCGCAGCAGCGGGAGCCGAGACAGCGGCAGTCAGGATTAGTAATGACAATGCAACGTGTGCAAATGAACTTCGCCCAGTGCTGGAGATCGCGACACTGAATTTCGAGAAGACGTGCGCACATTCAAGGACTGTGGGTTCCACGTTCACATTCCTCCAGTTTGCTTCAATTGACGGAATCCGCTGCTGCGGTTGCGACGGACTTTAGCTGAGCCATCAAACAAAGTCCATCAACTTTCGAGTCGTGAGGTGGAAGCTTTCAATCACGGCGAACTCGGCAGACACCAAACAGAATATCGACAGTTAATTGATCGCTGCATTCGTAGGGCAGTTTTTTCGCGGTCGGTTCAGCTCGATCCGTCGACGCTACTTTTGAACAGAAAATCTGTAAATTGTGGTCGTGTGATAACGCGCGCCTTTTCTTAAAACCGTGCTTGGGAAATTCGGCTTATTCGGCGAGTCGGGATAGTGCTGCGTCTCCAGACAAAACGCGTATCGCCGTTGATAGACTTTGTCGCCTTTGCCCGTGAGCGTACCATCAAGAAAGTTTCCGCTGTAGAACTGAAGTCCGGGTTCCGTCGTCGAGACTTCCATCACCCGTCCGGTGGTCGGCTCGTAGACCTTCGCAGCGAGGCGCAGCAGTCCCATTTTTCCGTTCAAGACAAAGTTGTGGTCATAACCACTACCAAACTTTAACTGTTCATTGTCCGCATTGATGCGTTCGCCAATGGCTTTCATGCGAGTGAAATCAAAAGGCGTTCCGTGGACACTCCGTATTTCGCCCGTAGGAATTGATTCGGAGTCGATAGGTGTGAAGCGGTTGGCGTTAATGTAGAGGCGATGATTGAGAATGTCACCGTTGCCTTGTCCCGCAAGATTGAAATACGAGTGATGGGTGAGATTGACGATGGTGTCTTTGTCGGTCGTGGCCGAGTAGTCGATCTTCAGCTCATTCGCATTTGTCAGCGTGTAAACAACTTTGACTGAGAGATTGCCCGGATAACCTTCCTCGCCGTCTGGGCTCAAGTAAGTTAATTCAAGGGCTGCACCGTTCGGTACTCTTAGCGGCCTCGCATTCCACACCACTTTATCAAATCCTTTGATGCCGCCATGCAGATGGTTCGCGCCATTGTTAGTCGCCAGTTTGTATTCGACGCCGTTTAGGGTGAAGCGGCCTTTCGCGATCCGGTTGCCATAACGGCCAATGATTGCGCCGAACCACGGATCACCCTTCAGGTACTGGTCCAAATTATCAAACCCGAGCACTACATCATCGAGCTTGCCGTCGCGATCCAGCACGCGCAACGAAGTGAGAATGCCACCATAATTGGTAATTTTCGCTTCGGCACCATGACTATTTGTTAAAGTGTAAATGTCCACCGGCTGACCCTCCGGTGTTTTGCCAAAGCTTTCCTTTTTGACGTTGGTCTGAGCCTTCGCACCGGAGCCGGCCACGAATAACACGAGACCCAGCAATAGCCAAACGAAAAATGTTTGCTTCATATTTTTGAGTTCTTCCTTTTCAGTTTCGCATCAATCTCAAATGTCCGAACAAACTAGCGCCAGGTGAAGAGCCTGAGATGATCGCAGCTTGAAACCCCGTCTGCTGCCGGTACTGCTTAGCAATGTGCTGAACTGTGTTGATAGCGCCCCGGCGGCCAAGGATTGCGACGGAGCCCCCACTTCCGCCCCCGGTAATTCTGGCGCCGTAAAGATCATCGCCGCTGGCATGCTTCACCAGTCGCACAAGTTCATCGGTTCCTGGCGAACCCAAGCCGCAGGCCGAATAACTTCCATGTGACCGAAACATTAGTTCGCCCAGTGCCCGCGCCTGCTCGAGGCCACGCCAATCCTTGAGCATCGAAGCGAATGCATTTACCCGCGCATGCTCATAAATCGGATGCCGCGTTGCCTGCCTCACCGGATATTCCACCGCTGGATCTACGGAAGTAACGATGTCGGTAATGCCCTGGTATCGATCCAAAAATTCGTGGCCTGTTAGGCACTCCGGAATGGAGGCGGCAAATTCTTGCTCGAACTCTTCCGGCGTGACGTTCGCAAGATAGCCTTTCCATTTCCAATCATCAATCCAAACGTGACCGTGCCAAGCGCCTGGACTAACTGATAGCCCGGCCACCTCGGCGATGATGCGGTAGCCCATGAAAGTCGCGGTGCGCACAGTGCGATAGTCTGAGCCGCCAACAAAATGCCGAATGCCGGAATCAATAGCCCACACTTCCAGTTGTTCAGGCAGCGTAAGCATGCCTTTAAATTCGGCAGGTTGGCACAAGAGTTCGAGTGCGCAGTTCGTTTCGCCAAAGACCGCAGTCATCTGGTCCATGACTCCGCACGGCGCGCCCACGATTAGGTTCTCGACTTTCTGACAAAGCAGCGCCAGCTCTTGTCGCGACATTTCGATTCCGTAAGGTGCCGCGACAGCCTGCATAACTGCGACTTCGAGGGCAGCAGAGGAACTAACGCCCTTGCCTTCGGGAACGTTTGACTGGATTAGGATCCGCGCACCTTCATGGAATGCAAATTTTGCTTCGCGCATCAAGACCATGAACACGCCGGCAACATAAGCGGCCCAATGATTGGCGCCGTCGCTCGCGAAGAAACTGCGTGCGTCGGCATAGTCGATTGGCAGTCGTTTAAGATCAATCTCAAACAGACGGCGAGATTCGCCGGCGGCAACGGGCAAGCTGACTATTCGCAGCGCGGTGTCTTGGCTCGGTTGCAGCGCGACGTGTGTCGCGTTCCGAATCGGCAACTCCAAAACGAGCGAGCCGGCGTAATCTCCAATGCCGCCCATCAAATCGATTCGTCCCGGCGCTCGCGTGACAATCAGTTCTCGTTTAGCATCGAAGAAATCTCCCCAGTGGGCCGGAAGCGAACTTAGTGATTCGTCAAGCGATTGGATAAATTGCTCCGTGTCGACGAGGTCATGAGTGGTTCCCGAAATAATTTGGTAAGGCATGCGTTAGATCAGTCTACGACGCGTCAGCGCTGATTGCAGTAGCGGCTCGATCTGCGTCTGAATTTCCCGATTGGCATAGCCGGCCCAGGCCACGTCAGGATCGACTGCGAGCCGCGCGTTGAGTTGGCTTCCGGAGATGTCGGTGACGATGACGCCGGCTTCGCGGGCAATTAACTCGGTGCACACGTCGTAAGGATGACAACAAATACCGAGCGGCGAACCGCGCTCGTTTAAAATATTTCTCAGCAGCGGACGAATGTCGGCCACAAATCGATCATGACCGCTCATCAATTCGTAAAGCTGTCCGCCTGAAGAGGCATACTGATCTTCGAAGCAGTGGGCCTTACCGGGCGACACGGCGCCCAAAGCGCCGTAAACAATCTCTTCATCAATCGCGGCGAGCTCATCACGAGCGCCGGGAAAGAATCGGGAGATTCCTGCATAGCCATGCGCGATTGTTTTTGCGCGGGACGGCTGCAAAGTGATTTGACTGCTTTGTTTCGTCACGCGGTTGAAGCGTTCGCTGTGTACACCTTCACCGCGAATAGCCCAGAGCACATCCGACAAGTGCTGCTTGACCAGAGGGATCTCGGTTTGAATCGCGAATTGGATGTCGCTCAGGTTTGTATCAGGGCCACAATTAGGCGCGATGCCGGTCAGGACCCAGCCACTCCGTTTCTGATACATCAACCCGCGGCTACCATCAATCGGATCGACGATGATCCGCCACGCCGCATCTTCCTCAGATGCTTGCAGCGGAAGCACAAGCTTTCCACTGGGAAGGCCCTCGGCAATCAAAACAATTGGAGCAAGGGGAGCAATCTCGTCATGGAAGAAATCGATCACGAGTTGTTCGCTGATGCAATCGACTGCGTAGATCGTGTCGCCTTCTTCTTCGCGGGCAACCTCAGCCACTGTCTCGATCGACGAGTGTTCGCAAGCCTCGGCAACTGTCTGACGAATGGTCTCGTGGAGACGCCGGACCGGCTGAAGCAATAATTGCAGGCCGAATTTGCTGGACTTCGTTGACATGAAATGTAATCAAGTTTGCTCAGTATAATGCACGTTCGGAACCGCGCGCAGTTCGGCCGCCTTCTCTTCCGGCGAGGTGTCGCTTAAAAAATTGCCGCCGCCAATCTCCGGGCCGGCCAGATATTTCAGCAGGTTAGGCTTGCGCAATGGCGGATGAAACTCAATATGGAAATGAAATCCGCGATAGTCGCCGCCATCTGTCGGCGCCTGATGCAGCGGCATGACATACGGGAAAGGTATCCGCCATAAATTGTCAAAACGGACTACCGTGTCTTTCAAGACCTGCGCGAGGTCGCTGACTTCTTCGTCCGTCAGGGAAGCGATACTTTGGCGCGATCGTTTAGGCGCGACGAACACTTCGTAAGCGTGACGCGCAAAGTAAGGAACAAAGGCGATCGCCGTTTCGTTCTCGCAGAGAATGCGAGTCGCTTCACGCTGCTCGGCTGCGATTATGTCCTGAAAGAGTGAGCGGCCCGTCGCTGCCAAGTGACGGCGGCTGACACTCGCTTCAGTTTCGATTGTCTTGAATACAAAATTGGTCGCGTAAATCTGGCAGTGCGGGTGCGGGTTCGAGACGCCCACAACTTCGCCTTTGTTCTCGAAAATGAGCACATGATCGATCTCAGCCTGATTGCTGAGATTGAGATATTCGCGCTGCCAGGCAGCGATCAGATTCTCGATCTCTCTGAGTTCGAGCTGGGCGAGCGACAAATCGTGCCGCGGCGAATAGCAAACTACGCGGGCTATTCCGCGCGCCGGGCGCGCTTGATAGATCGCGGCTATGGGTTCCAGCGGGTCGGGTGCGTCCAATCCCACGCAGGGATGATCGTTTTCGAAAACATAGACGCCGCTGTAACGAGGATTAGTTGCGCCGCTCACGCGGGCATTGCCTGGGCACAGATGGCAGTCTTCGACATAGCGGGGACGATCAGCGCTTTCGTGTTTGACAACGTCACCACTCCAGGGACGATCCTGACGATGGGCCGCCACGATCACCCATTCTTCACGTAAAGGGTGCCATCGTTCTTCCCAGGTCATCGCGTATCCGGCAGTCGTGGTCCATTCATTGCGACTTTGCAGGTGACGAGAATCAATAGCGTCCTATGCAGGCGGTTCCGACCCCGTCCCGCCTGAATGGTCAGCGGCTAGAGGATTCGGTGCGCGCATGTCGGCGCCCAGAGACTCGCGCATGACTACAACCTGTCGCCGGTTGCGGCGCTCGCTCAAAATCTGATCAGCCATCACGCCGAGCAGAATCACGGCGCCCATTACTGCAAAATCGAGCGAGCTCGGGATCCCCAACAAGTTGACGAGGTTGCGCAAGACTTGCAACAACGCCGCGCCGATGATGATTCCCAGCACTGAGCCCTCACCGCCGCGCAAAGAGCAGCCACCCAGAACTGCTGCGGCGATCCCGTAAAGTTCGTAAGCATTTCCATGGTTCGCCGGTGAGACTGAGTTGGTGTAGAAAGCGAAGATAATTCCCGACATAGCCGTCAGCGCTCCGGCGATCATATATGCAAATGTAATGATCGTGCGCGTGTTAATTCCGGCATAGCGAGCAGCTTCTGGATTGCGCCCGGTGGCAAACAGATACCGGCCATAGATGGATCGATGCAGCACAACCCAGGTCACAATGCTGATCAGAATCAGCAACACGAAGGGCATCGGCACACCAAACAAATTCCCATTTGCCAGGAAACGCAGAAAGTCCAAACCGCCGACGGTGCCGAACCCTTTGGTTTCGTCTTTCGTGATGAAACGCGCCAGACCTCGATAAAACAGGAGACCGCACAGCGTAACGATGAACGGCTGCATGTTCACACGCGTAATCAGCAATCCATGAATCAGCGTCAGAAACATGGCCACCGCAAAGCACGCCAGCACTGCGATAACTACTCCGAACTTCCATTCGGTTAACATCATCGACAAAAGGACGCCGAGCAGAGCCATCATCGAGCCAACCGACAGTTCGATTCCGCCCGTGATGATGACCAGGCCCAAGCCGATGCTGAAAATACCGAACGCGCCAATCTGCCGCGCGAGATTTTGCAAGTTGATGGCCAGGAGGAAATTCGGGTTGATCGCCGAAACGACGACGCAAAGGACGATGAGGAGAATGAGTATGCCCAACTCTTTTTTCATGATGAGTTACTCGCGCAAACCGCCGGTCGCCAGGCGCATAATTGCTTCTTCGGTAAATTGATCGCGGTTCAGAGTTCCGGCAATTCTGCCTTCGTGCATGACCGCCAGCCGATCACTGATGCCGAGCGCTTCTTCCATCTCGCTGCTGATGGCAATGATCGAAACGCCTTCGCCGGCAAGCTTGCGAATCAAAGCATAGATTTCTGATTTCGCGCCCACATCGATGCCCCGCGTGGGCTCGTCGAAAATCAACACCTTCGGCGAAAGCGTAAGCCACTTTGCGAGCACGACTTTCTGTTGGTTGCCGCCGCTGAGGTTCGCTGTCTTCATTTCAGGCGATGAAGCTTTAATGTTAATCGATTGACAGGCTTGCTTGGCGACCGCTCTTTCTTTAGCAGAATTGATCAGCCCGGCAGTCGCATATCGATCCAAGCCCGGAAGGGAAACGTTTTCGCGCACCGTGAAGTCAACAATCAGACCGCTAGTGCGGCGGTCCTCGGGCACGAGGTAGATACCTTCTTTGATCGCGTCTTGTGGCGATTCGACGTGCAACGGCTTGCCGGCAAGGCTGATATCGCTTTCAGCTGTCGCATCGACGCCAAAAATTGCGCGGGCAACTTCGGACCGTCCGGCGCCGACCAAGCCCGCGAGGCCCAGCACCTCTCCTCGACCGACGCCGAAACTTACCAGATGATTGGGATACCTCGTGGTGCGCAGACGCCGCACAGCGAACCAATCTTGCCCATTTTTCTTTCCCCCGCTCCCGCTTGCAGATTTGAAAAAATCTTTCAGGTCACGCCCGACCATCATGCGGACCATCCGGTCATGATTAATCTCGCTTCGCTTGAGCTCGCCCACGTTGCGCCCATCGCGCAGGACGACTGCGCGATCACCGATTTCTTCGATTTCATGCAAGCGGTGCGAGATGTAGATGATGCTTACGTCGTGCGCTTTGAGATCTTTCACGATTTCCAGCAGGCGGCGCGTCTCAGTGAGCGTGAGACTGGACGTTGGTTCATCCATTATCAGAATGCGCGCGCCGGCTGAGATGGCCCTGGCGATTTCCACCAGTTGCTGCTGGGCCAACGAGAGTCTGACCAGTGGCGTGCGGCTGGAAATATCGAGGCCCAGCTTTGCCAGCAATGCGTCCGCTTCGCGATAGAGTTTGTCGCGGTCAATCAGCTTGAGCCAGCCCCCTTTCGTCGGCTCGCGACGCAGAAGAATGTTGGCGCCGACATCGAGATTATCGAGGACACTCAACTCCTGATGGATGAACTCGATGCGACGAGCGCTGGCTTCTCTGGGCGAGTGAATTTCGATCTGTTCGCCATCGAGGCGGATTGATCCAGCGTCTTGTTGAATCACACCTCCAAGAATTTTCATCAGCGTTGATTTGCCGGCGCCATTCTCGCCAATTAAGGCGACAATCTCGGCACTGTTCACCTCGAGATTGACCTGTTCGAGCGCGACCACGCCGGGGAAGCGCTTGCTGATCGCGGACATTTCGAGGACTGGAGTCATAGTCGCCGGCGCGGGGTTGATGCCGCGTCAGAACCGCCTGCGGTAGCGGGCGGTTGATCTTTGGACTGAGAGACGATCAATAACGCTAGTAGGCGGTCCCTGACCTTAACGTCCACGGAGTTGATTAATTCGCTTCATAAAATCCTCGACCTGTTCTTTCTTGATCGCCAACGTCGGAACGAATATCTGCTTGCTCGCCGGAATCTGAGAACGATCGCCGTCCAGCATGCTGCTCATTAACTTCATTGACTGATAGCCGAATTCGAAGGGTTGCTGGACCACGGTGGCGTAAATCGATCCCTCCTTGATTCCATTCAGCGTCTCATCTTCCTCGTCAAAAGCGATGATCTTGATCTTGCCGATTTTTCCTGCGTCACGCACCGCCCCCAGGATCGTCGGTCCGTTATAAGCCCACAACCCAACCATGCCCGCCAGGTCCGAATGATTAACCAAAGCGTCGGCGGCGTTCGATTTCGCGCGAACTCGATCCGCGTTGTCGGTGCGCACGTCGAGAATCTGGATGTTCGATCCCTGAAGTGTTTCTTTCAAACCCTGATACCGCTGCTGTGCGTTCGCTGCGTCGAGTGTGCCTACGAAAATCATTATCTTTCCACCTTGCGGCAGGGCCTCCTTGACCAGCGTGCCGGCCTGGCGTCCCGCAGCAATGTTGTCCGTACCTATGTAGCAAACGCGATTGCTGTTCGGCGCGTCGCTGTCTTGCGTGATCACCAGAGCCTGTTGCGCGGCGCGATTTAGCATCTGAAGTTGATTGACCGGATCGACTGGACTGATCGCGATGCCGTTAACTCCCTTGGCCAGCAGATCATCCACAATGCGAGTTTGTTCGGCTGCGGTGCCGTCTGAATCGATTCTGAATTCGATGTCGGTGCCAGGAAGTTCAGCCGCGGCCTTCTCGGTACCCTTGCGGGCAATGGTCCAAAAATCGGAAGCGTTGTTGGTAACAAAAGCAAGCCTGTAATGTTTGCTCCCACCGGTTTGCTTGCAGGCGGCAATAAATAGCGACAAGCCGATCAGCGCAAAGCACACCGACGTGCAGGCCAACCGCGAAGGAATTCTTCTGGTTTTCATTCTGTCTCCCTTTCTTTTTTACAGCGGCAGGATTCTGCGACGCGCCACGCTCTCGCGTCAAGAAGGATTCATCTTTACTGCTCGATCTGTTCTAAGCCCTTCAGTGCGGGATAGACCCTGCGAAACTTTTCGTATTGCTGATCGAGAATCTTCATCGACTCGGCATTTGGCTCAACCGTGGAAGCAATCCGCACGACGGCGCCGCAAGCCGCATCGACGGAGGGCCACGCACCTGCACCTACGCCGGCCAGTAGTGCTGCCCCGTACGCGGCGCCTTCTTCGGCTTCGACCGTCTTCACGGCGCGGCCGTAAATGTCCGCTTGAATCTGTCGCCAGAGCTTCGACCGCGCGCCGCCACCGCCCAGCCTTACTTCAGCGACCGGAACATTCAACTCTTTGAAGATCTCAAATGTGTCGCGGAGGCTGAACGCCACGCCCTCAAGTATCGCGCGCACGACGTGCGCGCGCGTGTGACTCGCGGTGAGGCCAACCAGTGCGGCTCGTGCATCAGGATCCAAATGAGGGGTCCGCTCGCCCATCAGGTAAGGTGTCCAGATCAAGTCATCAGCGCCCGCCGACACACGCCGGGCTTCTTCAGTCAATCGCTCGTAAGGATCGCGCCCATCATCGGCGCCCGCGCCGAATTGATCGCGAAACCATCTCAGCGAAAGGCCTGCGCCTTGAGTTACACCCATCACGTGCCAGCGTCCCGGCACTGCATGACAAAAGGTGTGCACGCGCCCTTTAGGATCAAGCGCCGGCCTGTCACTGGCGGCAAATACAACGCCGGACGTGCCAATGGTTGCGCTCACTGTGCCGGCGCGAACGATTCCCATGCCCACGGCGCCTGCAGCTTGATCGCCGCCGCCGGCGACTATCGGCGTGCCTTCGCGCAGGCCGGTTGCTTCGGCTCCCGATTTCGAAACTGCTCCAGTTACTTCCGGCGATTCGTAGACGCGAGGCAACAGCCCTGGATCAATTTCAGCAACAGACAACATCTGCTCGGACCATTTACGGCCGGCAACATCAAAGAGCAAGGTCCCGGAAGCGTCGGCGACGTCCGTGGCCTTTTCACCGCTCAGCCGCAGCCGGACATAGTCTTTCGGCAGCATCACTGAGCGGACGTTGTTCCATATCTCAGGTTCGAACTCGCGCACCCAAAGCATCTTGGGCAAAGTGAAACCGGTTAACGCCGGATTACAGGTGAGTTCGATGAGCTTTTCGGCGCCAACCTTCGCAGTGATGGCGATGCACTGCGCACCCGTGCGTTGATCGCACCAGATGATCGAGGAGCGCAGCACTTCGTCTCGCGCATCCAGCAGCACCGTGCCATGCATCTGTCCCGAAAGACCAATAGCCCCGATGTCTTCTGCCTTCTCGTTCGCTAAGATCTGACGAATGGCGAATGTCGATGCCCGCCACCAATCGCGCGGGTCTTGTTCCGCCCATCCGGTTTGCGCGGAAGCAAACGGCACGTGCTCGACTGTCGCCGAAGCGGTGACTCGCCCATCAGTTTCGACGACCACGGCACGTGTACCGCCAGTTCCCACGTCGATTCCCAGGAATTTCATCTTCGTTATCTGATTCGCGCGCCGGTTTCTTAACACATCTTATACGGTACGAAAAGAATTTTGTGACCCTGTTTCTTCAGCTTAGTCAATCAGTCCGATTCAAACCGTTAGCTTGCGAGCGCGTGTGAAAACCGGCTTGCAAGCAAACAAGCGCGTGCTAGAATCACCGCCGAGCCAGATTCAAGACTCGGTAACGTTCTGTGTTGCAGAGAAGCAGACTATGAAAAGACGCGACTTTCTGATTGCCGGTACCACCGGCGGCGCGATACTGCTCGGAAGCCGGCGTAGGTCTCTCGAACTCGATTGGCGCCGAATAATTCCCTTCGCCGCTGCTGTCGATTCTCGAATCGAAGTGCTGATTGATGAACCGGTCGGAACGATCGCGCCGGAAATCTATGGCCACTTCGCTGAGCATTTGGGCGCCGTCATCTACGACGGGATCTGGGTGGGCGAGAACTCGAAAATTGCGAACATCGGCGGAATCCGCAAGTCGCTCGTCGACGCAATGAAGAAGATCAGGCCAGGTCTCGTGCGCTGGCCGGGCGGGTGTTTCGCGGACAGCTATGACTGGCGCGACGGCATCGGACCAAAAGCGCAGAGGCCACGCCGCACCAACTTCTGGCGAGATGCCGGCGAGTGGCCCAAGGGCGTGCCCGATGGCCCGTGGAAGCACGAAACTAATCAATTCGGCACCGATGACTTTGTGCGTTTTTGTAGACTTGTTGGGGCTGAACCTTACATCGCGGCGAATGTGCGGAGCCTTTCGGCAAAAGATTTTTACCAATGGGTCGAGTACTGCAACTCGCCCGCAGGTGAAACGACCTTAGCTGACGTTCGTGCCGCTTCCGGTCAGCGCGAAGCATATAACGTACGGTTCTGGGGTGTCGGCAACGAGTCTTGGGGGTGCGGCGGCAACTTAACTCCAGAGGAATACTCCGCAGAATATCGTCGCTTTACCGCCTGGGTTCCAGGGTACGGTGTGCACCTGGCGTTTATAGGGTCAGGTCCGAATGGTGGAGATCTCAACTGGACTCGCGGCTTTTTCAGCAAGTTGGCCGAGCGAAACGCCCTCGGCAGCCTGTGGGGTTGGGGCTTGCACGACTATTCGTGGAACGTAAGTGGCGGCCGCACGAATGATTGGCGGCAGGGAAAAGGCGACGCGCTGAACTATCCGGATGAAGAATGGTACGAGCTGTTAGATCAAGGCGATCAGATTGAATCACTGATCACAAATCAATGGGTCGTGATGGGCGAAAGCGATCGCGCGCATCGCATCAAGTTGGTAGTCGATGAATGGGGCGCATGGTACCGGCCCGGCACAGAAGCTGCTAACACACATCTGCTGGGCCAACAGTCGACAATTCGTGATGCCGTGCTTGCCGGCTTGACGCTGGATACGTTTAATCGCCATGCAGAAAAGGTCGGCGCCGCCAACATCGCGCAACTGGTCAACTGTTTGCAGTCTCTTTTTCTTGCTTATGAAGATAAGTTCGTGGTGACTCCGACGTATCATGTCTTCGACATGTATTCGGCTCATCAACGAGGCAAATCGCTCAGAACGATCGTCTCGTCACCGCGCGCACTTTATACCCGCAACGGACAAGCGGCCTCGATCCGAGCCCTAAATGGATCGGCTTCGCTTCACGACCGCCGGTTAACGCTGACAGTTACCAACGGTGATTTAAAAAACGCGCGTGAAGCAGAAATCGCATTGCGCGGAGCGACCATCAAGGAGCTGAGCGGTCTCACTCTGACCGCGTCAGACATTCGTGCTCACAACAGTTTTGAAAATGCGCGCAACGTCGAACCCAAAGCTATCGGAATGATGCGAGCTGCCAATCCGCTGGTTTATGTATTCCCGCCCGCCTCGGTAACGCGATTAGACCTTGGTTTAGCGTGAGTCGAGCCTACCGTGAAAGTAACCAGTCGATCTAACAAAGTCGTTGGGAGTTTGCGAATCAGCTTATCGCAATTCGTACTTTCAATCTTATTCATGTGTGCTCTGGCCGGCGGCGCCACTTCAGAGCAATCCGTCTTCGAGAAGCGCGAGGCCGCATATCGCGCGAACAACATCGGCGTTGCGCTCCTGGAACAGTACAAACCGAAAGATGCGGCTGAGTCATTCCAACGCGCACTGACGATTGATCCCGGACTCAGCCTTGCGCAAATCAACCTGAGCATCGCCCTCTACTACGTTCCTGATAACGAGAATGCGAAACGCGCAGCTGAAAAAGCCCTGGCCCAGGACCCGCGCGCGCCGCAACCTCATTACATCCTGGGACTGATTGCCCGCATCGACAATCGGTTCGACGACGCAATCAAAGAATTTCAAAGCGTGCTCGCAGTCGACAATGAAGACGTCGCGACCAACGTCAACATTGGTCAGATTTACGTGCAGGAGAAGAAGAATCAGGAGGCTGCCGCGGCGTTCCGCAAAGCGCTGGCGGCTGAACCATATAACGAAACGGCCTTGTACAACCTGGGAATTGTGCTCACACGCACGGGCGCGAAAGAAGAAGGCCAGCGCGTGCTTCAGAAATTTCAGCAGTTCAGGCAAAGCGGTGCCGGCACAAGAATCGGCACAAACTATCTGGAGGGCGGCCACTACGCGGAGGCGATTGTCTCAACCGGCGCAGAAGCGGAATTGGTCGATCGCAAAACTCCAGAAGTCAAATTCATAGACGTGACCGAAACTCTCCTGCCAAGACTCGCCAAAATTTCAGGACCTGTATTTCGGGGTGCCGCGTCCAAATCTGCGACCAGCAATCTCAACGCGCGCGCGCAACCGATTGTTTTGTTCGACTATGATGGCGATGGTGACCTTGATATCTTCGACGCTGCCGTTCCGCCGCGGTTACTAAGAAACGATGGAGGCAAATTTACCGACGTAACTGCAGGTTCGGGACTATCAGTAAGTGAAAGCCAGTACTGCGTTGCCGCCGTCGCCGGCGATTACGACAACGACGGCCGAACCGATCTGTTTGTAGCATACGGGGCGGAAAATAAGTTCGTTCTGTATCACAACGACGGCAACGGGCACTTTTCTGATCGCACAAAGCAAGCCGGCATCACGGCGTCACCCCGCGCCGGCGCGCCTTACGTTTCTGCAGCTTTCGCTGATGTCGATCATGATGGCGATCTCGACATTGTCGTGACCGGCCCATCAAACATTCTGTTTCGGAACAATGGCAATGGCACCTTCACGGACATCACTCAAGCTGCCGGTGTAAATGCCCACGATTCTCCGGCGACAGGTGCAGCCGTGGTACCAACGGATTTCGATAATCGGCGCGATGTTGATCTTTTCGTCCTCAATCGACAGCATTCGCCGATGCTATTTCGAAACATGCGAGATGGAACATTTCGCGATGTGGCGAAGGAGACTGGTCTCGACAATGGGGAAGGATTCTGGTGCGTTGCTGCCGGAGATGTTAACAAGGACGGCTTTACGGATTTTTTCATGAGCTCTGGTGTGCGGGCCGCCTTTGCGATGAGCGACGGTCGTGGCCACTTCAAACTCTCTTCCGCGCCAGCCGCCGCGAAGGCAGCCTTGGCGGCACAGTTTCTTGATTATGACAATGACGGCCTTCTTGATCTCCTTGCAGTGACGACGCGAGGATTGCGCATGTGGCGGAATGTCGGAAACGAGTTTGTGGACGTCAGCGCCAGCGCGTTACGTGCTTTGTTTCGCAACGTCAGTGTCGTTTCTGGATTACGCGAACCATCGGCGGGCAAAGCAGCGATGGCCTCCGGCGATGTTGATAATGATGGCGACATCGACGTGATCCTGCGTGTCCCTGATGGTGGACTGCGCATCCTGCGCAATGAGGGTGGCAATCGGAATCGCTCAATCAAGGTCGATCTCCACGGGCACATCAGTAACCGCAGCGCTGTGGAAGCGAAGATTGAAATGCGCGCGGGCAGTCTCTATCAAAAGCTCGAAACTTACGCGGCTTCGCCGGCGCCGGCGCCTGCCGACTTAATTTTTGGCCTCGGCAAACACGACAAGCCCGATGCCGTGCGCGTGCTTTGGCCGGCCGGAATTGTGCAAGCCGAGACCGAATTTCCTGTGGTCGGATCCGCGAACCCGGCGAGCGCAGGGTTCATTTCTCTGAACGTCACGGAGATTGATCGAAAACCGTCGTCGTGTCCTTATCTGTACGCATGGAATGGCGATCGATTCGAGTTCATCACCGACTTCATGGGTGGAGGTGAGATGGGGTACCTGGAACAACCAGGCCACTACAACAAGCCCGACCCGGTTGAGTACGCGCGCATTCGCGGGGACCAACTGAAAGAGAAGGCTGGACAATATGAACTGCGGGTGACGAATGAACTGGAAGAAGCGCTGTTTGTCGATCGTCTGCAGTTGCTGGTTGCAACCCATCCTGCGGGTACCGACGTTTATCCGAACGAGGGTATGAGCGATCCACCAAAGCCTTTCAAGCTCTTCACCACGAAAAACGCACGGCCACCGCTGAGCGCAGTCGATGACCAGGGCCACGACGTGCGTGATTTGATTTCGCGTCTGGATCGCCGTTGGCCCGATGATTTCAAAACCGATCGCATTCGAGGTTATGCGGAGAAGCATTCACTCACATTGAAACTGGCAGAGCCGCGTTTGGCGAGGCGCAGGATCGCAGAAGGAGAAAAGCGGTTCGCGCCGGAAAGGGGGAGCCTTTCCGCACATCCGAGTGGCATAAGTGAAGGTAAACTACAAGAACGCATGCTCTTACTGTTGACCGGCTGGACCGACTACGCGTGGTCCAGCGACAACGTCGCCGCCGTGCAAGCAAGAAAAGCAATGCAGCCGCCGAGCCTGCAACTGAAGGACAGACACGGCAACTGGCGAACAGTGATCAAGGACATTGGCATTCCGGTAGGCCGTCCGCAAACTGTGACGGTGGATCTCACTGGAAAATTCCTGAGTACCAGCCGTGACGTGCGCATCGTCACGAACATGCGGATCTACTGGGACCAGATTCTGGTCGATACGTTCAGCGGCAATTCGCCGATGCAATTGACGCGGCTTGATCCAATTCGTGCTGAATTGCGTTGGCGCGGCTTTTCAGCCCAGACGTCGCCGGATGGTCGCGAACCGTTTGGATACAATTATCAAAACGTTTCGTTCGCATCGCCCTGGAAAGTGATGACCGGCCGCTACACGCGCGAGGGCGATGTACGCGAGTTATTGCTGAACAGCGACGACATGTTCGTCATTTCCCGGCCCGGTGACGAAATCAGTCTCTCCTTTGACGCGGCTTCGTTGCCGCCATTGCCGCAAGGCTGGACGCGCACATTTCTGTTGTATGCCGATGGTTTCAGTAAAGAGATGGACATCAACTCGGCCAGTCCGGATCAGCTTGCGCCATTGCCGTTTCATGGCATGAGCCGTTACCCGTATCGCTGGCCTGAACATTATCCGCTCGATGCGAAGCATCGTAAATATTTCGAGGAGTACAACACGCGGATCATCATGGATCAGATCACAAAGCTCGAAACGATCAGCGGCAAATAATGTTGAGCGCGGCTTTAGCACTACCGGAGAATTCGGCTCTAATACGAACGGTGAGCCGAATATTTTTCCATATGGCCGCGACGGCGGTAATCATTCTCGCGTCTTGCGTCCTCGGCGTTGGTCAAACTCAATCTCCAACCCTTGATCCGAGAATTGCTTCGACACCGGAAAAAGAGGTTGCCATCACGATTGATGACGTGCCGCTGAACGGTCAGCGTATCGAGATCGACAGACTACGTTCGATGACGGGCAGGCTTCTCGAAGGAATTCAGCGTCAGAAGATCCCGGTTGTGGGCTTCGTAAATGAATCGCTCCTTTATGTTCCCGGCGAAACGGATGCGCGCATTGGTCTGTTGCGGCAGTGGGCCAACGCAGGTGTCGAGCTGGGTAATCACACTTTCGCGCACGTCGGTTTCAAGGATACGCCCATCGCTCAATATGAAGATGACTTTGTGCGTGGCGACACCATCACACGAGGGGTCATAAAGGAAAAAGGCCTCAAGCCGCGCTACTTTCGTCATCCGTTTTTGCAGATGGGGCCAACGCTTGAGCTGGAACAATCATTCGAGAAGTTCATTGCCGAACGTGGTTACAGAACAGCGCCGGTCACAATCGATATCCTTGATTGGATGTTTCGCGTCGCGTATGCCAATGCGATCACTCAGCCCGATGCAGAGCAGGCGAAGAGAGTCGCCGCCGAATATTTGAAATTTGCCGACCTCAAACTTGATTTCTGCGAACGAGTCACTAGTGAATTATTCGGGCGCCCAATCAAACACATCCTGCTACTGCACGCCAACGAACTCAACGCCGACAATTTCGATCAATTGATCGGCGTCTTCAAGTCGAGAGGTTATCGATTCATCACGCTCGAAGAGGCGTTAACAGATCCTGTTTACAAATTTCCTGACAAGTATCTCCCGACGTCTGACTGGTTAGGCCATTGGGCATTCAGTCAAGGCAAGACTTTCGTCGCGCCGAAGGCGCCGGAGTTCATTCAAAGGATCTGGGACCAGAATCAGGCCGCGCCGCCTCCGGTTGAACTGACAGCTGAACAGGATCATAAGCTGATGAGGGATCAACTGCACATCACTTCGCTGCGGCCGGGCGCTAATCCGAATGATCCGAATGCGCCAAATGCGGTGAACTATGAGGAGGCGAAAGCTAATCCTTATCCAAATCTGCCCGACCCGCTCTTGTTAAAGAACGGTAAGCGTGTCACGACAGCAAAGGAATGGTGGAATCAGCGGCGGCCGGAGATCATCGAAGACTTTGATCGCGAAGTTTATGGGCGCGTCCCAAAGATTACGCCGAAAGTAAATTGGCAAATCACCAGCACGACCAACGAGAAAAACAGCGACGTGCCGGTTATCGTCAAGCAGCTTGTGGGCCATGTCGATGATTCTTCTTATCCGGCAATCACAGTCGACCTTCAGTTGACGCTAACCACGCCAGCTAACGCCGCTGGCCCAGTACCGGTCATTATGGAATTTGGTTTCGTATTCCCGCCGGGCTTCCGTCCGCCGGCGGCGCCACTCGGCGCGCCAACACAGACTGGGCCGACGTGGCAGCAGCAACTGCTGGCGAAAGGTTGGGGCTACGCGATTCTGATTCCGACCAGCTATCAGGCTGACAATGGCGCCGGGCTGACTAAAGGAATCATTGGACTCTGCAACAAAGGCCAACCGCGTAAGCCCGACGATTGGGGAGCGTTGCGCGCGTGGGCGTGGGGCGCAAGCCGTGCATTGGATTATTTCGAAACTGATAAGTCGGTCGATGCCAAGCGCGTTGGCATCGAAGGCCTGTCGCGTTACGGCAAGGCGGCGCTGGTTACAATGGCTTACGATCAGCGCTTTGCGATTGGATTTATCGGCTCGTCAGGCGAGGGCGGTGCGAAGCTCCACCGTCGCAATTTCGGTGAGCTGGTCGAGAATCTTGCCGGAACAGGCGAATACCACTGGATGGCCGGCAACTTTCTGAAGTACGCAGCTCCACTCACGCCGAATGACCTGCCCGTGGATTCGCACGAGCTGATCGCGCTGTGCGCGCCGCGGCCGGTCTTCATCAGCGCCGGCTCGCCCAAAGTTGAAGGCCAGTGGGTGGATGCGAAGGGCATGTTCATGGCAGCGGTCGCGGCCGGGCCGGTTTATCATCTGCTTGGCAAGAAGGATCTGGGCATGACAGAGTTTCCGCCGATAGAGACTGCTTTGATTGACGGCGACGTTGCTTTTCGACAGCACAGCGGCGGACATACGACGGGCCCTAACTGGCCCAAGTTTATTACGTTTGCGAGTCGGTATTTCGATCACACACGCAACTGAATCGTTCATAGAAAAAAAGTGAATTCGTCAACGAGTCAAGGATATCGAGGTCCACTCCTGCTTTCGACTGTTGCGATCATTTGCTTCTTCACGGCCGTGAGAGCCGAAGACGGTTATCGCCTTTGGCTGCGTTACGATCCGCTCCCGACTTCGAGTGCCAAATCATATCGAGCTCGCATCCGATCAATTATGATTCCGGGCGATTCCTCCACAATCGCGGCAGCTCGCACAG
This sequence comes from Pyrinomonadaceae bacterium, assembly GCA_036559945.1. Taxonomy (GTDB): domain Bacteria; phylum Acidobacteriota; class Blastocatellia; order Pyrinomonadales; family Pyrinomonadaceae; genus UBA11740. The sequence continues at coordinate 51,657 of DATBSG010000356.1, forward strand.
AGCTCCGCAACGGTTGTGCGGGATTGTTGGGTGCGCCAATATCTTTAACGACCCGGATTGAAAGTGATGGCGTGATTCTCTTGGGCACACCTCGAACTTCAAATGACATTGCTTCATTACATTTGGACCGACAGCTTGCCGCACTCGGTTCGGAAGGTTTCATCATTCGTCCGGCCCAGATGAAGAATCACGCGGTTATCGTAATCGCTTCGCAGGCCGAAGTCGGCGCACTTTACGGAGCGTTTCATTTTCTGCGACTCCTGCAGACGCTGCAGCCGATTGATTCACTAAATATCGCGGAGAAGCCACGCTTACAACTGCGGGTACTGGATCACTGGGACAACCTGGATGGCACCATCGAACGAGGTTACGCCGGGCGGTCGCTGTGGTATTGGCAGGAGCTACCCGACAAAGTCGATCCGCGGCTGATCGATTATGCGCGCGCGAATGCTTCGATAGGAATCAACGGCGCAACTCTCAATAATGTGAACGCTGATGCGCGCATTCTCAGCACTGAATACCTACGCAAAGTTGCCGCCATCGCCGACGCGTTCCGGCCTTACAGCATTCGCGTTTATCTTTCAGCCCGCTTCTCTGCCCCAATTGAATTGGGTGGTTTGAAAACTGCCGACCCGCTCGAGTCCGACGTTCGGGAATGGTGGAAGGCGAAAGCCGACGAGATTTACCGGTTAATTCCTGATTTCGGCGGGTTCCTCATTAAGGCAAATAGTGAAGGCCAGCCAGGTCCGCAGACGTACAATCGCACGCATGCTGACGGCGCAAACATGTTGGCCGCTGCGCTCGCACCGCATCACGGCGTGGTAATCTGGCGCGCGTTTGTTTACAACGCGAAGCCAGGTTATGACCGCGCGGGAGCGGCATATGCCGAGCTTCAACCCTTCGAGGGAAAGTTCGCTCCAAACGTTTTGCTGCAGGTCAAGAATGGCCCGATCGACTTTCAGCCGCGCGAGCCGTTTCATCCCTTGTTTGGCGCAATGCCCAAAACCCAGCTCATGCCTGAGTTTCAGATCACGCAGGAGTATCTGGGTGCTTCAAATCATCTCGTGTTTCTGGCGCCGATGTGGCGCGAGTTCCTTGATTCGGATACGTACGCGAAGGGGCGCGGCTCGACTGTAAGCAAAGTCGTCGACGGCACTCTGTATCATCAGAAATTAACCGGCATCGCCGGTGTCGCAAATACCGGTTCAGATCGCAACTGGTGCGGTCATCATTTCGCCCAAGCTAACTGGTACGCGTTTGGCCGGCTAGCGTGGAATCCCAACCTTTCGTCGCGCCAAATCGCCAGCGAGTGGATCGCTATGACGTTTACGTATGATCCAAAGGCAAGTGAAACAGTCGCGCGTATCATGCTCGAATCGCGCGACGCCGTGGTCGATTACATGACTCCTCTGGGCTTGCATCATCTGTTTTGGGGAGGCCATCATTACGGCCCTGCGCCGTGGTGGAACAGCGAGCCGCGCGCAGACTGGAATCCGGTTTACTTTCATCGCGCTGACGCTTACGGAATCGGCTTTGATCGCACGGCAACGGGAAGCAATACCGTCACGCAATACCATCATCCCGTCAGCGATCAATTTGCGAACCTCAACACGTGTCCGGAAAAGTTTCTGCTGTGGTTTCACCACCTAGCGTGGCAACATCACATGCGTTCCGGAAGAACTCTCTGGGACCAGTTGGCGCTTCATTATGAGCAGGGCGTGCACTGGGTGCGCGCCACTCGGAAATCCTGGGACGCTCTGAAGGAAAAAACGGATCCCGAGCGCTACCAGGCAGTGGCTAAAAAGTTGTCCATTCAGGAACGTGACGCGATCGTCTGGCGTGATGCGTGTCTGGTTTACTTCCAGACGTTTTCGAAGCGCCCATTGCCCGCAGGTGTCGAGAAACCGGCGAAAAGTTTAGAAGAGTACAAGGCGAAGAGCCTCTTAAATTGAATCATTGGTTCATTGATTCAATGAACAATGATCCAATGAAGCAATGCGTATGAAAATCGTCGACATCAGGCCGACAACTGTCACCGTTCCGCTTGAGGCGCCACTGCGTCATGCAAATGGCTGCCATTGGGGGCGATTCGTGCGCACGATTGTCGAAATTGAAACGGACGACGGACTAATCGGCCTCGGCGAAATGGGCGGTGGTGGTGAATCTGCCGAAGCCGTCTTTCGGACAATGAAATCCTATATGGTCGGGCACGATCCGGCGCGGCTTGAGGAACTACGTTTTTTGATTGCAAATCCAACTGCTTCGCTTTACAACAACCGGACGCAGATACTAGCCGCGGTTGAATTCGCCTGTCTCGACATCCTCGGCCAGAAATGGGGTGTGCCCATTTCGGAAATTCTGGGCGGCCGTTTGCGGGATCGCGTACCCTTTGCTTCATATCTCTTTTTTCGCTATGCGCATGGGAGAGATGGAACCGGCGAAGTTCGCACTATCGATCAATTGATCATGCACGGGCAAGAGCTGAAACGGCGTTATGGCTTCACCTCTCACAAGCTGAAAGGCGGAGTCTTTCCGCCAGAGTACGAGCTCGAATGCTATCGCACGCTGGCAGCGGAACTCTATGGCGATCGGTTTCGCTTCGATCCCAATGCCGTCTGGTCGACCGAGACTTCCATCTGGTTCGCACAACATATCGAAAATCTGCGGAATGACTATCTTGAAGATCCGGTCTTTGGCATGAACGGAATGCGACGCGTGCGCGAGAAGGTGCGATTGCCACTGGCGACAAACACGATCGTTGTTAATTTTGAACAGCTTGCCGCGAATGTACTGGACACAGCGGTGGATGTAATACTGTTGGATACAACTTTTTGGGGCGGCATTCGGCCGTGCGTCAAGGCAGCCGCCGTGTGTGAGGCGTTCCAGCTTGGGGTGGGCGTGCATTCATCCGGCGAATTAGGGATTCAGCTTGCGACGATGCTGCATCTCGGCGCGGTAATTCCGAACCTGTCGTTCGCGGCTGATGCTCATTACCATCAACTGAAAGACGACATTATTCAGGGCGGCAAGTTCACGTACCAGGATGGAGACATCGCCGTGCCGACGACACCCGGCCTGGGTGTGAAGTTGGATCAAGACAAGCTGGCCGAATATTCAGAGCTATATCAGCGGCTCGGTCCATATCCATACGATCAAGACCCGCTCAGACCCGGATGGACGCCGACGATTCCAAATGATCGCTGGGCCGATCCAACGGATGCTCGGCAGCCCGAAATTGCTCTCTGAAGAAAACAACCAAAACATGATCGCGCGGCTTCGCGACTAGCGAGTGGTAACCGGGCAGTAAACATTCTTGGCTAAGCAATAATTTTATTCCTGAAGGTACTTTCAAGATGAAATCTGTCAAACGATCCCCAAGGCGGAACGAAAGAAGCAAGAAATTGGTATGGTTGATTTCGGCTTTGCCTTCATCGGGGATTTTGCGATGCGGACTGGCAGCGATTCTGTGCGCGCTTCTATTTACCTGCTTTGCACCCGAAAGAGACACGCACTCGCAGACGACCACGCCCGACTACAAAAACCCAAGCCTTCCGATCGACAAGCGCGTCGCGGATTTGCTCGCACGCATGACGCTGCAAGAAAAGGTCGCGCAATTGACGTGTCTTTGGATCAATCGGCCACAGGTCAAACCGCAGACCAATTTTTCAACGGATCGCGGCGATTTCTCTCCGGAAAAGGCCGCGCAAGTGATGAAGAATGGCATCGGCCAAATCGCGCGACAGCGCGAGCAGAAAGGTCCGCGCGAGGGCGCTGTTTTTGCGAACGCCGTGCAGAAATGGCTGATCGAAAACACGCGGCTCGGCATCCCGGCGATTCTGCACGACGAAATTCTACACGGTCACATGGCGCGGGGCAGCACGAGTTTCCCACAACCGATTGCGCTCTCGACCACCTGGGATCCGGACTTCATCTTCAAAGTCTTCACCGCCGCGGCGCAGGAAACTCGCGCGCGCGGCAGTCATCAGGTTCTGGGCCCGAACATCGACATTGCGCGCGAGCCGCGCTGGGGCCGTACCGAAGAAACTTACGGCGAAGATCCTTATCTCACTTCCCGGATGGCAGTGGCGATTGTGAAAGCGTTGCAAGGACCCGGACCCATGGTCGAAGGCGATCATGTTATCGCCACAGCGAAGCACTTTGCCGCGCATGGCCAGCCTGAAGGTGGGACCAATATTGCGCCCGCGAATTATTCTGAGCGTGTGCTCCGAGAGTTCTTCCTGCCCAGCTTCGAAGCCGCCGTGACCGAGGGTGGCATCGTTAGCGTGATGGCTTCCTATAACGAAATCGATGGCGTGCCGTCTCACGCAAACAAGTGGCTGCTTGAAAAAGTTCTGCGCGAAGAGTGGGGATTCAAAGGACATGTGGTGTCCGACTACTTCGCGATTCCGCAGTTAATGGAATTGCA
>DATBSG010000357.1:0-4868 GCA_036559945.1 Pyrinomonadaceae bacterium
GATGCCCGAGGCCAGGAAGATCGCGCCCGCGAATAGAAGCCCCGCGAACGCGACCGTTATCACTCGATGATTCAACGCGAATCGCAAGATCGGCCTGTAGATAAAATGCAGCGCGCGCATCACCGGATTCGCCTGCTCCGCGTGAAACTTGCCGCGCAGCAGTAGAGTGCAAAGCACGGGCACGAGTGTTACCGCGATGATCGTGGCGCCGACCATCGCAAAGGTCTTGGTGAACGCCAGCGGATGGAACAGCTTGCCCTCTTCCCCAGTCAGCGAGAAGACCGGAATAAACGCGAGGATAATGATGGCCATCGAAAAGAAGATCGGGCGGCCGACCAGACGCGTCGATTCCAAAACCGTCCGCCAGACCAGCGGCCGATCTTTCGGATCGACTTTCCGTTTTTCAATGAAGCGAAAGGCGTTCTCCGTCACCACAATTCCCGCGTCAACCAGGACGCCGATCGCGATCGCAATGCCCGAGAGCGACATCAGGTTGGAGCTGATGCCCATGTAGTACATGAAGAGAAACGCGAGCAAGACCGCGAGCGGCAGCGGTATCGTCACGATCAGGATCGAACGGAAGTGCGCGAGGAAAATAATGTGCGCCAGCGTAACGAGAAGCAGTTCTTCAATCAGCGCGCGTTTCAAAGTGTGCGTGGCTCGTTGGATGAGTTGCGTGCGGTCGTAAAAAGGAACAACCTGTACGCCTTTCGGGAGTCCGCTTTGAATCGCCGCGATCTTCTGCTTGATCGCGTCGATGACTTCCAAAGTGTTAACGCCGTAGCGCGCAATCACGACCCCGCCGACAGCTTCCTTTCCGTTCTTGTCCAGCGCGCCCTGACGAAAGGCATTGCCGAGCTTCACGTTCGCGACGTTCTTGACGTAGATCGGAATGCCGTTTTGCGCGGTCAAAACGATGTTCTCGACATCCGCCGGCGATTGAATCAGACCGACGCCGCGTACGACCGACCATTGTCCCGCCTGCTCGACGACATTGCCGCCCACGTTCTTGTTTGATCGCTCGACTGCTTCGACCACCATTGAGAGCGGGAGCCCGTACGCGCGCAACTGGTTCGGATCGACGTCGATTTGATACTGCTGGACATACCCGCCGACACTGGCGACTTCCGCCACGCCCGGCACTGAGTTCAACTGGTAACGCACGAACCAGTCCTGCAAAGTGCGCAGGTCGCGCAAATTCATCTGATCGCTTTCCAGTGTGTACCAAAAGATTTGCCCCACGCCGGTAGCGTCAGGACCGAGCGTGGGAGTTACACCCTGTGGCAATTGCGCCGTGACGAGGTTCAGGCGTTCCAGGACCCGCGTCCGCGCCCAGTAGAGATCGACGTTGTCTTCAAAAATGATGTTGACCATCGAGAAGCCAAACGCAGAGCTCGCGCGGACGACGCGCACGCCGGGCAGCCCTTGCAGGTTCGTCACCAACGGATATGTGACTTGATCCTCAACTTCCTGCGGCGAGCGTCCGGTCCAATCAGTGAACACGATCACCTGGTTCTCAGAGAGATCAGGAATCGCGTCGATCGGCGTGCGCAGCAAAGCCCAATAACCCCAGGCCGCGAACCCGAGATAGATCGCGATCACCAGACCGCGATTTCGCATGCTGAATTCGATGAGACGATGAATCATATCGTTTGCAGGTCTTTGGTCTTTGGCTTTTGGTCTTTGTCAAAAACCCAAAACCAAAGTCCCAAGACCAGACTTATCGTGCTGTCACGCTAAACGTCGCTTTGCCTTTTCCCGCCGGGCCTTCGTAAGCAAGTTGTCCCTGCCACTCGCCGGCCATTGGAATGTTCACCCTGCCGCCGTAAACGCCTGGCGTGGTGGTGGTCGTCAGGGTAACGGCCTCATTCATCGCAGCCATGCTTCCCATCGCCGGCATGTGAAAGTTCAACGACACGGCGCCGACGTCGACTGGTTTGCCCGAAGAGTCAGTGAACGCGAGCGTGACTTCCTGGTCGCCCTGCTTCAATTGGCCCGTGCTGTTGGAGAGTGTCGCCGTCAGATTGTCTACGGTCGTCGAAGCGATCGGTTTACCACTCGCCGTCGTGTTGGATTTTGTGCAGGCGGCCAGGATTACCAGAGCCGCAACCGAAAGCATGGTGATAACGAGAGACTTCTTCATCTGCTCCTCCAAACAGGTTTGTGCGTGCCAAAGCACACGAATAGACCAACCTCTGCAGTTCTGTACGAACTGACAGAAGACACACTACGGCCTTGTTGGAATCAGATCAGAAGTGCGAGATTACGGAGGTATGTGGGTGGCGAACCGGGCGGACTGTGCGTACGCGTTGTAGCCATGGATACTGAAAACGGAATCGACAGAGGCTGGGTCAACGCGAGATGCGCCGGCTGAATCGTCTGCACCGGCGGAGTGACACGCACGACGCTCGACGGCAACGTGGTTCCGTTCTGTGCGCAACTGAGCGCGCACAACAGCTCCTCTTGCTGCGTGAACTTCGGTTTGGTCTTTTGCGCGAGCGCAGCTTTGCAGCAATCCATGTCCACACGGCCGCCCATGCCGCATTGGCTCTCGCCAAAACTCAGCGGCACTCCGGCAAACGCGCCGCCGAAGAGCACGAGCAGAAGGAACAGGGATGCGAGTCGCAACTTCATCGCCAACTGTCACTGTATTGAAAACTGGTAATCGGGTCAACCTTTAAGATCCTCATAGCAGACTTCAACGGCGGACCCCTCGCCCGAAATCATCGGCAACCATCGTGCCCGCCAATTTCACTGGGTTTTTGGGCGGTGTGCTGACTAATTCTGTGGAAATCCTCGCCGAACAAGGCAAAATTTCGCACGGCGTCGCGCTACGGGCTCTTCACCGGGGAAGCGCTCGGACTTGGAGCCCGGCGCGGCGCGCTCGAGTGCCAGTGCACGATGCGCCATTGACTGTCGCGCTTTTCCAGAACCGCCGTTGCCAAACCCGCGCCTTCGACGTGACGAGTCTTTCCGGCCTCGCCAACATCGGCGGCGATCGAATATTTCATGGTCGCCCACGCGGTTTTGCCGGCCAGATGAATCTTCATATCGCTGAACGAATACTTGGTGTTCTGCATCTCTTTCATCTCGGGCCCGAGATGATTGTCACGGTAATCAGCCCAGCCGTAATTAGCGTGACCGCTCTCAAAGATCGTCAGCGATTCGTCGTTGGCCCAAACCTTGGTCGCTTCGGCCAGATCATTCTTGGCAAAGCTTGACGCGCTTCTCAGCAACACGTCACGCACAGCAGATTCTTCGTTCTGGACGGAGCTCCCGCTTTCGGCGACTATCGATAAAGCGCCTGCGCTGACCAGCAGCGCAATCAACCCGAAAGTAAGTTTGAAGTGGTTTCTTGGCTTCATCTGAATTCCTCCGCATAATCCGTGCCTACTTCTGTTCCCACGAAAGTAGTGCGACACCGCCAAGCGTCAATAACGTGCCCGCGATTTTCATCCAACTCATGCTTTCACTTAAAAAGAGCCAGGAGAGAAAAAACACGAGCACCACATAACTTGTCGAGATCGCGGTCGCCATTCCAACCGGAAGTCTTGATAGTGCGAGCACAAAACAAATCGAGCCCAACGCCATCAATAACCCAATCGGCGCGGCCAAGGGCAAGGCTTTTGTTGGAACTGTCAGACTGCCCTGTTTCACCCACAACGCCGGTACTGCGGTAACCGCCATTCCGATCGCCATGAGAAAGTTCACCTGATACGGGTTCAACTGCTTCATGCTGTACTTCTCCAGGAAGGACGCCGTTCCTACCAGCACGATGTATCCGAACAGGAAACCGAAACCAGATAAAGGAAGTGTCATCGCATTTACCTCCACCCTGATTATTCATCCGGCTTACTTTACTTGTTGGTGCTGCCGTGCATTCCATGCATGCTCATATCCATCTTGCCCGGACGAATGCGGAAGAAAAGTTTCCACGAAACCGGATTGTTGCCGTAAAGGCGATCGAGAATCGACGGCTTCGAATAAAACGTCACATCACCTCCGACGGCAAGCGAGACTTTGGCCGTGTTCCAGATATCACGCGCGCCGCCGAAGGTGTACGCGCCGATGCGAAATGATGGATGTGACTGCGTGATTCTCAAGAGCGCCCGATCCGAAGGTCGCAGCAGATCGTCTTTGTCCACCAGCTCAAGCCGCGTGTACAGATAATCTTTGTCGAGAAAGTTCACGGTTGACTCAGCGGTATAGCTGTTGAGATTGTGAATCTCGCCAGGTTCGCTTATGTGATTGCGTCCCCAGATGAAGGCGGAGGCCCAATTGCCGTGATTGAATGCTCGATTGTACTGGATCGACGCCGTCGTGCGTCGGATGTCGGCATTTGCTTCCTGCGCTTCCGGACTGCGCAGAAAGCCGTGACTGAGCTGTAGCGCCCAGTTTCGATTCGGCATGAACCAAAGCCGCGCCGAACGCGAGTTCCATTTGTGCGCGTCAAAGTCGTAACGGTTCTCGTCGGGTTCGCGTCCGTTGAAGATCGAGCCTTCCAATTTGAACCAGCGATAAGTGAAGCCAGTCGTCAACACGCCAAAGCTGATGTGCGTTGAATCCTGCAAATGGTGCGACAGCGTGGCTGAAGGGTTCTCCGATGCGGACATGCGATGCATGAATGCCACAGGACCGAGTGCAGGCTCGCCTGGATAGCCAAAGTACGTAAACCATGTGCCTCGTTCACCTAGAGGCAAGGTGTACTGAGCTGACAATTCCATAAAGAGATCATGCGGGTGCTGATGGTCGATTAGCGGCTGACCTTTGTAGGTCTCACCTGTCTGAAACATTAGTGGCGAGCCTCCGGGCGGAAAGGTGAACGGTTCGAAACTAAACATGCCACGCAACTGAACCGTGCCTTTGCC
>DATBSG010000358.1:0-4017 GCA_036559945.1 Pyrinomonadaceae bacterium
CACCACGCCCGCCGTCGGCGCGCGGGCTTCGAATACCACTTTGCCGAGATAATCCGTAACATAACCAACTTTCATCCCCTGTTCGACGTAAGTTCCGCGTTTGACGAGTGGATAGAACATCCCTGTTTGTTCGCTCGCCAGAGTTACAACCTTTTCGATCCAAACCGGATGCTCAATCGTTATTGGCGGGCCGGGCAGCATCTTGAGATAGCGCATCACGCTCAAGCAGCCATTGACGAGCGCGTTGAGATCGTCAGTCTCAACTGTGCCGGCGTAACCGGCTTCCGCAGTGATCGAAGGTTTGCCGCGCGTGGTCGCTGTGTTCTCAAGATAGCGCGAAGCCTGCGGGTCTTTCGGCCGGTCGGCGGAAATGATGATGTGATCGAGACCGAATGCCAGCACCATCTCGCGTGAGATTTGATCCTGCTTTTCGTTTCCGGTTTTGGTCCAGTAGCTGTAAGGCCGCAGGCTCTCATCCAAATCGCCGCCGTGGAGATCGATCAGATGATCGCACTGTTCGACTACCTGTTTAGTGATCATGTATGACGCGCGTTCGGTCTGCGTACCGTCCATTCTGCCGGGATAGAAGCGATTCATGCTTTTCTTGTCCACGGGATTGAGATGCGGCACTTTCTGTTCGAACGATTGAATGTTGATTAACGGCACAATAATCACCGTGCCGGAAATTTCTGCCGGATTGAGCGTAGCAATCAGTTTCTCAAGTGCGATGATCGAAGTGTATTCAGTGCCGTGAGAGCCGGCGACGATGGCCAGCACCGGCCCCGGTTTCGCGCCATGAAAAACGGCGACGGGAATGCTCAAAGCAGCGTCGCTACCGGCCGGGACATCAATCGTGCCAGTAGCTTTCTGGCCACGTGCCGCCGTGGCCGTGCCGACCGTGAAGGTCGCGCGATCCTGGGCAGCGACCGGGATCGTTAGCGCGAACGCAACTGTGCAGACGGTCGTAATGAAGCGTGACATCGTTCCTCCTCAAAAATGCCGGTGCAAATTCGCCGGCGATTCTATCCGAGTGGACAAAGCGAGGCCAGTTTTCGGAATACTCGGCCCAGCCGGAAGTCAACGATTCTTTCACTGCGACCAGGGAGTAGGTTTTCGCACCCAGCGGTGCGCTTTCAGTAGTTCGTGTAATTCACGAGGCAATGGGCCCGCATCGCTAGCAGCAATGTTCGCTTCGACATGAGACAACTTGCGCATGCCTGGAATAATTGTGCTGACGTTGGGATTGGTGAGAATAAAACGCAGCGCCAACTCCGGCATCGTGATCGTTGTTGAGTGCTCCTGGTTCCAGATGTGGAGAGTTTCCTTTAGCGCCTCGGCGCGTTCGACGCTCGGAATCAGATTGTCGGGAACAAAATAAGTGTTGCGCCAATCGCCTTCGGGCCAACGGCTCTCTTTCGTGAGCGTGCCCGTCAATGTACCCTCATCAAACGGCACTCGCGCAATCACAGCCACCTTCATCTCGGCACACGCCGGAAACAGATCGTCCTCAGGATTTTGGTCGAAGACGTTGTAGATGACCTGCACCGAATCGATCTGTCCAGTCTTTACTGCGCGCACGCCATTCCACGGTTCCCAGCGGTTGAGACTGATGCCAATCGCGTTAATGAGCTTCTGGCTGCGCAAATCGTCAAGCTTATAGAGCCAGCGATCGTCGCGTAACCAATTATCGTTCCAGGTATGAAACTGAATCAGATCGAAGCTTTGCAGGTCGGCATTTCGCAAACTTCGGTGGACATACTCCTCAACGTGATCCGGCGGGTAAGATTCTTTGAGCGTGGAGTCCGGCCGCGCCGGCCACTCCCGATTCATCGGCGGAATCTTCGTCGCGGTATAGAGCCGCTCCGCCGAATTCGTGCGTACGGTCTGGCCCAGCAACTTTTCACCGCGGCCTTCACCATAGGCGTATGCCGTATCAAAAAAGTTGCAGCCAAGTTCGACTGCGGCTTGCAGGGACGCGAGCGACTGCTGGTCATCAGAGTTTGACCAACTGCCCATGCCCCACATGCCACAGCCGATTTCGCTAACTTGCCAGGACGTGCGCCCGAACTGTCTGTATCGCATATGAAAAAAGTAAATGAATTTCGATCTGCGTTCGTTTCAGCGCGACAACTAACGACGAACTACTTCAAGGCCCGGCGATGCGCACGCAGGTATACGCGCACGTCGTCGGGTCGCGGATTTACCACATAGACCGAAACGCGACCGTCGGGAAGTGTCTCGATCGTTGCGGGCGAAGCCAACGCCGTCAGGTACCAGCCCGCGGGCAACACTACCGTGTTACGCAGGCGGCCAAAGCTTCGATCCCAAACCAGCTCATCACGGTCGAGATAATAGCTCTTGGGATCGGCGTAAGTTTCCTTCAAACGAATACGGTTCGTTGTTCCGGGCGCGAGTGGACGAGCCAGGTGTGTTACCACAATCTCGGTGTCGCCTTTGATCGCCTCGCCGACTGGAAGTTTATGTTCCGTCGCTTGCTTGCCATTGATAATTTCCCACTTCAATTTCTCGCCGGTATCAAGATCGATACTCTCGGGATCTGAGACGTGACTGCCCGCGCGCACGACGTTGAAATAGTATTGCTCGCCAACTTTGCGGACCGTGTAGTCGTGCGTGATCCGAAAGGCGTGTGACTCAGGCGATTGCAGCTCGTAGATAATCTCGCGATCCTGATATGCGCGTTCGGTAAGATTCGCCTGCGGGTTCTGGGCAAGGCTGATCGCCGCAAGGCAGCAAAACACAGCGAAAAGGGCGGTGATAATCAGTGCTCTGAATCTCATCATGCGGCAGTAGCAGTAAATCGGTTTCAATCTCATTAACACCTCGCTTCAGCGAGGTGACCTGGTCGTACAATTTCTCAATGAAAGCCGTTTCAACGGCTTGCCGGAAACCGTTGAAACGATTATCCAGTTGCTCTGCGGGCCGCGATCACCTCGCTGAAGCGGGGTGTTAAATGAAAATCAAATGGCAGTACAACCTAAACGGCTTCAGCTTTTCTTGCAGCCGGCAGCTTCTTTGCCTTGATCGTGACCTCCAGTTGTCCGCCGCTGCCCGGATTCACAAACGCGAGCTTCAAACGGCCATCAGCTTCCATCAACACCTGAGTCGCCACTGAACACGAAACGATTTCATATCCAGCCGGCAGGACGACGCTGTCGCGCGGAATTCCCAGCGGACGCTTGAAAACGATCTGATCGCCTTCAGCGTAATAACTCTTGTCGTCCTTGTAAGTCTTGATAATCACGAGGCGATATTCGCCGCCTGTGGGAACAGGATGAGCCAGGAACACCTTAATGTAGTGACCGGTAGCGGCAAAATTGTCGGCAGGCGAATCCGTCTTCGCTTGCGCCCCGGTGACTACTTCAAACTTGAGCGGCTTGCCGGTTGCCAGATCGATCACTGATTCATCAGATGCCTCGCTGCCTTCACGGATTTGATTGAAATGGAACCGTGCGCCCGCCCGCGTCTCGGTCACTTCGTAATAAATCTTGAACTGATGAGTTTCCGGCGCCAGCAGTTCGTAACGCGTGTAGGTATCGGCAGAGATAAATTGGCCGAATGCGCTGCCACTCAAAAGAATGACTAACAGAAGCTCAATCACGTTACGGGATGCACGTACGCCCATCTTGCCAAGCTTCGAGCGGATTTCGTAGCGGCCGAGTTTTGTTCCGGCGGCGATGCTCATGTCATTTCTTCAACCCGGCGGTCCAGTTCAAGACAACTGTCAGTGGTGAAGGCGAGGATTCTTCGACTGCCGTGATCACCAGAAAGCGCTGCCCGTCGCGTGTTACGTCGTAAGTTGCAGATGCTATAAACGAGATCGTGGCGACGCGCGTATCAAATAACGGCTTAGGCGTTCCGGCAGTGAAGTTGTTTCCGTCTTCGTTTACCGGAACGACCATCAGCTTTCTGTCCGAACCAATATAGAAGAGTTCTTTCCCATTCCCACTCCATCGCGGCTGGCTGCCGCCGTTGGTTGACACCATCCATTGGCCGGCC
>DATBSG010000359.1:0-4729 GCA_036559945.1 Pyrinomonadaceae bacterium
GCGACGACGATGTTCGGCAGGAAGCTCGACATCGTCTGTTCCGTGCAGCCATATGGATAACTCGTCAGGTAATCGAGCGCGCCGAACAATGCGCCGGCAATCGAAGGCGACGTTTCGATGCGCAGAGTGCGCGCCTGTGCGTCGGTCGTGCCCGGCAAATTCAGGTTAAAAGTCTGATCCGCGTCGTTCTGCATTAGCGTGGTTGTGTTGCCGAGCGTCTGCTTCAACCCATGCGGGACAATGTCCATCGTCATTTCAACCGCGTCGGACTCTTTGTCTGTCAGAGCCTTCGCCAGCAGTGTCAGCTTCCCAACCTGATTTGCCTGCACGCGCCAATCAACACGATGCTCGCCATTTTGGCGAATCGTCACAGTTTCGCTTGGCGAATCCAGCAACTGCGCGCCGTTGATGTCGAGCGAAATCTTCGTTGACTTATCACTCTTCAAAAAGTTGTGCACAACGCCGGAGATCGTGACCGTGTCGCCTTCAGTCAGAAAGCGCGGCATCTCGAGTCGCATGATCACGTCTTTGCGCGCGATCGTTTTCTGGACCGACGAACCAACGCGCGTGTCGGTGGTGACCGCGCGCGCAGTCGCGCGCCAGGTAGTCAGGTTATCGGGAAGTTTGAATTCAACAGTCGCTTTGCCATCGCCACCGGTCACCACGTCCGGCTGCCAGAACGCGGTGTCTTTGAATTCTTTGCGGATGGTTGGTTCGGCGTAGGAAGTACTCTCGTTCTTGAAGTCCGCGAGCTGATAAGCGGACTTGTTCTTCGCAAGTTCGGCAGGATTCTCTCCCGCGTAACCCGTGAACGTGTAATGGATCGCGAGGCTCGTCTGCACTTCGTTATAGCGCCGGCCGTAAAAATCGCGCTTGATGTTGCCGGCCGTCTCGGGCGAAATGCTGTAGATTGCTTCGTCGACGATGCCAAGACTCACTTCCGCATTTGCCGCGGGCGACCCGTCTTCATTGCGCGCCATGATCGTGTACGACGCGACTTCGCGCGGCTTGAACTCTTTCTTGTTGGGAATGATATCGAGTTGCAGCATCTTGTCGCGCGCCGGCACGGCGATGAGCTGGCTCTGCTCGAACATGTCGTTGTCCTGAACGAACGCGACGTCAAGATACACGTTCGGTTCGTACTTACGATCGATCGGCACATCGATAACAATGCTGCGTCCCGGCGCATCGATCTGCCGCACGGTGAGCACTTCAGAGAGTTCAGTCGTAACCAGCAGATGCGCCTTGTCTTTCGGCAGCATTGCCAGCACGTGCGCCGTCTCACCCGGTTTGTAAGATTTCTTGTCGGGCACGAGCTTGATCGCGTCTTCCTCGTAATCGCGATACTCAAAATCGGACCACTCGCCCTTCTTGTCCGGGGCCCAGAAAGATCCCCCGCGATTCACAATCTCTTTTCCGTTTTCGTAAACGATCGCTTTGACGTAGATGCTGCCGGGCGAGGGCACCGTGAAATCGTACGCCGCGTTTCCCTGACTGTCGGTGTTCACATCGACCGACGAAAGCTCGCGCTCATGCAGGATGTAATCGTAAGTCGTGTACTTGTAGCCGTTGTACTCTTCTTCCTTCTCCTTTTTCTCCCACTTCTGTTCGATGAACTTCAAAGTGACTTTCTGGGATACGGGATGGCCGGCATAGTCAGCAGTTTTCACCCGGATTTTCGCCGGGTCGCCCTGGAAGTACAGATAGCGTTCCGGATAAGCGTCGGCGACAGTTTTGCCGCGTGTGCCGATGAATGACGCCGCGCCGGACATCTCGCGTCGTGACGCGTCAGTGACTTGCGCTTCGAGGCGATACGAATAATCCCATTCCTCTTTGTCACCGGGCGCGGGCACTTCGAAATCGACGACCATCTCGCCGCGCGAGTTCATCTCGCCTTCACCTTCGGTCACGAGATCGGTGCCGTAATAACCGTAGTCTTCTTCATCGCCGCCTTCGTTTTCCGGGCCGGCCGCGTCATCAAATTCGTCGCTCTCGTCGTTGCCCCACCACCAGTGGTAATAGCGTTGTTTGTAGATGTAGTACTGCACGTCGGCTTTCGTCACCGGCGCGCCAAAGAAATAGTTCGCGCTGACCGTGAAGCGTACTTTCTCGCCGACTGCGGCGAACTCTTTCGGACCTTTTACCGTGACTTTGAACTCAGGCTTTTTGTATTCCTGAACTTCGAAGTAACCGCTCGAGGTCGCTTCGCCAATCTTGGCCGTGAGGTTGTAGCCGCCGAGGGGCGCTTCGTCTGAAAGATCCACGTCGCCGCTGAAAGTTCCGCGGGTGGACAGCGGCAAATCCTTTTCGAAAATCTTTCCGCCGTTCGGATCTTCGATCGTGACACTGACGGTCTTCGCGTCGAGCAGCTTGTAACCTTCACGCCCCCATTGGCGCAGGATGCCTTTGAAGAAAACCTTCTGCGCCGGACGATAGATGGGCCGGTCCGTGTAGATGTAGCTGGTCAGGTCTTCACTGGAAAGCAGATCGTCTTCGCCGCCTTCGCCGCTAAAGTAAAACGATTCAATATCCGAAATGACGAAGTTGTCGCGGTCGCGCGCCATGATCAGGTACGCGTTTGTCTTCGAATCTTGCGGATCGACATCTTCGGCTGGCGTTTCGTTGGTTTTCTCCGGCGGCTTGATTTCAGTTTTGAACACGCCGCTCTTGTCGGTCTTTCCCGTCGCCAGCGTCTTTTTCGCGTTGGTCACCTCGACGTCGGCGCCTTCTCGCGGCGCTCCGGTTTTGCGATCGACAACGTAAACAACCACCTGTCCGTCGCCGGTGGTCTTTTGCACCATGGTCAGGCTCGTGACGACCGCAATCGAGTACGCGCGCAGGTCGCCGTTGACGCCTTCGATCAAGTAGACGCCGGGATCCATTTTGCCGATCGGAATCGTGCGGCTGTCGTATTCGTTTTCGAGCGCCGGCAGTCTTTCGCGCCAATCCTTCACCTTCTGATCCGGATTCAAAAGCGGCACGCGCGCATAATCCGCCACATTCAAAGGCGTGCGCGTCGGCTCTTTCTCTTTGCGAAACTTTTCGTTAAACGCCGCGCGATGCCCCGACAGCAGATGGTCGCGCACATAGTTCTTGACAGCGGAAAAAATCGAAGTCTTCAAACGATGTGTGCGCTCGAGCAAAGAAACGCGGGCGCCGTAGCCTTTCGACAATTGCTCTTTTTCCTGCTCGCCCATCTCGTGCGGGTTGTCGAGCTGCTTGAAAAATTTGTTTGGGTCTTTGACGCGATAGACGCGGAAATCGAGGTAGTCGACGTTCTGATAACTCGCCCAGAGTCGCGCCGATTCGTTTGGCGAATAAGTGCGGTTCGTAGTCAGCGAGAAATAAGGCTTCGTGCTCGAGATGGTCGGCGTCTCTGGCTGTGCGGCGGCGGTTTCAGCCGGCTTCGCGCTTCGTGCACGAATGACGTTGAAGCCGAACACGGACGCAACCAGTGCGAAGTAGATGATGCCGGTTGCAACGTAACGACGAACTCTAGTGTTAGACATAAGTGAACCTCAAAAGAGGACGCTGCTGAAATGAACTATCACCACCTCGGTGGTGAAGTTCGTAGACAAATGAATCATTGGAGAATCTTCAGCCGATAAAATCCCAAAAAGTTCTTATTGCTCTCGACCGGCCGCCAACGCGGATCGGGATGCTGATCCAGCACCGACAGTTCCAACTTCTTGACGGTTCCATCATCGGTTGCGGTCGAGCCGGTGTGATAGACCACCCAATCGCGCTGACCGTTCGGCGCCACGCGGGGCGAGCCGAGAAACACCATGACGTGATACGGGAACTTCTGGACCCAAGGCTGGTAGTAGAAAAGCAGGTCGCCGGGTTCGGCTTCGCGGCGGTCGCGGCTGACGAAAACCACATTGAAGTTTTTCAGTGTGCGCCCGTCGGCAAATTCGGAAAATTTACCGTCGCGAATATCGCCATCGTGATAAGAGCCAAAGTCCGCCCGAAAAATCTTTTCGCCAAGTTGGTTATTATCAAGATCGAAACCGTTGACGTCGCGCGCGACCGGCTCGTACGCCGGTCCCATCTTTTGAAACCACGTGCGATCGTGATGTCGCAGGGCTTCCCGCATCGCAAACCGCACCAATCCGGCGCAGTCGCGCTGTTCTCTTTGCCACTGTTCGCTTAATTGGTAGAACTGAGTTTCGGCAATCGCGGTGAACCAGCGGCGGAAGTTCTCGCGATCTTCAAACGTGCGCAACTCGGCGAAATCTGGAATGCCGTCGTTGTCCGCATCAGCGGACGGTGTCGCCGGATCGGAGTCGGGAAGAGAGTTGGACGCGAGCGTTGCCCTTCCTGACGGTCGGGCTTCTGACACCTGACGTGATCGACTAAAATTCCAAATGAAAGTTGCGAGCAGGATAACGAGGACGCTCGCCGTCATCACCGAGCGTTTTGAAATGGCGCGCAATTGAAAGGGGACTAACATTGCCGCCTACTATGACGCGGGTGTTGATTGCATTTGCACGCGGATGCTATCACGGATTGCGCAGGTCAACCACTGCTGCAAGCGCGTTTGGTACGCCGCGCCAAGATGTGGATAGCCTCAGTTCTCTCCCGCATGATAAGCTGCGCGCGTTGTAGCGCAAGCTGCCAACCTGCGAAGCTCTCCAACGCGCTGGCAGCCCGTCGTATTCGTCATGCCGAAAGTCGACACCACCCCTGAAGCCATCCTCGAGGCGGTAAAGAAGATCGACATCGTCTC